>DATMQV010000220.1:0-22746 GCA_035566615.1 Xanthobacteraceae bacterium
CGATCTCCGAGCAGGCGATCCTCGGCGCCGCCATGGGCGCGGCGATGACCGGTCTGAAGCCGATCGCCGAGATCATGTTCTCCGACTTCATCGCCGTGTGCTTCGACTATATCGCCAACGAATTTCCCAAGAGCCGCTACATGACGAATGGGCAGGTGAAAGTCCCGCTCGTCGTGCGCACGGGCAATGGCGGCGGCGCCCGCTTTGGCGCGCAGCATTCGCAGAGCGTCGAGAACTGGTGCATGATGATCCCGGGACTAAAGGTCGTGGCGCCGTCGAGCCCGGTCGATGTGATCGGGCTGCTCGCGGCTTCCGTGCGCGATCCCGATCCGGTGATTTTCCTCGAGCACAAGTCGCTCTACGCCACCAAGGGAGAAGTGCCGGACGGCGAGATTGTCGACACGCTTGGCACCGCCAAGATCGTGCGCCCGGGCAAAGACGCAACCATTCTCGCGCTCGCGCTCATGGTGCCGCGGGCGCTCGCAGCGGCGGAGAAGCTCAAGAACGAGCAGGGCATCGACTGCGAGGTGATCGACGTGCGCTCGCTGGTGCCGCTCGACACGCAGACGATCCTCGGTTCCGTGGCGCGCACGCATCGCCTGTTCACCGTCGAGGAAAATCCGCGGCTGTGCGGCTGGGGCGCCGAGCTTGTCTCGATCGTCGCCGACGAGGCGTTCTACGATCTCGACGGCCCGCCGGTGCGGATCACGACTCCGCACATCCCGTTGCCGGCCGCCGACATTCTCGAGGACCTCGCTCTGCCGAGCGTCGACCGCATCGCCGAGCGCGTGCAGCGCAGCTTGAACGCATGAGCGGAGGAGATCATGGCAAACGAGCCGACACGCGAAAATCCCTGCGGACCGATCGGCACCGAGATCCTGTTTGAGAACGATCAGGTGCGGGTCTGGGACATGCAGGTTCCGCCCGGCGGCAAGAAGGCGTGGCATCATCACACGCTCGATTACGTCATCATCAACGTCACCGGCGGCAAGATCGAGCTTGAGAACGTGCAGGGGCATTCCTTCATCGCCGACGACAAAGTCGGCGGCGTGATCTGGCGCGATGCCGGTGAGAAGCACGAGCTGCGCAATCTCAGCGGCAAGCTCTATCAGAACATCCTGGTCGAACTGAAAAAGCCCGCGAAGTAACGCGACCACGGGCAGGAAACGATCGCCAAAGGGTCAGTGCCATGTACGATAATCTGCTCGCGAACGTCCCGACCGATTTGTGGATCGGCGGCAAGTGGCGGAAATCCTCCGACGGCAGCCGCTTCGACGTGATCGATCCGGCGACCGAGAACAAAGTTGCGTCGGTCGCCAGCGCCACCGTCGAGGACGCCAAGGCCGCACTCGATGCGGCAAGCGCCGCCTTCCCCGGCTGGGCCGCCAAAAAGCCGCGCGAACGCGGCGAGGTTCTGCGCAAGGCCTACGAGCTGATCATCCGCGATCAGGAGCGGCTGGCCAAGCTGATCACCATCGAGAACGGCAAGGCGCTCTCGGACTCGCGTGGCGAAGTCGCTTATGCGGCTGAATTCTTCCGCTGGTTCGCCGAAGAAGCCGTGCGCAACGTCGGCCAGAATTCGATTGCGCCGGCGACGGGTGCGCGCATCCTGGTGCATCACAAGCCGGCGGGCATCGCCGTGCTGGTAACGCCGTGGAATTTCCCGGCCGCGATGGCGACCCGCAAGATCGGCCCGGCGCTTGCGGCCGGCTGCGCGGTCGTGCTCAAGCCCGCATCCGACACGCCGCTGACCATGCTGGCTTTGATGCCGATCCTGGAAGAAGCCGGCGTTCCCGCCGGCGTGGTCAACGTCATACCATCACGCTCGTCCGGCAAGGTCGTCGGCGCCATGTTGCACGATCCGCGCGTACGGGTGGTGTCGTTCACCGGCTCGACCGAAGTCGGCCGGAAGCTTCTGCATGAAGCCGCCGACAATGTCGTGCGCCCGGCCATGGAGCTCGGCGGCAATGCGCCCTTCATCGTGTTCGATGACGCCGATATCGACGCCGCGATCGACGGCGCCATGATCGCCAAGATGCGCAATATGGGCGAGGCCTGCACGGCGGCCAATCGCTTCTATGTGCATGAAAAGGTGCATGACGAATTCGCCAAGAAGCTCACCGCCAAGATGGCGGGGCTGAAGATGGGTAACGGTCTCGACAACGGCGTCGCCCTTGGCCCGCTGGTCAACAAGGAAGGGCTAGACAAGGTGATCGAATTGGTCGACGACGCGGTGCAGAAGGGCGCCAAGGTGCTCACCGGCGGCAAAGCGCCCAGCGGCCCCGGCTTCTTCTATCCGGCCACCGTTCTGTCGAACGTCTCCAACGACGCCAACATGCTCAACGAGGAAATCTTCGGACCGGTGGCGTCGCTGCAGACCTTCAAATCCGAAGACGAGGTCATCGCGCGCGCCAACGACACCGAATACGGGCTGGTCGCCTATCTCTACACCAAGGATCTGAGCCGCGGCCTGCGCGTTTCCGAGAAACTCGATTTCGGCATGATCGGGCTCAATCGCGGCATCGTCTCCGATCCGGCGGCGCCGTTCGGCGGCATGAAGCAATCGGGCCTCGGTCGCGAAGGCGCGCACGAAGGACTGATGGAATTTTTAGAAACGCAGTACGTGTCGGTGACGTGGTAAAGTTTCTAGTCCGCCAAGCCCAGCCCTGTGCTGGACACAGCGGAATCGTTGATGGCCGGGACAAGCCGGCCATGACGAATTCAAGAATGCGGAAATTGCAATGAACATCCTCATGCCGCAGCTCGGCGAGACCGTCGCCGAGGGAAAAGTCACCAAGTGGTTCAAGTCAGCCGGTGATGCGGTGCAACCGGGCGACAATCTGTTCGAGATCGAGACCGATAAAGTCTCGATGGAAGTGCCGGCGACCGAGGCCGGCATCCTCAACGAGATCCGCGTGCTCGAAGGCGAAGTCGCCCCGGTGGGCGCCATCGTTGGCGTGATCGGCGACGGCACCGGGGCTGTCGTGAGCGCGCCAGCGAAGTCAGGTCCGGCCGCGGCCGCAGCGCCGAAGGCGCCGGCGGCCGCAGCGGCGCTGCTAGCTTCGGCGCCGCCCAAATCGCCGCAACAGCCGATCAAGCTCGATCCATTCCTCGAGGTGCGAACGCCCGAGCGCAATTTCGGACCGGCGCGGCTTTCCGGCGGAATTTCTGTCACGCCGCTGGCGCGGAGGTTGGCGGGCGAGGCCGGGATCGATCTTTCCCGCCTCAAAGGCTCCGGCCCGCACGGCCGCATCGTCGCGCGCGATGTGGAAGCCGCGCCGCGTCCGCATCCCGCACCCAGCCATGCCGCTTTGGCCGAGGGCCCGACCGCCGATCAGGTCAAAGCGCTTTACGATCCCGCCGGCTACGAAGAAGTGCCGCTCGATGGCATGCGCAAGACCATTGCGGCGCGGCTGCAGCAGGCGAAGCAAACCATCCCGCATTTTTATCTGACCGCCGACATCACGATCGATGCGCTGATCGCCGTGCGCGAAGAGGTCAATGCCGCCGCGCCGAAGGACCGCGACGGCAAGCCCGTTTTCAAGCTCTCGCTTAATGATTTCATTATTCGCGCGCTGGCGCTGGCGCTGCAACGCGTTCCGGCGGCGAACGCGGCCTGGGCCGGCGACCGCATCTTGCGCTTTAAGCATTCCGACGTCGGCGTCGCCGTGGCGCTGGACGGCGGATTGATCGTGCCGATCATCCGTCAGGCCGAGACAAAGACGCTGAGCGCAATCTCCGCGGAGATGAAGGGTCTCGCGGCGCGCGCCCGCGAGAAGAAGCTGAAGCCCGCGGAATACCAAGGCGGGTCGTCGGCGATCTCCAATCTCGGCATGTACGGCGTGCGCGAATTCTCCGCCATCATCAATCCGCCGCAGGCGACGATCCTCGCCGTAGGCGCTGCGCGCCGGCAGGCCATCGAGAAACCTGACGGCGGCGTCGCGTTCGCCAGCATGCTCACCGCGACGCTGTCCTGCGATCACCGTGCCGTCGACGGTGCGCTCGGGGCCGAGCTTCTGGCCGCCGTCAAGGCGCTGATCGAAACGCCGGTTACGATGCTGGTCTAGCCGCCTAGGTGACTTTCCGACCGCCGGCTTCCATCCCAGACCTTGCATCCCAGATAAGGTCTGGAGGCAGATTTCGCTGATCATGCTCTGGCGGAGGTTAGGTTGCGTTACTCGCTCTTTGACCTGCCGCTTGCTGTCCTGTGGCTGGCGTGGCTCGCCTATTGGGTGGCGGCTGCGCGGAACGTGAAGCCGGCGCGACGACAAGAATCCCGGGCGAGCCGCCTTCTGACCATCGCCCTGACAATCCCCGCGGCGGTGTTGCTGGCTGTTCGCGGACCTTGGTTGTATTGGCTCGGCACGCGTTTTCTTCCCGACACGATGATTGTCTATTCGCTTGGATTGCTGATGGTGATCGCCGGGCTTGCCTTTGCCATCTGGGCGCGCGTGCATCTCGGGCGCAATTGGAGTGGGACCGTCACCGTCAAAGAGAACCATGAGCTTATTCGCAGTGGTCCCTACGCGATCGTCCGTCACCCGATTTATACCGGCCTGCTCCTTGCCATCTTGGGAACCGCGATCGTCGTTGGCGAATGGCGCGGCCTGCTTGCGTTCTGCTTTTTGACGATTGCTCTGGTGCTCAAACTGCGGCGCGAGGAACGTTTCATGGAGGAAAGCTTTCCCGATACGTATCCGAGCTATTGTGCGCAGGTGCCGGCACTCATTCCCCTGTTTCGCGGAAGCCAACCTAGTGGCGACTTATCCCACTGATACAAAGGGTAAATCATTGCCAACCGAGCAACCCGACGTGCTGCTGATCGGACCGCTGCGGCCGGTCCTCGCCAAGGGCTTTGCGGATTTCGCCATCCATAAACTCGGCGACGCCGCCGACCGAAACACATTCCCCGCGGGGTTGGCTGGTATCCGCGCGATAGCCGTCAGCGCGCCAGTGCAGTCCGTCGATGACGCCCTGTTCACCGCATTGCCCAAGCTGCAGATCATTTCAAGTTTCGGCGTCGGGTACGATCACATCGATGCCAGCGCGGCAGCAAGGCGCGGCATCATCGTCACCCATACGCCCGACGTGCTGACTGAGGAAGTCGCCGACACCGCGATTGGTCTTCTTCTCAACACAGTGCGAGAACTGCCGCAGTCCGAACGTTACCTGCGCGCCGGCAAATGGCCCGAGGGTCATTTTCCGCTCAGCCGCGCCACCTTGCGCGACCGTACCGTCGGAATGGTCGGCCTAGGCCGCATCGGCATCGCCATCGCGCGGCGCCTTGAGGCCTTCGGCGTACCGGTCGTCTATCACACGCGCCAGCCGCGGCCCGAGCTCCGCTACCGGCATTACCCGCAACTTGTCGATATGGCGCACGATGTGGATACGCTGATCGTCATCGTGCCGGGCGGCGCTGCCACCAAAAATATGATCGACGCAAAAGTCCTCGACGCGCTCGGCCCGAATGGGGTCGTGATCAATGTCGCGCGCGGGTCGGTGATCGACGAGCCGGCGTTAATTGCGGCTCTGCGCGAGGGCAAGATTCTGGCCGCGGGCCTCGATGTATTCGTCGCGGAGCCGCACGTACCCGAGGAATTGCTGGCGATGGACAACGTGGTGCTGCTGCCGCACGTGGGCTCGGCATCGGAATTCACACGGGCGAAGATGGATCAGCTCCTGGTCGACAACATTCGCGCCTGGGCGGCAGGCAAGCCGCCGCTCACGCCCGTGCCGGAGACCCCGTTCCGGTCCTGGAAATAGGCTGTGACGAACCGAGGTTATTCGGCGGCGATCCGCACTTCCGGCGCCGCGGCACGCACGTCGGCTTCCACATGGTCCTCGAACTGCACGAAGTTCTTCTGGAACATGCCGACCAGCTTGCGGGCGGTCTGATCGAATTCGAGCTTGTTCTGCCAGGTTTTCTGCGGATAGAGCAGATGCGGCTCGACGCCGGTGAGCTGGGTCGGAACTGAAAAGCCAAAATACGGATCGGTGCGGAAGCTCACATTCTTGAGTGAGCCGTCGAGCGCGGCGGTAAGAAGCGTGCGCGTTACCTTGATCGGCATGCGCCGGCCGACGCCATAGATGCCGCCGGTCCAGCCGGTATTGACCAGCCAGCAATCGACGCCGTGGGCGCTGATCAATTCGCGCAGCAGATTGCCGTAGACGGAAGGATGACGCGGCAGGAACGGCGCGCCAAAGCAGGTGGAGAATTCCGGCTGTACGCCGACCAGGCCCTTCTCGGTGCCGGCGACCTTGGCGGTATAGCCCGACAAGAAGTGATACATCGCCTGTGCCGGCGTCAGCTTCGCGATCGGCGGCATGACGCCGAAGGCATCGGCGGTGAGAAGAACGATATTGCGCGGCATGCCGGCCCGGCCGGTGCGCGACGCATTCGGAATGAAATCCAGCGGATAAGCGGCGCGCGTATTCTCGGTCTTGGAATCGTCGTCGAAGTCGCAGACGCGCGTCTCGGGATCGAACACGACGTTCTCCAGCACCGTCCCGAAGCGGTGCGTGGTGGCGTAAATCTCCGGCTCCGCCTCGGGCGAGAGCCGGATGCATTTCGCGTAGCAACCGCCCTCGAAATTGAAAACGCCCTGCGGGCCCCAACCGTGCTCGTCGTCGCCGATCAGCGTGCGTTTGGGGTCGGCCGACAATGTGGTCTTGCCGGTACCCGACAGGCCGAAGAACAGCGCAACGTCGCCCGACGGGCCGACATTGGCCGAGCAATGCATCGGCATCACGCTCTCGGCCGGCAGGTAGTAATTCAGCGTGGTGAACACCGATTTCTTCATTTCGCCGGCATAGGACGAGCCGCCGATCAGGATGATGCGCCTGGTGAAATCGATGGCGATGATGGTCTCGCTGCGCACACCGTGGCGTTTGGGATCGGCTTTGAAGGACGGCAGCGACAGAATGGTGAAGTCCGGGACGTAGTGTGAGAGCTCGGCGCGATCCGGGCGAATGAGCAGGGCGCGGATGAACATCGAGTGCCATGCCAGCTCGTTATAGACGCGGACCTTGATGCGGTATTTCGGATCGGCGCCGCCATAGAGGTCTTGCGCATAAAGCGTCTTGCCTTTGGCATGCGCGATGAAATCGTCGAACAGAAGCTGAAAATGCTCTTGCGACAGCCGGCCATTCTTTTCCCACCAGACGGATTTTTCAGTCTGGGCGTCGGCGACGACAAATTTGTCCTTCGGGCTGCGACCGGTATGCACGCCCGTCTCGGCGCAAAACGCTCCGCCCTGCACCAGTTCGCCTTCGCGGTTGGTGATCGCGTGCTCGACCAGGATGGTATCGGGTAAATTCCAATGGACCGCTGCGAGATTTTTCAGCCCAAACTTATCGGCACCATGGGCGCCATTTCGCAGACCGGTTTCCTTCACGCTCGCCTCCGCAGCTCGTCGAGCCCCATCCCGAGCTCCTGGCCACTTTAATCCGTCCAACGCGGACCCGCGACCCTATATCGAGCATCCCAGCCCCTGCCAAGACGCACTTGCTAGCCCTCAACGAGCAAAAAGCGGACCCGTTCCCGCTGCACCGCAGCGAATCAACGGGCCCTCGCCTGCGCTGCCAAATCGACGAGCGCTTTGCGCAACGCTTCAGCCGTTGTGACACGCTGCAAAAATGGCAGGCGGAGCGTGGCGTCGCTTTGCGCAAGATCAATTCCTTCCGGATCGATGCCGGTCAGCCGCCACGGACCGTCGTCGGCGCCAAGGAGCTTGGTCGCATAAAGCCGGATCGCCTCGGCATGGTCGGCGTTCATGTGCGCGAGCGCATCCGCTTCGGCGTCGATCAGCGCGTGCGCGTCCGAGACAGCGGTCATGAGGTCATCGGCTTTCAAGTCGGCCGCGCGGGCGAAGCCGGCATTGAGATGAGCCGACACGACGCTCAGTCTCCAGAACGAAAAATCCGCGAAGCCCGCATACAGCTCTGACTTGGGATGACGCGCCAGAAAGCGCCGGCGCAGGCGCGGCTCGGCAGCGTCCTGCAGCCCCACCGGCGCGAAGGTGCCCAATACCGTCAGGCGCGGATGGGCCAGCGGGTCGCCCCGGCCGGCGGATGCAAGAAGCAGTGACGCGCGGCTGTCCTTTTCCAGATTGGCGGTATGGGTGGCCAGGCGGGAAACTAAAATAAGCGGGGAACCGTCAACGTCTGTGGCGACGTTAACCAAAGATCCGAATGGGTGGCCGGTATTGCGGTCGATGGTTCCCAATGCCCCGGCCCGCCTCGCCCGCAGCAGGGCCTTGGCCACGGCGACCGCGTCAAAGTCAGCCGCCGGGGCGTTTTCCGGCAGGCGGCCGGGCATGAAACCGGGCAAAGCAGCGCCGTTATCAGATTGGGCCATCGAGGTTTCCTGTTCCCGCCGCCTCAGCAATTGCCCCGATTCCGCCTTGTCTTGTCACACTTCCGCCCCTACATGGGTTTTCAAAGGCTTATGGGGCCGGGGCTGGTGATGCTTGCGGCCGACTCATGCTAGAAGGCCGCCATGCCGACCATCGCTCTCGTGGACGACGACCGCAATATCCTCACTTCGGTCTCCATTGCGCTCGAGGCCGAGGGATATCGGATCACGACCTATACGGATGGCGCCTCCGCGCTCGATGGGTTCAAGAGCGCTCCGCCCGACCTTGCCATCCTCGATATCAAAATGCCGCGCATGGACGGCATGGAGACGTTGCGGCGGCTGCGGCAGAAATCCGACTTGCCGGTGATCTTCCTCACCTCGAAAGACGAGGAAATCGACGAGTTGTTCGGCCTCAAAATGGGCGCCGACGACTTTATTCGCAAACCTTTCTCGCAGCGGCTTCTGGTCGAACGGGTCAAAGCTGTGTTGCGGCGCGCCTCGCCCAAGGACGCCACCGCCCCGAAGGAAGTCGACAGCAAGGTGCTGGAGCGCGGGCTCCTGCGCATGGATCCTGAACGTCACACCTGCACTTGGAAAAACGAGCCGGTCACACTGACCGTCACCGAATTCCTCATCCTGCACGCCTTGGCGAGCCGGCCGGGCGTGGTGAAAAGCCGTAACGCATTGATGGACGCCGCCTACGACGACCAAGTCTATGTCGACGACCGCACCATCGACAGCCACATCAAACGGTTGCGCAAAAAGTTCAAAGCAAGCGACAACGAATTCGACATGATCGAAACGCTGTACGGCGTTGGCTATCGTTTCAAGGAATAAAGCGCAGTTTTATGCGCGAAAACGTGTCATGGACATTTGATCCATGACCCCTGACGGGGCGGCTGACGTGCGGTACTAATGGCGTCTATGCTTGCAGAACGCGGGCATGGTCGAAACCCGGCAGACGACGTGCTCGATCGAACCGCAGAAATCGCACGGGCCAAGATGCGGGCTCACGCCGCGTCTCAGGACGACCCTGAGACCGACGGCGAGACCGCCGTTGAGGCTCCTCCTGTGCAGACGAGCAGACTTGCGCACATCATCGGCTGGGTGCCGCGCGCCTGGCAATTCTTCATTACGCAGAGCTTCTCGAGCCTCACGCGGCGCATCGTCTTCCTCAACGTCGCGGGACTGCTGGCGCTTTCCATCGGCATCAACTTCCTGTCCGAATTCCGCGCCGGCCTGATCGATGCGCGCGTCCAGAGCCTTTTGGTTCAGGGACAAATCATCGCCGGCGCGATCGCCGCTTCGGCGACCGTCGAGACCGATTCATCGCTCACCATCGATCCCGACAAATTGCTTGAGTTGCATCCGGGCGAAAGCTACGGCCCGTCCGAGGAAGCGCTTTACGGCATCGATTTCCCGATCAATCCCGAGCGCGTGGCGCCAGTGCTGCGGCGGCTTGTTTCGCCGACCAAGACGCGCGCCCGCATCTATGATCGCGATGGCGTGCTGCTGGTCGACAGCCGCAATCTGTTCGGCCGCGGCGACGTGCTGCGCTTCGACTTGCCGCCGCCGAATGCCGAAAAGCCTGGCCTGTTCGAACGCGCATTCATTGGGTTGCGGCGCTGGCTCGGGCGCGGTGATCTTCCGCTCTATCACGAGCTCGGCGCCCTGAACGGCCGCGGCTATCCAGAAGTGGCGCAGGCCCTGAACGGCCAGAATTCCAGCATAGTACGCGTCAGCGAGCGTGGCGATGTCATCGTGTCAGTGGCAGTGCCGGTGCAGCGCTTCCGCGCGGTACGCGGCGCGCTCATGCTCTCGACGCAAGGCGCCGACATCGACGACATGGTCGAGGCCGAGCGGCTTGCCATTCTCAAGGTCTTCCTCGTCGCCACCGCGGTGATGGTCGTGCTTTCGATCCTCCTGGCTGGCACCATCGCCGAGCCGGTGCGGCGGCTTGCTGATGCTGCCGAAAGCGTGCGCCGACGGATCCGATCGCGGGTCGAAATTCCGGATTTCACCCGCCGGCGCGACGAGATCGGGCACTTGTCCGGCACGCTGCGCGACATGACCAACGCGCTCTACAGCCGGATCGAAGCGATCGAGAGCTTTGCCGCGGACGTGGCGCACGAACTCAAGAATCCGCTGACATCGATGCGTTCGGCGGTGGAGACATTGCCGGTGGCGCGCACCGAGGAGAGCCGCGGGCGGCTTCTCAGCATCATTCAGCACGACGTGCAGCGGCTCGATCGGCTGATTTCGGATATTTCCGACGCCAGCAGGCTCGATGCCGAGCTGCAGCGGCAAGAGGCCGCGCCGGTCGATCTGACCAAGCTGCTCAACACGCTCGTCGGCGTCGCCAACGAGGTCAAGCGCGACGACGGTATCAAAGTCACACTGCACTTCGAAGGCGGCGGCAATCCTCGCGCGTTCGAAGTACCGGGACACGACTCGCGCCTCGGCCAGGTGGTCGACAACCTGATCGAAAATGCGCGCTCGTTTTCTCCGCCCGAAGGCACCGTGCGTGTCACCTGCCGGCGGCTCAAGAACAACATCGAGATCCTGGTCGACGATGATGGTCCCGGCGTGCGGCCGGACGCTTTCGAAAAGGTGTTCGAGCGGTTCTACACCGATCGCCCGCATCAAGGCTTCGGCCAGAATTCGGGGCTTGGCCTCTCCATCTCCAAGCAAATCGTCGATGCCCATGGCGGCGCGATCTGGGTGGAAAACAGGCCCGGCCCGCCGGACGAACAAGGCGAGGCCACGGTCGCCGGCGCGCGCTTCATTGTGCGCCTGCCGGCGCCGTAATGGCATCGCCGCCAGCGACGGTGCACGCCTCGGCCGTCCTTGTCGGACCCCACGCCGTCTTGATCCGCGGGCCATCCGGATCCGGAAAATCGCGGCTGGCGCTGGAATTGATTGAAATGGCGCGAACCGGTTCGCTTCCATTCGCGCGCCTGGTGGCGGACGACCGGGTTTATCTTGAAGCCGCACATGGCCGGCTCTTGACCCGGCCTGCCGAAGCGCTGGCCGGCTTGATCGAGGTGCGCGGCGTCGGCCTGATGCGGCTCGCGCACGAAGCGAGCGCGGTGGTCGGGTTGGTCGTCGACCTTGCCGCAGCGGACGCTCAGCGGCTGCCTGAAGCGGCCAGTCGCAGGACAGAAATCCATGGCATACAACTGCCGCGGCTCGCCGTCGCATCCGGGACGGCGGCGTTACCCGCCCTGATCGCCTATATCACCCACGAAATGACAAGCTCTGACGGCTGAAACATCCCGACGGAATTGGTCTCGTTGATACAACTAGAGCGTTTGCCGGGGGCTGCTGGAGGGGGCAGGTTGGCGGCTTTGGCAACCCTAATCCGGGTAGGATGGGCACTCCCGCCGCCCGATCGCATAAGCATGGGGCGGCCTCTGCCGCGGTATCGGAGCTTTAGCTATCGCGATGCAACAATCGCCAGATATCGGCGAAAATGCCTCTTGCGCTTGGGCTTCGGATGGTCAAGATGAGCAGCCTTTCGTGCGGTGCACTCGGGACGCGCCCGCGGGGAGTTTCATGATTGGTCTTGTGCTGGTGACCCACGGGCGGTTGGCCGTCGAGTTCCGCTCGGCCCTGGAGCATGTCGTAGGTCCGCAAGGCCAAATCGAGGCGGTGACGATCGGTCCCGACGACGACGTCGAGGAACGCCGCAAGGACATAATCGAAGCGGTCAAACGCGTCGACAGTGGGGATGGCGTTGCTATCCTGACAGACATGTTCGGCGGCACGCCGTCCAATCTCGCCATTTCGGTGATGAGCCGGCCCAAAGTCGAGGTTCTCGCCGGCATCAATCTGCCGATGCTCGTCAAGCTCGCCAAAGTAAGGGACGAGTGTCCTCTCGCCGAGGCGGTCGCCGCCGCCCAGGACGCCGGCCGGAAATACGTCACCATCGCCAGCCGCGTGCTTACCGGCAAATGAACACACCGGCCCCCCACAGCGAAGAATGCATGCCCGACGGGGCGGACGTCCGCGAAGGTGCAATCGTCCGCAAACTCGACATCTGCAACCGCAAAGGGCTGCACGCCCGCGCATCGGCCAAATTCGTGCAGACAGTCGAAAAATTCGATGCCGAGGTCCGCGTCATGCGCTGCGGCGAGACGGTCGGCGGAACGTCGATCATGGGGCTCATGATGCTCGCGGCCGCTTCCGGCACATCGATCATCGTCGAGGCGACCGGCAAAGAGGCGGCGGAAGTCGTCGAGGCCCTGACAGCCCTGATCAATTCGCGTTTCGGCGAAGACGATTGATCAGAACTGCTGTTCGCGCAAAACGCCCGAGGGAGAAAACAATGACTTTTGAACCGAACGCTACCGCCGCGGGCGCGCAGAGGCAGGCCCCGACGATCCGGAATTTCGATCGTCCCGAAGTCGCCGAGACATTCGCTGACGCGATCACCAGCCTGGTCTTCGACGGTCAATCGCTGCGCATCGAGTTCGGCGTCACGCGCCTCGACGAAGTCAAGCCCAACGCGCCGATCACCGGGCGCCGCTATACGGCTTGCCGTCTGGTGCTGCCGCCCGCCGCCGCTGTCGATCTCATCAACCGGATGCAGCAGATCGGCACGGCGTTGACGCAGGCGGGGGTAACGCGGCCGGCGACGCACCCTTCTGAATCGGCGACGGGCTGATACCTAGAGCGCGATGGCTTGACCAGGCTGCGCTCGAGATCAAGGCAGATTTTGCAGCGTTCGATTTCGTGATTGTCGGGCCGTTTGTGCGGCCGACGCTTGTCGCGCATTTCATGCTTGAAATCGCCTGATCGAGGACGCGGCCCGCGGGCCCGACGAACGGCTTTCCCGAAGGCAATTGTTTTGCAATTCGCAGCTCTGCCAAGCCGCCGCTCAAAAGGGAATTGTGACGCCCACCCTCGGTATGGCTGTGACGATCCATCCGAGCACAAGATTTGTCTTGCTGTCTGGCGCGAGCGGCGGCGCATTTTCGGTAGCCGTCGGGGGCAGCAGGCGAATGGCGTGCATGGCCAAAAACATACAGACGGCCCAGCTTGAGACCCAGCGCGCATAATCGTGCGCGACAATGCAGATCGGAATGTAGGCGGCCGTGATCGCGGCCAATGCGACGACTGAGCTGCGCCGCATGAGTTTTGTCGGCAGCTTGACGATCAGGGCTTTCAGATAGCGGCCGATGGGAAAGTGGAGCGCTATCAAGAGGGCATAGACCGGAAAGCGTAACGCATGACCTCCCAGACGCTCCCAGGTGGAGCGTATTTCCTGCTCCAGCGTCGAATACCACATCCACGCATTTGATGGATCGATCGGATCGAGCGCGCGCGACCGCACATAGGCCAGAAATGTTTCCGGCGGGACCGGCACGCGCCCAAAGAACGCGGCAACCAGAAAAGCGGCGCAGACCAATAAAATAAGGGCGATGCCGTAGACCGCCTTGCCGGCCGAAAACCCCGGCAACAGACCGTAGCGAACAAACACGATAAAGCCGATGGTCGGGATGTAGAGCAAAAAATGCAGATGATGGATCAGCACTAAAACCACGCAGCCGCCGGCAATCACCAGCGGGTAAAGCGCTCCCGCCGGAATGAGCAGCGCGACCAACGCCCAGAGGCAGCCGTAGATATCGAAATGGCCGAGCGCGATCGCAAAGTTTTTGAAAAAGAAGGGCGAGCCGATGACAAAAACAAATAACGGAAAATTCTCCGGCTTGAATCCGAATACCTTCCGAAATACCGCAACGAACAGAACAAGCGTCACGATCCAGGCGGCAATCGCAATCGCGTAGACGTACCAGAACGGAATGGCGTCGGTGAACCAGGAGAGCACTGTGCCGACGAGTGCGCGCCGGACGAAGCCGAAATGGTAGGTGACCAAAAGATGCATGTAGCCGGGGTAACGCGGCGAATCGACAAAAACGGTGTAGAGCAACGCGGCTGGGGCGATGATGCAGTCGAAGGCGAACATCCATCGCCATGGCCTGTTGGACTGGCTGTCGTGAAGCTCCGACCGCACTGCTTGTGTCAGCGTCCCCTCCCCTGGCGGGTGCGCGAATTCCATCGACGCAAATTCTCCGAAGGTCAATCGACGCGGGCGCGACGGAGAGCGGGCCGCGAAGGAGCGCTCGATCGCCGTAGAAAAGGGTCTCCCTTCGCGGCGAAATCGAGAGATGCCAGCGGCGGCAAGGGCGTGCCGGCGAAGCCCGCTGGCCGGTCGCGGTCTTTCCTGACCGGCCCAGACTGTCTCTCAAAATCTGTTTTTCTAGCGATGACAATACGTTATCCGATATCGCAGCTACGTCATGGACATAAAGCTTTCTTTATGTCTTATTGCGCGGCGCCGAGCGCCCGGCCGGAGCGGCAAGCTCCAAGCGGCGGTCGCCGCCGGCCGATCCATCGCCTAAGACCAAGACCGCCAGGAGCGCCAGGAGGACTGTCATGAGCATATCGCCCAAGCACAAAGCTTCGCACACCGACTATGTCGTCAAGGACATTGGCCTCGCCGAATGGGGCCGCAAGGAGCTCTCGATCGCCGAAACCGAAATGCCCGGCCTGATGGCGACGCGGGAGGAGTACGGGCCGCAGCAGCCGCTGCGCGGCGCGCGCATTGCCGGCTCTCTGCACATGACGATTCAGACGGCGGTGTTGATCGAGACGCTCACGGCGCTCGGCGCCGACGTGCGCTGGGCATCGTGCAACATCTATTCGACCCAGGACCACGCCGCAGCGGCAATTGCCGCCGCCGGCATCCCGGTGTTCGCCGTCAAGGGTGAATCCCTCACCGAGTATTGGGAATATACCCATCGCATTTTTGAGTGGACCGATGGCGGCGCGCCGAACATGATTCTCGACGACGGCGGCGATGCTACGCTCCTCATGCATCTCGGCATGCAAGCGGAGACGACGCCGAACGTACTGCACCATCCGGGCAATGAAGAAGAAGAAGTGCTGTTCGCCGCCATCAAGAAGCGGCTGGTGCACCAGCCGGGCTGGTACAGCAAGACCGCCAAGCAAATTCGCGGCGTCACCGAGGAAACCACGACCGGCGTGCACCGGCTCTATCAGATGGAGAAGGAGGGCAGGCTTCTGTTTCCTGCCATCAACGTCAACGACAGCGTCACCAAATCGAAGTTCGACAATCTCTATGGCTGCCGCGAGTCTTTGGTTGACGGCATCCGCCGCGGCACCGACGTGATGATGGCCGGCAAGGTGGCGATGGTCGCAGGCTTCGGCGACGTCGGCAAAGGCTCGGCGGCTTCGCTGCGGCAAGCCGGCTGCCGGGTATTGGTCTCCGAGATCGATCCGATCTGCGCGCTGCAGGCGGCGATGGAAGGCTACGAGGTGGTGACCATGGAGGAGGCCGCGCCGCGCGCGGACATCTTCTGCACCGCCACCGGCAATGTCGGCGTCATCACCATCGAGCACATGCGGGCGATGAAGCATCGCGCCATCGTGTGCAACATCGGCCACTTCGATTCCGAGATTCAGGTCGCGGCGCTGAAGAACTTCAAGTGGGAGAACATCAAGCCGCAGGTCGATGAGATCGAGTTCCCCGACAAGAAGCGCATCATCCTTCTGTCCGAAGGACGGCTGGTCAATCTCGGCAACGCCATGGGCCATCCGAGCTTCGTGATGTCGTCGTCGTTCACCAACCAGACGCTCGCGCAGATCGAACTGTGGACCAATCCCGCCAAGTATCAGAAGAAGGTCTACACGCTGCCGAAGCAACTCGACGAGAAGGTGGCGCGGCTGCATCTTGAAAAGATCGGCGTGCACCTCACCAAGCTGAGCGACAAGCAGTCGACCTATATCGGTATTCCGATCAACGGTCCGTTCAAGACCGACCAATACCGGTACTAACAATCAGACCGCTGGTGCCGCCGGCTCTAGCCCGGCGGCACCGCGGTGATCTGAAAGCTCACCGGCGGGCTAGACAATCCCAGGAAGCTCCGTGTGAGCGTAACGCTCTTGCTGGCAGCACCGGCACGGACAAAGCTTTCTGCGGTTTGGCGACAGCCTTCATCATTGCTCGTGCAAACGATTAAAAGTCCATGAGCCGCGATTGCCGCGCGGCCGTCGGCCGACAGCGGACTGATCATCAACGGCTTCGCCTTGGGCAGATAGAACGGCAGGCCCGAGGTGATACCTTCCGATCCCCAGATCAATTCCACCGGCCGCCCGGTGAGGCTCGCGCCGATTTCCGCCACTTGCTGGAAATGCGGCCGGTACGGGTCGGGACCGTTGGTCAGCCTAACGCAGGCGATGATTGGCGACGCAATAAGAATGGCAAGCGTCACCGCAAGCGTCGCCAGGCCGGCCCGCGCGGTCACTCGCTCATCGATCAACAGCGCGCGCGAGCCGTAGAGAACGATCGGCAGCAGCGCCCAATTGGGCGAAGTCCAGGCGGCGGTGAGCCGGTACGGAACGGCCAGGTTAACCAGCGCCGGCAGCACGAGCGGCAGCAGCAGCAAGATCCACGCTTGCCGTCTTAGCTCCTCGGTCGGCCAGACCGTATCCGCCAATGCCGCGCGGCTCGGGCGCAGCGCGGCGAAGAAGATCAAAGGGCCGATGATGTAGGCCACCGACCCTACAAAATACTTGGCCGACTTCACCAATGCGGCGCTGAACGGCATGCGATTGACCACACTCTCGGCGAACTGAACGCTGGCGCCGCTTTGGGTCAGCATCCACCAAACGTGCGGAGCGAGAAGGATCGCCGCTCCCAGGGCCGTGAGATAAGGCGCAGGCGAACGCCAGAAGCGTCGCACGCCCGGCCCCACCAAAGAAGCGACAGCCATGCCGGCGAACAGAAAGGCGGCCCAGTATTTGCCGAGCATCGTGAGGCTTGCGAACGCGCCAGCCAGGAACGCGTCCGCCTGCCCGAGCCCGCGGCGCGCGCGGAGATAGAACAGCAGCGCCGCCGCCCATACCGGGATCATCACGGTGTTGGCATTGAGCACTTCGGCCTTCACGTCGTAGAGCGGGATCAGCATCAGCGCGAACAGACCGAGCAACGCCCGATTTTTGTCGAGGTGATCGCGCAGGAGGCGCCAGCTCACGGCAAGCGCGACCGCGCTCGTCATGACCGTCAACAGATTCATCGCCCATTGCTGGCGCGGGAAGACCGCAAACCAAAGCGCGAAGAGCCATCCGGTGAGCGGCGGATGCTTGTAGCCAAAGGCAAAATGCTGCGCCCAGACGACGGCCTCGCTGGCGTCGAAATGCACGTCCACAGACGCCGTCGAAATCTCCCAAAACAGCATCCAGGCGGCGACAAAAGTGGCCAGAACGAAAACAACGATCGTGGCCTCGCCGTTATCGGATAGCAGGCGCACGGCGTTGCGCACGAGGCGCTCAGCCAGGGCGGCTCTCCCTCGAAGCTCGCCGCCGTTTGCATCGCGACCTGCCGAAGACATCGTTGCTCTGAAGCGCTCTCTCGGCCATGAGCTGCCGCCCCGAGACGGCGAATTGGGAGGCTTTCCCAAATCAGGTGAAAGCTAGTAGCTTGGGCCTCGGGACAGAGCAATAAGCCCGGTCAATGAGAAAGGCGTACCGCGTTGCCACAATCGGCGATCAACGACATCGCGCCCGTAAGCCCGTCCACGCAACCCCTGCGCGCGGACGCAAGTGCCGCCGTGCAGCCCGCGCCTGAACTCACTATCGTCGTTCCGACCTTCAACGAAAAGGCTAATATTCCGCTTCTGGTCGACCGGCTGGCGCAGCTTCTGACGTCCTGCGACTGGGAGGTTATTTTCGTCGACGACAACTCGCCGGATGGCACGGCCGCGGCCGCACGCGCCATCGGGGCGAGCGACAGCCGCGTCCGCTGCATCCGCCGCATCGGCCGGCGCGGCCTGGCCGGTGCTTGCCTGGAGGGCATGCTGGCGAGCCAGGCCCGCTACGTGGCCGTGATGGACGCCGACCTTCAGCATGACGAAGGATTGCTGGTGCCGATGCTTGAGGCGTTGCGCGCGGGGCGCGCCGATGTGGCGGTCGCGAGCCGCTATCTGGATGGCGGGTCTGCCGCCGGCCTTTCGAAACAGCGCTCGCGCGTCAGCCGTGGCTCGAATACGCTGGTGCGCCTCTTGCTCGGCATCGACCTCACCGACCCGATGAGCGGCCATTTCATGATCCGCCGCGATGAGCTCGAAGCCATCGCGCCGTCGCTGTCGACTCAGGGGTTCAAGATCCTGCTCGACATCTTGGCGACGGCGCGCGGCAGCCTGCGCACAATCGAGCTGCCGTCGACTTTCCGCGAGCGCCAGCATGGCGAAAGCAAGCTCGATTCCAAGATCGCGCTCGATTTTGCGGCGCTGGTGACGGCAAAGCTCACCAACGACGCCGTTTCCGCGCGCTTCCTGCTGTTCTGCATGGTCGGCCTGACCGGCATCGGCATCCACTTGAGCATCCTCAGCGCGCTTCTGATCACCAACTTGTCGTTCGGCGCTGCGCAGGCGTTCGCCACCATCGGCGCCATCGCCTGGAATTTCGTGCTCAACAATCTGTTTACCTACCGCGATCAGCGGCTGACAGGCTGGCACTTCGTCACCGGCCTGATCCGCTTTCAGGTGATTTGCGCCATCGGCGCCATCTCCAATGTCGGCATCGCCACCTGGATCTACGACTACGACGAAACGTGGTGGATCGCGGGTCTCGGTGGCGCCCTGATCGGCACGGTCTGGAACTTCGTGGTCAGCGCCGCGCTGGTCTGGCGGCAAAGGTAGACCGCGATCCGCTCGTACCACCCCCGATCAAGTCGGGGGTGAACTCCGGCGGGGACTCAGTCGCCGAAGCGACGGCTTCTGGATTCCTGCTTGCGCTTGCGCGGGAATGAGTGGCGAAATCGACCGCGAATTTGCGCCGGCCTTCAGGCTCACTTGCCGCCCCCCTGCCCCGATGTTATCTGCGCGCCATGAGCGCGGGCCCCATCGCCAACATCCGTAATTTCTCGATTATTGCCCATATCGACCACGGCAAATCGACGCTCGCCGACCGGCTGATCCAGCTGACCGGCGGCCTCGAAGCGCGCGAAATGGTCGATCAGGTGCTCGATTCCATGGACATCGAGCGCGAGCGCGGCATCACCATCAAGGCGCAAACCGTGCGGCTGAATTACCGCGCGCGCGACGGCAAGGACTATATCCTCAACCTGATCGACACGCCCGGCCATGTGGACTTCGCCTACGAAGTCAATCGCAGCCTCGCCGCCTGCGAGGGGGCGCTCCTGGTGGTCGATGCGAGCCAAGGCGTCGAGGCACAGACGCTCGCCAACGTCTACCAGGCGCTCGACAACAACCTCGAGATCGTGCCGGTGCTCAACAAGGTCGATCTGCCGGCCGCCGAGCCCGAGAAGGTAAAGCAGCAGATCGAGGACGTGATCGGGCTCGATGCGTCCGATGCGATCCTGATCTCAGCCAAGACCGGCTTGAACGTATCGGAGGTTCTGGAAGCGATCGTCACGCGGCTGCCGCCTCCCAAGGGCGACGCCGCGGCGCCATTGAAAGCCCTGTTGGTCGACAGCTGGTACGACGCCTACCTCGGCGTCGTGGTGCTGTTCCGGGTCGTCGACGGCGTGCTCAAAAAGGGCCAGCGCATCCGCATGATGGGGACCGACGCGGCCTACGATGTGGACCGAGTCGGTGTGTTCACCCCCAAGCGCGTCGAAACCAACGAACTCGGCCCGGGCGAGATCGGCTTCCTGACCGCCTCGATCAAGGAGGTGGCCGACACCCGAGTCGGCGATACGATCACCGACGACAAGAAGCCAGTCGCCGCGGCGCTGCCCGGCTTTCGCCCCGCCATTCCGGTAGTGTTCTGCGGCCTGTTCCCAGTCGATGCCGCCGACTTCGAGGACCTGCGCGCGGCGATGGGCAAGCTTCGCCTCAACGACGCGAGCTTCAGCTACGAGATGGAAACCTCGGCCGCGCTCGGCTTCGGCTTTCGCTGCGGCTTTCTCGGCCTCCTGCATCTGGAAATCATCCAGGAGCGGCTCGAGCGCGAATTCAACCTCAACCTGATCGCGACCGCGCCGTCGGTGATCTACAAGATCAAGCAGACCGACGGCAAAGAGATCGAGATCCACAATCCGGTCGACATGCCGGATGTGGTGAAGATCGAGGAAATCGAGGAGCCCTGGATTCGGGCTACCATCCTCACACCGGACGAATATCTCGGCAGCGTGTTGAAGCTGTGCCAGGACCGCCGCGGCATCCAGGTCGAGTTGACCTATGTGGGCAATCGCGCCATGGCGAAATACGACCTGCCGCTCAACGAGGTGGTGTTCGACTTCTACGACCGGCTCAAGTCAGTGTCGAAAGGCTATGCCTCGTTCGACTATCAGCTCACCGAATATAAGCCGGCCGATCTGGTCAAGCTGCAGATGCTGGTCAACGGCGAGCCGGTGGATGCGCTGGCCATGCTGGTGCACCGCACCCGCGCCGAGCAGCGCGGCCGCGCCATGGCGGAAAAGCTCAAAGAGCTCATCCCACCGCATATGTTCCAGGTGCCGATCCAGGCTGCGATCGGCGGCAAGATCATCGCGCGCGAGACCGTGCGCGCCTTCCGCAAGGACGTGACCGCAAAGTGCTATGGCGGCGACGTGACACGCAAGCGCAAGCTTCTCGAGAAGCAAAAGGAAGGCAAGAAGCGCATGCGCCAGTTCGGCAAGGTCGACATCCCACAAGAAGCGTTCATTGCCGCGCTGAAAGTGGATGTGTGATCGGTGCCGGTCGAACGAGTGGTGCCCTACGGAACGATCCAATCAAGTCGACGCTACTTTCCGCTCACTCCCGCGGAAGCGAGAATCCAGCAAACCTCTCAAGTCGCAAAGAAGGAGCTGGGCCCCCGCCGGAGTTCACCCCCGACTTGATCGGGGGTGGGCACAAGCGGGGAATGCTCTAACCAGAAGACCACATGGATGGCGCCGCCTGGCCCCCGGCCATGGTGCCGGACTGCGCGCCACGTTCCGCAGGCTCCGGTGTAGCGCCGGCGCCATCGACCGCCACGATTCCACGCAGCAGGCGGCCGAGCAGATCGGCGCCGGTGATGATCCGTTTTTGCTCACCCCAGACCAGGATCAAGTCGTTGTCGATGACGTCGTCGTCGGGATGCTCGGGCACGACTTTCATGTGCCCGATGACGTCGCCAAGTTTTGTCAACATGTCGCGCACAACGATGGGCCGATGCCAATAGTTGTTGGGATTGGTTTCGAGCTGATCGAACAGCGCGTCACGCAGGAATTGATGGGAATCCAGCACGAACGCCGGCTCGCCGGTGAGGTCGGTGACGATGACCCATTTCTTGCCCGAGGCGTCGATCTTCCGAAGAAAAGCATCATCCGGTGTGCGGTCGAAGTCCGGCAGCACACAGCGATTGTTGGCCTGCGGCAAGCTGATGATGCTTTCCGCGTGGACCAGTTCGCCTTCGTCCGTGACCGGCACGTCGTCGAGATCGAGAAAATTGCGCGCGCCGATCGCCTCCAGCTTGCCGATATCGCCGCCGCTCGCGGCGCTGCGAGTGATCAGCGAACGAATGTCGCGCTCGCGCAGATAAGTGATGCCTTCGACCCCCAACCACCAATCGAGCAGCATCGCGGTCGGCTTGGCCAGGGGATAGAGGACCGCGCGATAAAAATTCAAGAAGGGCAGAAATCGCGCGGTCATCTGCAAAGCGTTGCGTGAAAAATACGCTTGCGGGATTATTTCGCAGAGCAACGTGATCACAACGGCCGAGAAGAAAAAGGCGCTCAGACCGGCCAGGGCGGCATCCGACAAGAGCGTCAGCAGGACATTGGTGCTGACATTGCCCCAGATCACCGTTGCCAGGACTTGGTTGGAGTTCTTCCGCAATTCGAGTACCCGCGCGGCATCGGCATTGCCGCCATCGGCCTCGAGTTGCAGGCGCAGTTGACTGAGGCTGAAGATCGCCAGCGTGAGACCGGCAAACAGCGCGGATTGCACGATGCAGGCAATGATGCCCAGCCAGATCCAAACGGGGGGAATGGACGACATGGACTTTTTCCCGAGTTAGCGTTCGTAGCCCTCGGAACTAAACATATGTCCGACCCATGACAGTTAAATTGAGCCGCCCCGCCTTTATGCCGGAGACCTTCTTCGCCCCCGAAAGCCGTCTGAGCGCAGCCCTAGAGCGCAATCGCTTCAGATTGAATCGATTGGCGCTCTAACTTTTTGGCGGAGCATGATCTTTTCGGAAAACCGGTTTCCACTTTTCCGGATCATGCTCTAGTGCAGCACAATGGTGGTGTTGTGCGCGCCTTCGCGCTGCACGAGACCGAACAATGTGGCCGCAGCGCTTGGATGCAGGCGGATGCAGCCATGCGATGCGGGTCCGCCTAGCCGCGCAATATCGTAGCTGCCGTGAATGGCGAAGCC
>DATMQV010000221.1:0-51571 GCA_035566615.1 Xanthobacteraceae bacterium
CTCACCATCACGACCGACGTGGAGAACTACCCGGGCTTCGCCGACGTCATCCAGGGCCCTTGGCTCATGGAGCAAATGCAGCAGCAGGCGACCCATGTGGGAACCAAGATCGTCACCGATCACGTGAACACGGTGGAGCTCAAGCGCCGGCCGTTCCGCCTGGTCTGCGATTCCGGCAATGTCTATCTGACCGACAGCCTCATTTTGGCGACCGGCGCCCAGGCGCGGTGGCTCGATCTGCCGTCCGAGCAAAAGTTCCGCGGCTACGGCGTTTCCGCCTGCGCCACCTGCGACGGCTTTTTCTATCGCGGCAAGGAAGTGGTGGTGATCGGCGGCGGCAATACCGCCGTCGAGGAAGCGCTGTTCCTGACCAATTTCGCCAGCAAGGTCACGATCGTGCATCGCCGCGACAACTTCCGCGCCGAGCGCATCCTGCAGGAGCGGCTCTACAA
Organism: Xanthobacteraceae bacterium; assembly: GCA_035566615.1. Taxonomy (GTDB): domain Bacteria; phylum Pseudomonadota; class Alphaproteobacteria; order Rhizobiales; family Xanthobacteraceae; genus BOG-931. Next base: position 453 of record DATMQV010000221.1, read on the forward strand.
GAATCCGAAGATTTCGGTGCTGTGGCACACCGTGCTCGACGACGTGGTCGGCGATGAAAACCCGCTCAAGGTGCGGGCCGCGGTGCTGCGTAACATCAAAACCGGCGAGGTCACCAAGCGGCCCGTCGACGGCATCTTCATCGCCATCGGCCATGCGCCGGCTTCCGAACTCGTCGCCGGGCAGGTCGAGATGAAGCATGGCGGCTATATCAAGACCGCGCCGCACTCGACCGCGACCTCGGTGTCGGGCCTGTTTGCCGCCGGCGACGTCGCCGACGATGTCTACCGACAAGCCGTTACCGCCGCCGGACTCGGCTGCATGGCGGCTCTGGAGGCGGAAAAGTTCCTCGCCGCGCACGGCGAGGCCGAGCCGCGCATGGCGGCGGAATGATTTTCGCCTCCACCCCCCGAGGACGCGATCATGGACTGGGATAAGCTCAAGGTCTTTCACGCCGCCGCTGAGGCGGGAAGTTTCACCCATGCCGGCGAACAGCTTGGGCTGTCGCAATCGGCGGTGTCGCGACAGGTGAGCGCGCTCGAGCAGGAACTGGCGGTTTCGCTGTTCCATCGCCATGCGCGCGGCCTGATCCTGACCGAGCAGGGCGATCTGCTGTTCCGCACCGCCCACGACGTGTTCATGAAGCTCGAGGCGGCGCGCGCCAAGCTCACTGACAGCCGCGACCGGCCGAACGGCGATCTGCGCGTCACCACCACGCCCGGCATCGGCGTGCACTGGCTTACGCCGCGGCTCGGCGAGTTCATCGAGCTGTATCCTGAAGTGCGGATCACGCTTCTGACCACGGAGGAGGAGCTCGACCTCGCCATGCGCGAGGCCGATGTCGCCATCCGCCTGCGCCAGCCGACCCAGCCCGATCTCATTCAGCGCAAATTGTTCTCGGTGCACTTTCACATTTACGCGTCGCCGGAATATCTCAAGCGCTTCGGCACGCCGCGCGCGCACGAAGACCTCGACAATCACCGCGTTCTGGTGCTGGGCGGAAACATCCCGACCTATCTGCAGCGCTCGCTCTACCTGACCGAGGTGGCGCGCAATGGCAAAGGGCCGCGCACGCCGCATCTCGTGATCAACAATATTCTCGGCATTCTGCGCGCCTGCCAGCGCGGCATCGGCATCGCGATGCTGCCGGACTATCTGGTGGAAGAAGACGGCGGACTGGTGCAGCTTTTCTCGGACAGCGACCCGATCGCGCTCGATGCCTATTTCGTCTATCCGGAAGAACTCAAGACGGTCGCGCGCGTGCAGGCGTTCCGCGACTTTCTGGTCGCCAACGCGCAGCGCTGGAACTACTAGCGACCGGCTGCTGCGCGCGCGATCAGCGCAGGCTTCCGTCTGTTAAATACGTTTGGTAGCGGACATAGCCGGACGAACGGTTTCAAAAAGCCGCACACGCCGTGCGTCCCGCGTTGAGTTCATGCTGATCGTTTCGCGTCAGCATCGGCAGTCGTCGTCGCGCTCCGCCGCTTCGCCGATCCGCGCGGCCGTGATGGCGTCCGCCCTTATTTCATCGACACAACGCCGTCACACAAGTTGTCCGGACGATCACCGATAGCGCATGGCTGGCATGTCAACTGCCGCGTTGTGCGTCGCGGGATCAGTTTGCATTATACGAACCTTGCTGCGTGACATGCAGGGCCGCGATCCTCCCAGATTGGCTACCGCATGCGCGCAGTTCTTCCCCTCTGGAAGGTGATTCGCTGGCGCCCCCACGCTGGCGAACTTGAGACCGGGCCCGCGAGGGCCCGGTTTTTTTCACTCCGCGCGAGCCGCGCGGCAAAATCATTCGAACCAACGCGTGCGGATGTTTGCTCGGCGCCAGAACGCAATCGCTTCAGATTGAATCGATTGACGCTCTAACATCGCGGTGGAGAATGATCTTTTCGGAAACCCGGTTTCCACCCTCGGACCAAGTCCGAGGGCAGGTTTTTCTCGGATCATGCTGTGGCCGCTCCTGAGCCGGCATTGACATATTGACATATTCATCATATGTCTTGACATATGATTGAACGAACCACCGTCCGACTGCCCCGCGATCTGTTGGCGCGCGCGAAACGCAAAGCCGCCGCCGAACGGCGGACGCTAACCTCCCTGATCGAGGAAGGATTGCGGCTGGTGGTGAGCGATGTTGCCAAGAAGGGCAAGGCCAAGCGCGTATTGCCACGCTATAGCGACGCCGCAGGCGGCCCGCTGCCAGGCATTGATATTTCGGATTCCGCAGCGCTTCAGGAAATGGAAGACATGGAATATGTCGAACGCATGAAGCACTTCGAATGATCCTGCCGGACGTCAACGTCCTGATCTACGCATTTCGGAAGGAGGCGCCCCAACACGCAATCTGCCGCGGATGGCTCGATCGTGTCGTGCTTGGCGCCGAACGATTTGCGATTTCGCCGCTAGCACTGGCTGCTGTCGTGCGCATCACCACAAACGTCCGCACCTATGCTGCGCCAAGTTCGCTAGAAAGTGCACTCGGATTTTGCGAAGACCTGCTCGGCCAGCCGCATTGCCAGGTTGTGGAGCCCGGCGAGCAACACTGGGATATTTTCAAACGGCTGTGTATCGATAGCGAAACCCGCGGTCCACGCGTCACCGACGCCTGGTACGCGGCGCTCGCCATCGAATGGGGCTGCGAATGGATCACGCTCGACCGTGATTATGCGCGCTTCCCCAGCTTGCGCTGGCGCGTGCCCGGGCTGTGACTAGCAAATCACCGCAAGACGAGCCGCTGTGAAAGCGCGAAGCGTCACCGTCAACGACAGGATGCAGCGCGGCTACCGCTATGCCCTGTCGGCGCCGGCAGGCCGCAATTTTGATCCCGACTTCCGGCCCGAACTGACGCCGGCCGAGATGCTGCGCCTCGGCGTTTTCTGCGGGAAATACATGACCGATTGCGGAATAGAATTTCCGCGCTCCTGGTTCGCGCGCGCCAAGCTTGCCGGCAAGAAACGCGACTGCGCGCTGAACTATTTCGGCGTCGATGCCAGCCAGCCGCTGTCGGAGTGGCGCAGAAAGGGCTGGATCCATCCGGACGATCCGCGCGGCTGGTTCCAATGGTATTGCCGCTATTATCTGGTCCGCCGACTGCCCGAAGAGGACGCGCGCCAGATCAAGCGTTGGAAAGCCATGCGCCGGCATGTCCGCCAGATCGAGCGGCATTGCGAACCGGGCGATCTCACCTGCCGCAAGCGCCAGCGCCAGGCGCTGCTGCATTGGGCCTACGACAGCCGGAAAATTTGATGGCCCGGGCGGCCGTCGATGCCCTCCCCCTCTCCAGTCCGTCATCGGCGCTCGCGGTGACTTCACCAAATATTGCCAGTTCCGTTACCGCGCTTTGCGGTGACGGCCGCGCCCGGCGCCGCTATACCGGGCGTAGCTTGGGAGGACGACATGCTGACACGCCGACATGCTTTGCTCGCGGGTGCCGCCGGTATCGCCGCGCTGGCGCTCGGCCGGCTGACTTGGCCGCACAGCGCCGAAGCCGCCAAGACCTATGAAGTCACCCACACCGACGCCGAGTGGCGCAAAATGCTCAGCGCCGAGGCTTATCAAGTCTTGCGCCATGAGGGCACCGAGCGGCCGTTCACCAGTGCGCTGCTCGAAGAACATCGCGCCGGCACCTTCATCTGCGCCGGCTGCGACCTGCCGCTCTATTCGTCGAAGACCAAATTCGACAGCGGCACCGGCTGGCCGAGCTTCTGGGCGCCACTCGACAAAGCGGTCGACGAAACCACCGACCGCACGTTCAGCATGGTACGCACCGCGGTCTCTTGCCGGCGTTGCGGCGGCCATCTGGGTCATGTGTTCAACGACGGACCCAAACCGACGGGCCTGCGCTATTGCATGAACGGCGTGGCGCTGAAATTCGTGCCCGAGGGGTCCGGCTCAAGCTGAGCGCGGACTCGTAGCCCGGGTTGAGCGGCAGCGAAATCCGGGACCCGGATTTCGAATGGGCACGCCGCGTCCCGGATTTCGCTGCCGCTCAATCCGGGCTACACAGCCGCATGAGCGTCATCAATCCGAACCCGTTCACGACGCGCCCGGAGATCGAAGGGACCTTCGGCGTCGTTGCGTCGACGCATTGGATCGCGACGGCCGTCGGCATGGCGACGCTGGAGAAAGGCGGCAACGCCTTCGATGCCGCGGTCGCCACTGCCTTCACCTTGCAAGTGGTCGAGCCGCATCTCAACGGCCCAGGCGGCGACGTGCCGGTGATCGTGTACGACACACGCCGCGGCAAGCCGGAAGTGATTTGCGGGCAGGGTCCGGCGCCCGCCGGCGCCACCATCGCGCACTATCGCCGCGAAGGTCTCGAACTCGTGCCCGGCACCGGGCTTCTTGCGGCTTGCGTCCCTGGCACGTTCGAGACCTGGATGCTGCTGCTGCGCGATTATGGCAGCCTGTCGCTGCGCGAGGTTCTGTCGCCGGCCATCGGCTACGCGCAGAACGGCTATCCGCTGGTCGAGCGCGCCAATGCGACGATCGCGACCGTGGCCGAACTCTTCCGCACATACTGGCCGACTTCGGCCGCGGTGTATTTGCCGAACAACACGGTGCCGCCGACCGGCACGCTGTTCACCAATCAACCGCTGGCAGCGACGTATCTGCGCATCCTGAAAGAAGCCGAGAGCGCCGGCGGCGATCGCGTCGCCCAGATCGAGCGGGCGCGCGCATCCTGGTCGCGCGGGTTCGTGGCGGAAGCGATCGAGCGCTTCTGCCGCACGCAGGAGATCATGGACACGAGCGGCATGCGCCACCGCGGCGTGCTCACGGCCGACGACATGGCGCGCTGGACGGCACGCGTTGAAGCGCCGCTCACTTACGACTACGGCCGCTACACCGTCTGCAAGACCGGGCCCTGGGGCCAAGGCCCGGTGATGTTGCAGCAACTCGCGCTGCTCAAAGGCTTCGATCTCGATCGGCTCGATCCGACGAGCGCGGATTTCGTCCATCTGCAGGTGGAATGCGCCAAGCTCGCTTTCGCCGACCGCGAGGCGTTCTACGGCGACCCGGACTTTGTCGACGTGCCGATGGCGACGCTTCTGTCCGACGCCTACAACGCCGAGCGCCGCAAGCTCGTGCAGCACACCGCGTCACTCGAGCTGCGCCCCGGCTCGATCGAAGGATTTGGCGCAGTGGTGAAGCTGTTTAGCGATGGCGCGCCGCAAGCGTCGGCCGCCGGCGCGGGCGAGCCGACGGTCGGACGGCTCGGCGGCACGCGCGGCGATACCGTGCATTTCGACATCATCGACCAGGCCGGCAACATGGTGTCATCGACGCCGTCGGGCGGCTGGCTGCAATCGTCGCCGGTGATACCCGAGCTCGGCTTTTGTCTCGGCACGCGCGCGCAAATGTTCTGGCTCGACGAGCAGCATCCGGCGGGGCTTGCACCCGGCAAACGCCCGCGCACCACGCTGACGCCGACGCTGGCACTGCGCGACGGCGAACCCTATCTCGGCTTCGGCACGCCGGGCGGCGACCAGCAGGACCAGTGGATCACGCAGTTCTTTCTGCGCCACGTCCATAGCCGTCCAAAGGACGGCGTCGCTTCGCTCGCCTATGCCAACCAAAATCTGCAAGAGGCGATCGACGCGCCGGCATGGCATTCCGAGCATTTTCCGTCGTCATTCTGGCCGCGCCAGGCGCGTCCCGGCGTGCTCGTAGTCGAAGGCCGGCTGCCGCGCGCAACCATCGCCGAGCTCGAGCGCCGCGGCCATATCGTCGAAGTCGGGCCCGACTGGTCGGAAGGCCGCCTCACCGCCGCCGCGCGCGACGGACGCCGCCGCCGCGCCGCCGCCAATCCGCGCGGCATGCAGGGTTATGCTGCGGGAAGGTAGCGTGTGATGAGGCAATCCGCTCACTCCCGCGCAAGGGGGAGTCCAGACTGGGTACCCGCCTTCGCGGGGACGAGCGGACAATGCACATGGTGCATACGCTAGGCCGCGACAGTACGCAGGAAATCTTCCACTTCGCCGCGCAGCTTCACGGTGGCGTTTTCAACTTCCTCGGACGCCGCCAGCACGGTTTGCGCTGAGCTTCGCGTCTGCGTTACGCCGGACGCGACGTCGCCGAGCGCGGACACCACAGCGCGCGCACCGGCCGCGGCGCTCGCCACATTGTGCGAAATCTCGCCGGTCGCCAGTTCCTGCTGCTCGATGGCGCCGACCACTTCCGAGGTATGCGCGTTGATGTCCTGCATGCGCTGGGTGATCGCGCGGATCGCGGCGACCGCGTCGCCGGTCGAGCTTTGCACCGAGGAAATTTCCTTGGTGATTTCACCGGTGGCCTTGGCGGTCTGCACCGCCAGCGACTTCACCTCAGAGGCCACCACGGCAAAGCCGCGTCCAGCTTCGCCGGCGCGCGCCGCCTCGATGGTGGCGTTGAGCGCCAGCAGATTGGTCTGTTCGGCGATATCCTGAATGAGCTTGACCACGTCGCCGATGCGCTGCGCCACGCGCGCCAGCGCCGCGATGTCGTCGTTGGTCGCGGTCGCATCGGCAGCCGCGGTGCGCACGACATCGCCGGTCTGCGCGAGCCGGCGGCTGATTTCCTTGATCGAGGCCGACAGCTCTTCGGCGGCGGCCGCCGCGGTCTCGACATTGGCCGAAGCCTCGTTTGAGCCGTGCACCGCGCCTTCGGCCCGCTGCAAGGTGTGATCCGACGTGGCCAGCAGGGTCTTGGCCGCCTGCTTCATCGCCGCGGCGCTCTGGCCGACGACCGCGATGACATTTTCCACGCGGCCGCGGAACGACGCGATATCGGCATCGATCGCGATGCGGCGCTCCTCGCGCAGGCGGAGCGTGTCGCGCTCCCTCTCGGCGACGAGCTGCTCGGTCACGTCGGTATGCGTCTCCACCCAGCCGCCGCCGCGCAGCGGCCGGCTGATCAAGGAGACGATGCGGCCATTCTTCATCTCGAAGGTCTTCGTATCGGTGGCGCCCTGGGCCGCTCTCTTGATGCGTTCGCCGGCATAGCGTTCGGGATCGCCGGCAAAGGTGCCCGCATCGGCGCCGCGCGCCAGCAATTCGCGCATCGGCATGCCGCCGCGCAGCTGCTCGCGCCGTAAATTGTACATTTCGATGAACCGCACGTTGCACAGGACGAGCCGGCCGGCGGCGTCGTACATGCACAGCGCCTGTGTCATGTTGTTGAGCGCGATCCGCGCCAGGAGGTTGCGCCAACGCTCCTGCGCGACAGCAAACAGCGCGCCACCCGCCATGAAGGCGAGCGCCAGCACCAGCGAGAGGGCGACGCCGGCCGCGACCGGCACGGTATTGAGCGCGTGGAAAATTCCCTCGAGGCCGTAGAGGCTAAAAAGGATCAGGCCAAGCGCTAGGCCGGCAAGCCCGCTGCCGAAGACCACGCCCCATTGGCGAAGGTTCTTTGCAAGAGTGTGGCCGCTGATCATGGATACGCACCGGACTGTTAGCTGAAACTACGCACTAATACGTTGTTTTGGGGTTAACAAAACGCGAACGCGGCTTCACCGGAGTGTCGAAGTGTCTTGTGGGCATGATCTTTTCGGAAAAGAGCTTTCCACATTCTTGATCGCGCTCTAACGGCCGCGTTGACGCATGCTGTCGCGCACGCTCTTGGCGCCGGCGATAGCTGCGGACCGCAAGGCTTCCAGACGCCGCACAATCGAAAACGGCGCTTGCTGACGCACGCCGATCAGGCGGCTGCACAGCGGCAGGCGCTCGCGCCAGATGTGATCGATCATGGGATGGTCGGCGGTCGCGCAGGAGTCGGCGCGCACGACGCCAGCGTCCGCGACAAGCTCTTCGGTGAGCGCGACGCTGAGCATCACGCCCGGCGAGAAGCGCGCGAACGCTTCGTCATAGGCGATTTTCCAGAACCAGGCGAAACGCCCGCTGCGCAAGACGATAGCGGCGGCGATGGCGCGGCCATCAACGAACAAACGATCGATGGTGACTTTGCCTTCCGCCGCCAGCCCGTTGACCGCCTTGCGCACGAAGCGCTGCAGATTTTGATCGTCGGCCGCCGCCGTGCCGGCGCGGCCTTTCCAGCCGTTTGCTTCGAGCGCAAGAAAATGATCGATCGCGCCGGCGACCGCCGCGGCATCGGCGGCGGCGCTGAGCACCAGCGCGCCGGCTTCGCTCAGGCGCCGCCACTGGCGGCGCAGTTCCTTGCGGCGATGATGGCTCAAGGCATGCTCGACATAGAGCAAACGCTCGCCGGACGGCGCCAACAGCGCTCTTTGGTGACGATCGAAATCGGCGAACGGGATTTGCGCGCGCCGCAAAATCGGCTCCAGCGCCGCCGCGAACGCGCCATTCTCGGTGAGGAAGGGCAACAGCACCAATCCGGGCAGCGCTGCGTCGGCGGCAAGACGCGCCAGCCATGCGGCGATGACCGGCTCCGCCGCTTCGCGCTCGACAAGCGGCACGCCGAGCGGACCGTAAGGATGCGTCAAGCCGATAAGCAGCGGCAAGTTGAAGCCGTAGCGGCGCTTCTCGACGCGCGCCGGAAAGAAGCCGAGCAACCGGCGCGGGTTCGTTGCCGACCAGACCAGCAACGCGCCGGCATCGGGCGCGAACGCCGGCGCGGCGGCCAGCGCAAAGGCCGGCTCATAGAACACGTTGGGCTCAAGCGCGCACGCGGCAAGCTTGCGCCATTCGGGCACGATCGACGCAAGCTCGGTGAAGATCCGCCATTCGACCGTCAGGGAATTCACCGGATAGCGGTCGGCGAGGACGGCGCGGCGCGCACTGGCAATCGCCGAAGCCGTGCCATCGAGCGCCGCGACCGGCGTTTCCGTGGCCGAGACTCTGACGGTCATGCGCGCGCCATGGTGCTCTTCGCCTCTGGAGCGGGATGAATCTTGTTGGATCGGCATCCCGCTCTAGATTTTTGTTTGAGCATGATCCTTTCGGAGAACCGGTTTCCACTTTTCCGCATCATGCTCTAGGCTCTAGGACCGCCGAAAATGAAGCAGTGCAGTCCCAAGCGGTATTTCGCGGCCACAAACAGGCTTGCGGATTCGAACACGAGCGCAATCGAGCTTGCCGCCGCCGCACCGGCCAATCCGAACCGCGGAATCAACAGCACACAAAGGATCAAACTGATGGCGAAAGACGCCGCATAGATGAGCGCGCAAGCGCGCCGCTCACCCAGCATGTTGAGAAGCCGTTCGGCCGGGCCGACCGAAGCGCGCGCCAATAGCCCGATGGCGATGATGAACATCAGATAATAGCCGGAGGTGAATTCACGGCCGAACAGCCGCAGCAGCGGATGCCCAAGCGCGAGCAGGCCGATAATCACCACGACCGAGGGCCAAAACGTCAGCCGCACCGATTGCTTGAGAAAGACGGCAAGGCCTTCGCGGTTGCCGCTGACATCGTATTCGACGAATTTGTGAGCGATCGTCTGCGCCACCGAATAATAGATGAACGAGACGAGCGCGATCGTCTTCGACGCCGCGTAGTAGATCGCGACGTCTTCGGCCGAGCGAAACTGCTTGAGCACGATGATGTCGGAATAGGTGAGCAGATAATAGAACGCCTCGACCAGGAAAATCGGCGCCGACACCGCAAGCCAGGTCCGCGCCGCATAGGAGCGCGGACCATCCTCGACCACGCCCGCGAGCCTGCGGTTGAGAACGACCACCTGGGCGAGGCCGACGCTGGTCAGCGCGACCACGCCGACGAGCGTCGCGGTGACCGCATCCGTGGGGAAGCCCAGCATGACGATGAGGCCCATCAACGCCAACAGCAGAATCGGCCGCTGCACGTAGACCGGCGACAACCCGAGATTGACCCAATTGTACGAGCGTGCGATCCCGCTTTGCGCCGACCAAACGCCAAACAACGGCAGCGATGCGCACGACAGATAGAGCGGTACGACGGTCGAGGGATCGATATGCGGCGTCAGTAGTTTCACCGTCAACGCGCCGACGGCGCCAGCGATGGTACCGAACAGCAGGGCCAGCCAGCGGCTGCCGCTCAAGAAACCGCGCAGCAGCGTGAAGCGTTTTTGCTCGGTGTATTCGGGAATAAAGCGCTGAGCCGCCGAGCCCAATCCCAGATCGACCATGCCGCCGATCAAGAGCACCCAAGTCCAGCCATAAATGTAAATGCCGAACTCGAAGCCGCCCATCCAGCGCGCCAGCAGAATCTGCGACACGAAGGTCAGCGCCGCGCTCACCACCCTGATGAGGAAGGCGGCGCCCGCGAGACGGCGCACTAAAGAGGAATCGCTGCCGTCGGCGAACAACGCATAGGCGCGCTCGATGACACCGCGCAATTGCACGCCAAACGGGATTGAATCGAACAGGCGCGCATGCATGTGCAAGGATTCGCGCCCATAACAACGCGGCGCGTGCTCGGAACTGACTGACGCCACAAAGACCTCTGCGCCGCCGGGGACGGATGTCGGTTGGCGCGGAGCAATATCAAGGAAGCGTTAACATTCGGTTGGAAGAAATTAACAATTGTGGTGAGGTTTTGTATGATCTTGTCATTCCGGACTGCCGCGAAAGCGGCAAGTCCGGAATCCATATCCACAGTTGGCGCAGAACTCGCTCGCGAGATTGGCGACAGAAGATCGTGGTTATGGATTCCGGGCTCGCCGCTCCGCGGCGCCCCGGAATGACGACGGCGCTATCTCGCCTTGTTCAATAGTCCTTGAGCAGCCGCTCTATATAGTCGAGCTCTTCCTGCGGGCGCAGGATGTCGCCAAAACGGCGGCGCAGCTCCTCGATGATGCGGCGGGCGCGCTGCACATCGATCTCGCCCGGCACCTTGACACTGAAGTCGTCGGGATCGCGACCGTGCAGCGGGCGGCCGAGCGGATCGGTGTCGCGCTGCGCGCGCGGCTGGCCGAGCCGGCCGTTGGGGCCGGGGCCCTGCCCCTGCCCCATTTGCTGCTGCATGGATTGCGCCAGACCCTGCGTGCCTTTGCGCAGCGCATCAAGCGCGCGGCCCTGCGACTCGACCGCGCTGTCGGCATTGCCGTCGCCCAGTTGGGCCTCGGCGTCGCCCATCGCTTCACCGGCCTGACCGAGCTGGTCCATGCCGTTGCCGCCCTCGCCCTTTTCGCCTTGCTGACCCTGCTGGCCCTGACCGTTTTGGCCGAGGCCGCGATTCTTAAGTTCTTCGAGCAGCTTCTTGAGCCGTTCGCGCAGCGCCTGCTGGTTCTGTTGCAGGTCGCCCATGGCGTTGCCCTGCTCGCCCTGTTGGCCCTGCTGGCTTTGCTGGCCCTGCTGGCTTTGCTGGCCTTGCTGACCTTGCTTTCCTTGTTGGCCACGCTGGCCGTTCTGGCGGCGCTGATCCTGACCTTGCCGGAAAGTGCGGTCGCGCAATTCCTGCTGCTTCTGGATCATGTCGCTCAGCTCATCGAGCTGCGACATCATATCGTCGTTATCGTCGCCGTTCTGGCCCGGCGACGCCATCTGCAAATTCTCCATCATCTGCTGGAGCTGCTGCAGAAGCTGGCGTGCGGCGTCTTTGGCGCCGCTGCGGGCGAGATTTTCCAGCCGATCGAGCATGCTCTGGAGGTCGCGCTGGCTCAGGACGCGCGAATTGCGATCGAGCGGACGCGTGAGCTGCTGATTGTTCCGCATTTGCTCCTGCATCGACTGCATGAAGCGATCCATCGCCGCACGCAATTGATCCATCAGCTTCTTGATTTCCTCATCGCTGGCGCCGCGCTCGAGCGCCTGCCGCAGCGCCTCCTCGGCGTTGCGCAGATTGGCCTGCGCGTCGGAAATGTTGCCGTCTTCGATGCCGACCGCCATCTGCCACAGCCGCGCGGTGACTTCGCGCAGATCGTCGTCGCTCTTGGCGCGGATCAGCGTCCAGAAGATCGAACGCAGACCGAGATAGATGCCGGCGTCGGGCGTGAATTTTTCCGGCGCCAGCGTCAACGCATCGAGCGCGGTCGTGACCTGCGGGCGCGCGCCAGTATCGAGCGCCAGGTTCCGCCGTTGCTCGACCAGCGCACGCGCCAGCGGCTTGGTGAAGACGCGCTCGGGCAAGCGGAACGCGAACGGCTCGCTTCTTCCCTCGTTGCTGGCTTCGTCGCGCGCGGTCAGCGTCATCAGCACTTCGGCGCCAGCCCAGGGATGGTCGGTAAGATCTTTGATGGTTTGCCCGTTGCCGTTCCGGGTGCGGGCCTGCGGCAGGACCAGCGCAAAATCCGGCGACCCGAACAGCGGATGCCCCTCGCCCTTGACTTGCGGCTCATCCTTGCGGGCAAACGTCGCGCGCGCTTCGGTGACGCCGTAATCGTCTTCGAGATGGTAGGACAAAAGCAGCGAGCCGCGCGCCTGCTGCTCGGGATCCTTGGCGAGCGAAATCGTCGGCGGCTTGTCCGGAATGACGTTGAAGGCCCAGGTGAGATTATCGCCGGCGCCGTGCAGGGTCGCCGAGCCGGTGGCCGCAATGTTGAAGCGGTATTCCTGCGTGCCGACCGGGGCTTCCACCTTGCCTTCGGCCGGCGTCACGCCGCCTTTGCCGGAGACATCGAGATCGAGCTTGCCGGTAGCGCGCACGACCAGGGTCGAGCCGAACGGCACCGCGATCGGCGTATTGGGCTCGCTGTCGATTTTCGACATTTCGCCCGGATGAATGCCGGCGAGAATAACCGGAGGCTTGCCGGTATAAGGCGGCGGCGTGACCCAGGCATCGACGCGGAAGTTTGCCGGCAGCACGACGCCCTGCCAATCGAAAGCGGACGTCACGCGCTTCCAGCGCTCGCCGCCGGCGGCAATAAAGGTGGCGATGACGGCAATGAGCACGAGGCCGCGCACCGCATAAGGATCGCGCACCGACAGCCGCGGCGCCGGCCATCCGGCCTTGAACGCGCGCGCGGCGGCAAGTGTGCGCGCTACATGCGCCTGCCATAGCGCGAGCGAATAGGGATCGGCAGGCGTGACGGCGAGCTCGTCGGCAATCGTCGTCGCCGGACGGTGCAGAACGCCACTGCCGCGATCGAGCCGCCGCAGCGCCTCGGCGGCGGCCGGCATGCGTAAGAAGGCGAATGGGACCATGGCGGCGACGGCGAGCGCCGCGAATACAAGAAGCCCGGCCGCACGCGCCAGCGGCGGCAGGAAAAGCCAGAGGCCTAGCCAGGAGACAGTGAGGAACAGGCCGCCGACGACAGCAAGCCGCGCCAGCGCCGGCCACAGCCGTTCCCAGAAGATGCTCCAGCGCGCGCGGCGCAGAGCGAGGCCGAGTTGCGAGCAGGCGACTCGATCTCCCGTCTGGGACGAGGTGGCACGTTGGCTCGGCAAAGGTTCCGTCAATCAGCTCTCCCCGGAAAACTTCTCCGAAGCAGGATGACTTGTCCTTCGAATCGTCATCCGGCCCCAGCTTCTTGTTTGAGCATGATCTTTTCCGAAAACCGGCTTTTCGGGATCATGCTCGAGATAACGCCGCGACAAAGGGGCAGTTCAAAGGCGGCCGCTCACAGGGGCCTCGGCGCAAAGGCAGCCGCGCTTATGCAAAATAGCTAAGCAAGAACGGCGCCAAGTCAAACCGGCCAAGTCAAACCAGCCAAGTCAAACCAGTTAAGTCAAAGTAGCCAAGTCGAACTGCCGGTCAAAGCGGCAAATCAAAGCCAAGACGGCACCCGATCGAGCGCGATCAGCTCCTGGACCCCGATACGGGGCCGGACCAGCGCCCATTCGCCTTTGCGCACAAGCACTTCGGGCACGAGCGCGCGCGTATTATAGGTGCTGGCCTGCACCGCCCCATAGGCTCCTGCGCTCATGACGGCGACGAGGTCGCCGGCCTTCGGTTCCGTCATCGGCCGGTCTTGCGCGATGAAATCGCCTGATTCGCAGACCGGGCCGACCAAGTCGGCGATCAGGCGCGGCGCGCCCACGGGCGCCTCCTTGACCGGGCGCAGATCGTGGTGCGCATCGTAAAGCGTCGGCCGCACCAGATCGTTCATGCCGGCATCGACGATGACGAAAGTCTTCGCCTCGCCGCGCTTCACGTAGAGCACGCGGGTGACGAGGATGCCCGCATTGCCGACGATCAGGCGGCCCGGCTCGAAAATGAGCTGGCAATCGAGGTCGCGCGTGGCGCGCTTGACCACGGCCGCATAGGCGCTCGGGTCGGGCGGCGGTTCGTTGTCCTCGCGGTAGGGAATGCCGAGCCCGCCGCCGAGATCGACATGGCGGATCACATGACCGTCGGCGCGCAGCTCGCGTACAAAATCGGCGAGCAATTCGAAGGCATCGCTGAACGGTTCGAGCTCGGTGATCTGACTGCCGATATGCATGTCGACGCCGGTGACGCGCACGCCTTTGAGCTTGGCGGCGCGGGCATAGACCGCGCGCGCGCGGCTGATCGGAATGCCGAATTTGTTTTCGGCCTTTCCGGTCGCGATCTTGGCGTGCGTCTTCGGATCGATGTCGGGATTGACGCGGATCGAGATATCGGCGGCGCGGCCCTTCTGCGCACCGATGGCGGCGAGAAGTTCCAGCTCCGGCTCCGATTCAACGTTGACGCAGAGAATGCCTTGCTCGACGGCGAGCGCCAGCTCGCGTTCGGTCTTGCCGACACCGGAGAACATGATCTTTTCCGGCGGAATGCCGGCCGCCCGTGCGCGGAGCAGCTCGCCTTCGGACACCACGTCGGCGCCAGCGCCAAGCCGCGCCAGCGTGGCGATCACGGCCTGATTGGAGTTCGCCTTCATCGCGTAACAGACGAGCGCGTCGACGTCGGCGAACGCTTCCGCGAAGACGCGATAATGCCGCTCCAGCGTCGCGGTCGCGTAGCAATAGAACGGCGTGCCGACGGCGCCCGCGAGCTCTCTCAGATCGACATCTTCAGCGTGCAACACGCCATTGCGATAAGCGAAATGATGCATGCGCGGGTGTTTAAAGCATCATCGGCATCATTGCGAGCGTCAGCGAAGCAACGCGAAGCCTGGATTGTTTCGTCGCTCGGCTCCTCGCAAATGACGCGGGCGCGTTATTGCAGCAGGAAATCGAGGAAGAACGATTTTCGCTCGCTCGGCGGCGCGATGGGGTTGCCGTAGGCATCGAAGCCGGTTTTCTGCGCCTGGTCCGGCGTCGCCGGCGCTGCGGTGGCGGGAGCGCCAATGGGCGGCGCGGCCGGCCCGGCTGCCGGGGGTGAATAGGAGCCGAATGCGGGCCCTGGCGGGAGCTCGGGTGGTCCGGCACGCCCACACGCCGCCAGACTAAAGGCGGCAACGCCAAGCACAGCCAGCACCAAACCGGCGCTCAGGCGCTTATTCAAATGCGTTCGGGCCAAAACTACCCCCAACGATCCCCTTTACCGACCAACCATAGCAGATCACAGCGCCGCGGCGAGATTTTGGCGGCAATAGCTTGCCATGGACTTATCGGGCGCTGGAGGGGGATGACTTTTCCTCGAACGTCATCCCGCCCTAGCCATTTGTTTGCGCATGTCTTTTCCCAAACCCGGATCCCGCTTTTTGGGATCATGCTTTAGACGCTCACTTTTTCAGGCGTTTGAGCCAGCGCTGGGCTGCTGCGCGCACGTTCTTGGGCGCGGTTCCACCATAAACGTTCCGGCTCCTGACCGAAGCATCGACCGTGAGCACGCCGAAGACGGCCTTGGTGATACGGGGCTCGATCGCCTGCATGATGACGAGCGGCAGCTTGTCGAGCGGCACGCCGGCCTCTGCCGCCTTGGCGACGATCCGACCGGTGACATGATGCGCCTCGCGGAACGGCAATTTGAGCGTGCGCGTAAGCCAATCGGCGAGATCGGTCGCGGTCGCGTAGCCGTCGCCCGCGGCCTGCCGCATGCGCGCAACGTCAGGTTCCATATCGCGCACCATGCCGGTCATGGCGCGCAGCGACAGAAGCAGCGCGCCGAGCGCATCGATGGCGCCCTCCTTGTCCTCCTGCATGTCCTTCTGATAGGCGAGCGGCAGGCCCTTCATCACCATCAACAGCGAGGTGAGCGCGCCGGCGATGCGGCCGACGCGCGCACGCACCAGTTCGGCCGCGTCGGGATTGCGCTTCTGCGGCATCATCGAGGAGCCCGTGGTGAATGCGTCGGACAATTTGACCAAGCCGCCGAGCGGCGACGACCAGAGCACGATCTCCTCGGCGAAGCGCGACAGATGCACGGCGGCGATCGAAGCCGCCGACAGAGTCTCCAGCACGAAATCGCGGTCGGCAACGGCGTCCAGCGAGTTCGCGGTCGGCCGCGCAAAGCCGAGCGCCTTGGCCACCATCGCGCGGTCGAGCGCAAACGAGGTGCCGGCGAGCGCGCCGGCGCCGAGCGGGCTTTCGTTGAGCCGCGTGCGCGCATCGGCAAAGCGGCCGCGGTCACGCGCCGCCATCTCCACATAGGCGAGCAGATGATGGCCGAAAGTGACAGGCTGCGCCGTCTGCAAATGAGTAAAGCCCGGCATCACGGTTTCGGCGTGCGCAAGCGCCTTCTCGGCGAGCGCGCGCTGATAGTCGGCAAGCGCCGCGTCAATGCCGTCAATCGCGTCGCGTACCCAAAGCTTGAAATCGGTCGCGACCTGGTCGTTGCGCGAGCGCGCGGTGTGCAGCCGCCCGGCGGGCGGCCCGATCAATTCGGACAGCCGGCTCTCCACATTCATGTGAATGTCCTCGAGTGCGCGCTTGAAGGTAAATTTGCCAGCCTCGATCTCTGACAGGATCGTGTCTAGACCGTGAGCGATACGCTTCGCATCCTGCGCCGAAATGATGCCGGTTTTGGCCAACATTGCCGCATGGGCCTTGCTTGCGGCGATGTCCTGCCGGTAGAGGTGGCGGTCGAAATCGATCGAGGCGTTGATCTCCTCCATGATCGGGTCGGGACCGGAACGGAAGCGTCCGCCCCACATTTTGTTGCTCATGATGCAATGCTCATGAAGGTTGCGCCGAGGTTTTATCGTTCATGACCGAGCCGTCTGCCGAGCCGTCCAACAACGCGCGCCGCCGTGTCACCATGCTGGCGGCCTTGGGCGGCGGAATCGCGATTTTGGCCATGCTGGCAGGGGTATACGGGATGGCGGGGTTGCGAAGCAATCCGGCCTCTGCCGCCTGTGCGCCGGCGGTCGCGGCCGCGAGCCGCATTGCGCCGCTGGCGCATGGCGAAATCGCCGCGCTCACCGTCGCCCGCACGCCGTTCAAGGTGCCCGACCTCACCTTCAAGGATGCGCAAGGGCGCGAGCGCAAGCTCTCCGACTGGCGCGGCCGCACCGTGCTGCTGAACCTCTGGGCGACCTGGTGCGTGCCCTGCCGCAAGGAGATGCCGGCGCTCGACAAGCTTCAGGCCGCGCTCGGCGGCGACAAATTCGAAGTGGTCACCATCAATATCGACACCCGCGATCCGGAAAAACCGCTAGCCTTCCTGAAAGAGGCCGGCGTGATGCACCTTGCCTATTATTCCGACCAGAGCGCCAAGGTGTTTCAGGAGCTGAAACTCGCCGGCAAGGCGTTCGGCATGCCGACGACTTTGATCGTTGATCCTTCCGGCTGCGAGATCGGGGAGATGGCGGGACCGGCAGAATGGGCGAGCGACGATGGCGTGAAGCTCGTGAGCGCGGCGATTGCCAACGGCAAAGGCGGCGTCAGCAACTAATGTCGAGATTGGTCCCTAGCTTGGCCGCGGCGTTGGCGAGCAGCTGCACGCTTTGCTGCGCGGCGTCGACCAGTTTGGTGACCGACGGTCCCACGTCCGGATTGTTCGGACTATTTGGATCAGTGCGCGCGAGCCGCGCGGCGACGGCGAGCTGCAGCCGGCCGACCTGGGCGCTGAAGAATGCGGACAGGAGGCTATCCATGCTGCGAGGCTACCGCGGCCGGCGTTTAAAGACCGTATCAGGTGGCCGCGGATTGCCGCCGTCGTCCGTTTACGAAGCGTTAGCGTTGCGGAGGAACGCGCCGGGCTGCCGCGATCAGGCTAGGCCGTGATATCGAGCTTCGTTCCAACGCCGGGAGCCACGTTGGCGAGAGAATTCATATTTTGCTGCGCGGCGTCGATCAGCTTGACCACCGACGCGGCATTCTGCGTGTTCATCTTCAACATGCTGCCGGCGACGGCAAGCTGCGTCAGGCCGGCCTGGGCGCCGAGCGCTGCGGTGACAAGGCTCAAATCCGTGGTGCGGCGGACGATAGAGCGCGAAACTTAAAACCCTATTGACGCCGCTAGCGGCGCGTTAACCTGCTCCATCCGTCTCGGCTATACTCGGCCAATGGCCTACACTTTTCCGCCCGCCACCATCTGGGCTCTTCTGCTTTGGCTCGGCGCGACCGGCTTTACGACCGCCTTCCCGGCGCACGCCGAGGCTCCACAGCCCAAGCCTGAGGAAAGCTGCGGCGACATCGAACGCAGCTACGACATGATCAGGGCGGACGCGGTGGCGATGCAGACCAATATCGCGTTGTTTGCCGCGGCCGACCGCGGCTGCGAACCGCTGGCGAAGAAGCTCATTGCAGCCGGCGGCTCGGTGCTGGCGCGTGACCGGCGCGGCGCGATGCCGCTCGCGCATGCCGCGCGTGGCGGGCATACGCGGCTGGCTGCGTTTTTCCTGGCCGAAGGCGCGCCGATCGACGCGCGCAATGTAGACGGCGGGACGGCTCTATTCGCCGCCGCCGAGGGCGAAAAACATTCGACCGTCGCGCTTCTCCTGGACAAGGGCGCCGATCCCAACCTGACCGGACGCTCCGGCCTGACGCCGCTGATCGCCGCCGCCTTCAAGGGCAACGACCGCATCGTCGAGGCGCTGTTGGCGCATGGCGCCGATCCGCATGTGCGCGATACCACGGGCAAGACCGCGATGGTCTACGCCGCCGCGCGCGGCTTCGACGACATTGTGCGGCGGCTGCTCGATGCGGGCGTCGACGTCAACGCGCGCGCCGGCAACGAGCTTACGCCGCTGATGTGGGCCGCCGGCCACGACGAAGGTGTCGGCCCGGCGGCGGTTGAGCGTGTCGTCGATCTTCTGCTCGCGCGCGGCGCGACGCTCGACGCCGCCGATAATCGCGGCCGCACCGCGCTGATGATCGCCGCAGCGCTCGGCGATGCCCCGACCGTTGCGTTTCTTCTCCAGCGCGGCGCCGACCGCACGCTCAAGGATAAGGAAGCGAAGACGGCGCTCGATCTCGCGGCCAGTGACGAGGTGCGGGCGAGTTTGAGGGAGAAGTGATGTCCCGTTCCTCCCCCGCATGCGGGGGAGGTGGCGCGCGAAAGTGCGCCGGTAGGGGCAAGAAGTGTCGGGCCGACCCAGAGCAAGCCAGCCCCCTCCACCGCCCTGCGGGCGGTTCCCCGCCCCCGCTGCGTGGGGGCAGACATTTGGTTTCACATCGCCGAGAGCCAGGCGGCGAGCGCCGAGACGTCATGAGGTGTGAGTGACTTCATCAGATCGGTCATGCCGGGATTGTTGCCGCGGGCGCCGCTCTGGAATTCCGTCATGGTTTTTTCCAGATAAGCGCGCTCCTGGCCGGCAAGCCGCGGCTGCGTGCCCTCGCCGATGAAGCCGTCCTGATGGCAACTGGTGCAGACGACCGAGGCGTTGGCGCGTTGCGCCAGCGCCGCCACGTCAGCCGGTGGGTGCGGCTGCTGCAGCTTCGGCCAAGGCCTCTTGGAAAAATATTGCGCGAGCGCCATCAGATCTTCGCGCGGCAGCGCTTCGGCGAGAGGCGACATCACGTCGTTCTTGCGCGCGCCCGATTTGAAGTCGCGGAGCTGAAAGAACAGGTAGCCGAGATTCTGTCCCCAGATCACCGGCACCGGAAAGGCTTGCTCGGGCGGCACGCCGCTTTCGCCGTGGCAGGCGGCGCAGACCTGCGCCTTCTCTTCGATGGTTTCCGAATATGCGGTCGCCTGAAGCAAGGCGAGCAAAGACGCCATCGCCATCACGCGGACGAGAGACTGAAGCATAAACGACGCCCTCACCAAAAAAAGCGGACGGGGCCGTTGCCGGTCCCGTCCCTGACTGCGTAGCCGATCAATCTCGCGTCAGTCCAGCGTGAAGGCGATGATGCTGTTGCCGCGCTTGGAATCGACCTGCACGTTGCCGCCGGCGGCGACCACGACGTATTGCTTGCCGCCGACCATGTAGGACGAGGGCGGCGCGTTGACGCCGGCGCCGGCATGGAATTTCCAGAGAGCCTTGCCGTCCTTGGCGTCATAGGCCTTGAACCAGCCGTTGCTCTCGCCCGCGAAGACGAGACCGCCGGCGGTGGCGAGGATACCGCCGATCATCGGTTGCGGCGTCTTCACCTGCCATTTGATCTTGCCGGAGTCGTAGTCGACCGCGGTTATGTTACCGGCCTGAATGCCGCCGGGCACGTTGGTGAAGGCGCCGCCGAGCCACAGCTTGCCTTCCGGATAGGGCGCGCTCGCCACCGTGTAGGTCATTTCCTGCTCGAGATTGATCGCGTAGGCGAGGCTGAGCGCCGGATTGGTCGCGATCGGCGACCATTCCACGCCGCCATTGGCGCCGGGGAACATGCGCGCCGCGTTGGAATCCAGCGGCTTGGTCGGGCTCGGCAGCACCCACCTGTCCTTCTGCGAGACCATCGGCTCGGAGAAGCGGATCAGGCTGCAATCCTTGCGGTCGTGCACGTAGATGTAGCCGGTCTTGCCGGCATGCAGCACGCCCGGGACTGTCTTGCCGCCCTTGTCCTTGACGTTGACCAGAACGGTCGGGCTCGTGGCGTCGAGGTCCCAGACATCGTGGGCGATGTACTGGAAGTAGCAGGCGAGCTTGCCGGTATTGAGATCGACCGAAACCAGCGAGTCGGTATAGAGATTGTCGCCCGGCCGGATCGCGCCGTCGAGATCGGGCGAGGGATTGCCGACCACGAAATAGATGCGCTTGGTGGCGAGATCGACCGACGGATTCTGCCACACACCGCCGCCCAGCGTCTTGTAGGGATCGCCGGTTTTCTCGAGCTGCGCTTTTTCCGCGGCGATGTCGCGATGCATGTCGTGGCCGGTGGCGTCCTTCTCCGCCCACACGCCGACCGAACTCTCAGGGACCGTGTCGAAGGTCCACAGCAACTTGCCGTCGGCGGCGTCATACGCTTTGACGAAGCCGCGGATGCCGTATTCGCCGCCATTGGTGCCGATCAGGACTTTTCCGTCGACGACGGTCGGCGCCATGGTCTCGCTGTAGCCGAGCGAGGGCTCGGCGATCTGCACCGACCAGACCGGCTTGCCGGTCTTGGCTTCGAGCGCGACGAGCTTGGCGTCGAGCGTGGCCAGATAGACCCGGTCGCCGGCGACCGCGACGCCGCGATTGTTGGGCCCGCAGCAATAGACCGTGATCGGCCCCATGTCGTGCTTGTAGTGCCAGATCTGCTCGCCGGTCTGCGCATTGAGCGCATAGACGTGATCGAACGACGTGGTCACATACATCACGCCGTTGACGATGATCGGCGAGGTCTCCATCGATTCGCGCACATCGGTCTGAAAGATCCAGGCGACATGCATATTTTTGACGTTGCCCGTCGTGATCTGATTGGCCGGATGGAAACGCGTCTGATTGTAGTTGCCGTTGGTGTGCAGGAAGTTCTTGCTGTCGCTCGCCGCGTTGTTGAGCATCGGCTGGCCGACTGTCGGTATCGGCACGCTTGACGCGGCCGCGGCCCCGCCGCCGCCCGTTTCCTGCGCAAGAGCGAGGCTTCCGAGCGGCAGCGCCATCGCGCCCGCAAGCAATATCGTTTTCCCGATTCGCATCATGGATCCCTCCCCAGCGCGCTTAGGATGTGCGCGCGATAACCGCCCTGGCAGGCAGCGTTTTCGTTGCAGCTAGCGAGTGCGAGCGTGACAACTCAACCGTGCAGTGTCAAGGCGATGGACGCGACGAGCGTCGCCGCGCTGCAATGACTGCGTTCGATCACGAACGTCCGATCACGAAGGCGTGGGCTTGCGCCCAAGTGGCGTCAAAGTGCGCCCAAGCTTGTCCAAGTGCGCTTGACAGCGCGCCGCGCCTGCCTATCCTTAACCACATGGTTAAGTATAGCGACGCTCCGCTCGACCGCACCTTCGCTGCGCTCGCCGATCCGACGCGGCGAGCCTTATTGGCGCGGCTCGCCGGCGAGCCGGACCTTTCGATCAGCGCATTGGCCGAGCCGTTTGCGGTATCGCTGCCGGCGATCATGAAGCATCTCGACGTCTTGTCGGACGCAGGCCTGGTGGCGCGTACCAAATCGGGCCGTACCGTCAGCTGCCGCCTCAACGCCGCGCCCATGCAAGACGCCATCGCCTGGCTCAACCGCTACGAACGGTTCTGGTCCGAGGCGCTGTCCCGCTTGTCCGATTTTTTGGAGGAAGAAGAGTCATGGCCGTCGACACCGCCGTCAAACCAAGTCTCACAGTCAAACGGCGCCTCAAAGCGCCCCCCGCCAAAGTCTTCGCGGCGTGGACCGACCCGGAAAAAATAAAGCGCTGGATGGGACCTGGCGAGATCGTGGCGGTCCGAGTCGCCGCCGACGCACGCGTCGGCGGGCGCTACCGGATCGAGATGCGCAGGCCCTCGGGCGAGGCGCACAATGTCGGCGGCGTCTATCGCGAGATCGTCCCCAACGAGAAGCTCGTCTTCACCTGGGCGTGGGATGCGGCGCCGCCGGATGAACCGCATGAATCGCTGGTCACGGTGCTGCTGAAACCGGACGAAAGCGGAACCTTGCTGACGCTGATCCACGAGCACCTGTTCGACGAGGAAACGCGCACGGGTCACGAAGGCGGCTGGAATGGCGCGCTCGACAAGCTCGAAAAGCTCGTCGCCTGACCGTCGCGATTGGCGAATAGGGAGTAGCGGGTAGCGAATAGTGTGATGGCTGGCGGAACGCATTATCTATTCGCTACTCGCTTACTCGCTCAACCCAGGATCAACGACGGAGCAGCTTTATGACCTCACACGGCCATTTCCACTGGAACGAACTTGCAACGCACGATGTCGAGAAGGCCAAGAAATTTTACACCGACACGCTCGGCTGGACCTATGAGGGCATGCCGATGCCCGAGGGAACCTATTGGGTCGCGAGCGCCGGCGGCGAACCGGTCGCCGGCATCGTCGATGCCGGCAGCGACGGCTCGGCCGAAAGCTGGATGGGCTATATCGCCGTCGACGATATCGACGCGCGCGCGAAAAAGGCGGTGCAAGCGGGCGCCAAAGTCGTGCAACCCGCCTTCGACATTCCGGGCGTCGGCCGCATCGTGATCCTGGCCGAGCCCGGCGGCGCCACCATCGGCTGGATGACGCCACCGAATGAATGACTGACGTAGCCCGGGCTTCGAAGCTCGGGGCTGCGTTCGTGCTCAAGACTGCTCCCGGATGGCGCGTGGCGCGTCATCCGGGTCGACAAGCGGAGGACAGCATGGAAGCCCACAAGGTCGTCTCGCATGAGGAATGGATCGCCGCCCGCAAGGCGCATCTGGCCGACGAAAAAGCCTTCACCCGCGCGCGCGATGCGCTGAGCCGCAAGCGCCGCGAATTGCCCTGGGAGCGCGTGGACAAGAACTACGTGTTCGAGGGACCGAGCGGCAGGGAGACGCTCGCCGATCTGTTCGGCGGCAAGAGCCAGCTGATCGTCTATCACTTCATGCTCGGCCCCGACTGGGAAGAAGGCTGCCCGAGCTGTTCGCTCTTGGCCGATCATTTCGACGGCGCGGTGATCCATCTTGCGCAGCGCGACGTGGCCTTCGTCGTGGTCTCGCGCGCGCCGCTCGCCCAGATCGAAAAATTCAAGCGGCGCATGGGCTGGCATTTCAAATGGGTGTCGTCTTTCGGCAACGACTTCAATTTCGACTATCACGTGTCGGCGACGCCGGAGGAAAAAACAAAAGGCACCGTCCAGTACAACTACACCGAGACCGAGTTTCCGAGCGAGGAACGGCCGGGTGCGAGCGTGTTCTATAAGAATGACGCTGGCGAAGTGTTTCACACCTATTCGAGCTACGGACGCGGCCTCGACATTCTGATCGGCGCTTACAATTTCCTCGACATCGCACCGAAGGGCCGCGACGAAGAAGGCCTGCGCTTCAGCATGGCCTGGGTGCGGCATCACGACAAATACGAGGGCGCGGCGGTCGATCCCAATGCGCAATATCAGGAACCGAAAGCGGCCGGCGCAGCGTGCTGCGATTAGAGAGGCGCGCGGCCCGCACGGAACAGCTGGAGTACGCCGTTATCAGACCGCCACGTGTCTGCTGAGGAAGATGGACAATCACGTCCAGGGGAGGACATTTGCATGTCGACTGAGCTCAAATATCTGGCGTTTACGGCGCTGCTCACTGCGTCGCTGTGGATTCCGTATGTGGTTGCGCAAGTGAAGACCAACGGATTCCTGATCCCGGAGAACTATGTCGACCCGAAGCAGCGCCCGCTGCCGTTCTGGGGCCAGCGCGCGGACCGCGCCTACCTCAACGCGGTCGAGACATTTGCGCCGTTTGCGGCGCTGGTTCTGCTGATTCAGGTGACCGGCAAAGCCGACGCCATGACGACCTTCTGGGCGATCAGCTACTTCTGGCTCCGCGTTGCCCATGCCGTCGTCTACCTGGCCGGCTGGCCCTATATCCGCACGCTGATCTTTGTTCTCGGCTGGATTTGCATAGTCGGGCTGTTCGTCGAGCTGGTGAAGTAGCTCTTCCGCCCGACGCCGTGACGCGCCCAGAGCGGGATGACCTTTCTTCGAAGTGTCGTCCCGCTAGGGTTATTTGTTTGCGCGTGATCCCTCGGATCGAGCCCGACGGCATGCTTCTCCGAACACCGCGTCCCACTCCGGATCAAGTTCGGGGGCAGGCTTTCGGGATCATGCTCTATTCAAGGCCGGCACGGCGGAAGGCCTCGACATAGTGCTGCATCTCGGCGGTTTCCTTGATCGGCATCTGGGTCAGGAGCCAGGCGAGCGAAATATTGGGCTGCGCGCGGCGCAGCTCCTGCAACGCATTGGCCGCAAGCTCCGTCTCGCCAGCCATGGCGGCGGCTGCGGTCAGCACCCGGTGGCCGCCGACAAAGTCGGAGCGCTGGCGGATGGCCTCGCGCGATAGCGCAATCGCCTTCTTGTAGTCGCGTCCGATGAACTGAGCGTAAGCGGCGATGCCGTTATAGACCGCCGCGAAGGGATCGCGCGGGCTCAAGCGCAGTGCCCGCCGCGCGGCGACGTCGCCCTCCTGCCAACGCCCGCAATAGGCCAACACTACGCCGTAATAGCCCTGCGCGAGCGAAAAGTTCGGATTGAGCCGCAACGCCAATTCCATCTCGGCCAGCGAGTCGTCGAACTGACGGCCGAACAAATAGACCAAGCCAAGCGCAAGATGCGCCCAAGGATCCTCGCTGTCGGCGCGGATCGCCGCGAGCGCGGCGCGTTCCGCGATCGGTATGCTGGTTGCCTGGTCGGCCCAGCCCATGTGGGCAACAAAGGTGTGGCTGGTCGCCAACACACCGAGCGCCTGGCCGTAATTCGGATCGATGGCGATCGCCTTCTCCAGCAGGGCCTGCGCGACGAGATTGTCCTGCCGCGTCACCCGCCAGTAATGCGACAGCGCCCGCATCACCAGGTCCCAGGCGTCCATGCTGTCCGGCGGCTTGCGCCGCGCGTGAAAATTTTCCGCGGCGTAGAGCTGCGGCTCGATGGCGGCGACGATGGCTTCGGTGATCTCGTCCTGCACCGCGAACACGTCGGCGAGACTGCGGTCGTAGCGTTCCGCCCAGATGTGGCTGCCGGTGGCGACGTCGTTGAGCTGGACGGTGATGCGCACGCGGTCGCCGCCCTTGCGCACGCTGCCCTCGACCACATAGCCGACGCCGAGTTCCTCGGCGATCTGCTTCATGTGAACGGATTTGCCTTTGTAAACGAACGAGGAATTGCGGGCGATGACAAAGAACCAGCGCAGCTTGGACAGCGCCGTGATGATGTCCTCGCTGATGCCGTCGGAAAAATACTCCTGCTCCGCTTCGCCGCTCATATTGATGAAGGGAAGCACGGCAATAGCCGGCCGGTCGGGCAGCGGAAGCGCCGCGCGCGGCTCGTGGATCTCGTCGGTGGCAGCGGCGTTGTGCGCCGGCTCGTCGGCGCTCGATGGCGCGTGCACGTCGCCGACAAAACGCAATCCCTTGCGCGGAACCGTGCGGATCAGCTTCTGTTCTTGGCCGCTGTCGCCCACCGCCTTGCGCGCGGCGTTGATGCGGCTGGTCAAGGTCGAGTCCGAAACGATCCGGTTGCGCCAGACCGCAGCGATGAGATCGTCCTTGCTGACGACGCGGTCGCGGTTCTGCAGCAGATAGACCAGCAGGTCGAACACCTGCGGTTCGACCGCAATGACGTCCTCACCCCGGCGCAGCTCGCGCCGATCGGTGTCAAGCGTATGGCCGGCAAAGAGGAATTGCACGTCGCCGCTTCTCCAAAGCTCTCACGAAATAATCAAGCTGGTCTCATGGACAAATCAAGGTAAGGGCAAAGCCTTACCGGGCGCTGCCGCGCAATCCTCGGCGCAGCAAAGGCGAGCGCGCAATCGTCGCTCACTCGAATAATAAGGAAGCTAGCATGATCGAGGATGTGCGCGGCAACATTGACTACGACGAAAGCGGGGCCGGGCCAACATTGGTGCTGGTGCCCGGATCGTGCAGCACCGGCGCCGCATGGCGGCCGGTCATGGCGTCCTGGAACGGCGAGTTCCGCTGCGTGACCACGAGCCTGCCGGGCTACGGCGGAACAGCGGAACGCCGCCCCGCCGGCGACCCATCCATCGCGTATTTGGCCGAGGTGGTGGAAACCGTGGTGCGCACGGCCGGCGAGCCGGTGCATCTGGTCGGGCATTCTTTCGGCGGCCTCGTGTCGCTTGCGGTGGCGCTGCGCAACCGGGTCCGGCTCGCAAGCATCGCGATGCTGGAACCGCCGGCCATCGAGCTGTTGTTGGAAAGCGGCGAGAACGAGCATTACCGGGCATTCGGGCGGATGTCGGAGGCCTATGCGGCCGCCTTCAGCGGCGGCCAGCGGAATGCCATCGCGGCCATGATCGACTTTTACGGCGGCGCCGGCACCTTCGCCTCGTGGCCGCAACGGGTACGCGAGTACGCAGTCACGACAACGGCGGTGAACATCACCGATTGGGCGAGCGCATACGGCTTCCGGTTGTCGGTGGATGTGCTGTCGGCGCTCGATATTCCAGCGCTCGTCGTATGCGGTGAGGCAAGTCATCCGGCGATGCGAAAGCTTTGTGCGCTGATCAGCGAGGGTATCGGCGGCGCGAACCACACGACCGTCGACGGCGCCGCGCATTTCATGATCGCGACGCACGCGAGCGAAGTGGCGCGACTGCTCGCCGAGCACGCACAACGCGCCGAGGCGGCCGACACAGCGCCGGCAAAAATCGCGGAATTCTCCCGCGAAAATAAAGATGCCCTCAACGACATCGGCGCCGCGCGCTGTCACGGTCACGGTGAGCGAACTCCCGCGCCGCAGCGCGGAGCCGTTCGCGCAAAACAGCTAAGGAGACAACAATGGCGACCGCAGCACAAACAAAGATCCAGCCAGCCGACCAAATTGCAGCCACAACGCCCGATCTCGCCGTGGTGAAAACCCGGCAGCAGGCCGCCTGGTCGTCCGGCGATTATGCCATCGTCGGCACGACCTTGCAGATCGTCGGCGAAGAGCTTTGCGAGACACTCGATCTTCGCGCCGGGCAGAAGGTCCTCGACGTCGCCGCCGGCAACGGCAATGTCAGCCTCGCCGCCGCGCGCCGCTGGTGCAATGTCGTCTCGACCGATTACGTGCCGGCGCTGCTGGAGCGCGGCCGCGCCCGCGCCAATGCTGACGGGCTCACGATCGAGTTCAAGGAGGCTGACGCGGAAGCCTTGCCGTTCGCCGACGACTCCTTCGATGTCGTGGTCTCGACCTTCGGCGTGATGTTCACGCCCAATCAGGAGCGCGCGGCTGCGGAACTCGTTCGCGTCTGCAGATCGGGCGGCCGGATCGGCCTTGCCAACTGGACCCCAGAAGGCTTCATCGGCCAGCTGTTCAAGACGCTCGGCAAATACCTGCCGCCACCCGAGGGCGTGCGATCGCCGGCGCTTTGGGGCACGCGCGACCGTCTCACCGAGATGTTCGGACCCGCATCGGTCTCGATCAAGACGCAGCCGCGCTACTTCAACTTCCGCTACCGCGAGCCGGAGCACTTCGTCCACGTCTTCAAGACCTTTTATGGCCCGATGCTGAAGGCGTTCGCTGCGCTCGATGCGCCGAAGCAAGCCGCACTGTGCAGCGACCTGCTTGCTCTGATCGCGCGCATGAACAAAGCCGCCGACAACGGAATGGTCGTGCCGTCGGAATATCTGGAAGTCGTGATTACGAAGCGTTGAGGCACTTGCGTCCCTCCCCCGGGGAGGGACGCCCGCCCGGTAGGACTACCGGGTCGGGACCGGCTTCTCGCCGCGATAATCGTAGAAGCCGCGCTGGGTCTTGCGCCCGAGCCAGCCGGCTTCGACGTATTTCACCAGCAGCGGGCACGGCCGGTATTTCGAATCGGCGAGCCCTTCGTGCAGCACCTGCATGACCGAAAGACAGGTGTCGAGACCGATGAAATCGGCAAGCTCCAGCGGGCCCATCGGATGGTGCGCGCCGAGCCGCATCGCCGTGTCGATCGCCTCGACATTGCCCACGCCTTCGTAAAGCGTGTAGATCGCCTCATTGATCATCGGCAGCAGGATGCGGTTGACGATGAAAGCGGGAAAATCCTCGGAGACGGCGATCTGTTTGCCGAGCTTGCCGACGAATTGTTTGGTGGCCTCGAACGTCCCGTCGTCGGTGGCGATGCCGCGGATGATCTCGACCAACTCCATCAGCGGCACCGGATTCATGAAATGAATGCCGATGAAGCGTTCCGGCCGGTCGGTTGCGGCGGCAAGCCGCGTGATCGAAATGGACGAGGTGTTGGTGCCGACGATCGCGTCGCTCTTGAGGCCGGCGCAGAGCGCGGTGAAGATCTTGCGTTTGACCTCTTCTTTTTCCGTGGCTGCTTCGATCACCAGATCGCAATCGCCGAGATCGTTGAGCGTCTGCGCCGGGCTGATGCGCTTGAGCGCGGCGTGGCGCTCCTCGTCGGTAATGCGCTGGCGAGTGACTTGGCGGGCAAGATTGCCGCTGATAGTGGCGAGCCCTTCGGAAATGCGCTCGACATCGATATCGTTGAGCAACACGTGCAAGCCGGAGAGCGCGCAGACATGCGCGATCCCGTTGCCCATCTGACCCGCGCCGATCACGCCAACCTTGCGGATGGTATGGGCGGCGCCGCCATGATCGCCGCGCGTCTTCGGCCGCTCCTTCACTTCGACCATCTCCGGTTACCTTTTACGAGGTGCCTGCCCTCTCCGGTCAACGACCGCGCTTTTCCAACTGTTTTTCAAGCTCCTGGGCCAGTTCCGGCAAGGCCTGGTAAAGGTCTGCCACCAACCCGTAGTCGGCGACTTGAAAGATGGGTGCTTCCTCGTCCTTGTTGATAGCAACAATGACTTTCGAGTCCTTCATGCCGGCCAGATGCTGAATAGCACCTGAGATGCCGACGGCGATATATAGGTCCGGCGCCACGACCTTTCCGGTTTGACCAACCTGCCAGTCGTTCGGCGCATAGCCGGCATCGACCGCCGCGCGCGAAGCGCCGACCGCGGCGCCAAGTTTGTCGGCTACCGGCTCTATATATTTGGTGAAGTTCTCCCGGCTTTGCATCGCCCGCCCGCCGGAAATGATGATCTTGGCCGAGGTGAGCTCCGGGCGCTCGGATTTGGAAAGTTCCTCGCCGACGAAGCCGGACAGACCGGGATCGGCGGCAGCGGCCGCCGGCTCAACCGGCGCGGAACCGCCAGCGCCGGTCGCCTGGAATGCAGCGGTGCGCACGGTGATGACCTTCTTCGGATCGAGCGAGCGCACAGTCTGAATGGCGTTGCCGGCATAGACCGGGCGCTCGAAAGTGTCGGGCGCGACGACTTTGCTGATCTCGGAGATCTGCATCACGTCGAGGAGCGCCGCGACCCGCGGCATGATGTTTTTGCCGTTGGTGGTCGCGGGCGCGAGGATCGCCTCGTACGGTCCGGCAAGCGAAACGATGAGCGCCGCGGTCGGCTCCGCCAGCATGTGCTCGTATACGGGCGCGTCGGCGAGCAGCACTTTCTTGACGCCGTCGAGCTTGGCCGCGGCGTCGGCGGCCGGCTGGCAGTTGTGACCGGCGACCAGGATGTGTACGTCGGCGCCGATCTGCTTGGCGGCGGTCAACGCCTTGCTGGTCGCATCCTTCAGCGACTTGTTGTCGTGTTCGGCGACGAGAAGCACCGGCATCAGATCGCCCCCGCTTCGTTTTTTAGTTTGTCGATGAGCTCGGCGACGGTCTTGACCTTGACGCCCGCCTTGCGCACGGGCGGTTCGGTGGTCTTGACGATTTCAAGATGCGGCTTGATGTCGACGCCATAGTCGGCGGCGGTTTTGTCGTCGATCGGCTTTTTCTTCGCCTTCATGATGTTGGGCAGCGACGCGTAACGCGGCTCGTTCAAGCGCAGATCGGTGGTGACGATCGCCGGCATCTTCAGCTTCACCGTCTGCAAGCCGCCATCGACCTCGCGCGTCACCAGCAGCGCGTCGCCTTCGATCGCGAGCTTGGAAGCGAAGGTGCCTTGCGGCCAGCCGAGCAAAGCCGCCAGCATCTGCCCCGTCTGGTTGGAATCGTCGTCGATCGCCTGCTTGCCCATGATGATGAGGCCGGGCTGTTCCGCAGCCGCAATGGCCTTGAGGATCTTTGCGACCGCAAGCGGCTCGGCAGTGCCTTCGGTTTTCACCAGGATGCCGCGGTCGGCACCCATGGCGAGCGCGGTGCGAATGGTCTCGGCGGCTTGCGCGGGCCCGATCGAGACGGCGATGATTTCGGCCGCCTTGCCGGCTTCCTTCAGCCGGATCGCTTCCTCAACGGCGATCTCGTCGAACGGATTCATCGACATTTTGACATTGGAGAGCTCGACGCCCGAGCCGTCGGACTTAACCCTAATTTTCACGTCCTTATCGACCGCCCGCTTCACAGGCACGAGTATCTTCATGGCTTTACGTTCAGTCCCGGTTTCTCATTTGCAGCTCCCCGGCCGCTCCGTGAAGCGTCCCCATGCTGCGGTGCGGGAACGTACGCGTGCGCGTGCCTGCGGTCAACGCCGCCAACAAGGCCGCCGGCAGCCGCAAGACCGTGCGCGGCCCCGGTTTGCCGAGTGATCACCTGAGCGGGCGGGAGAACGGAAGCGAGCTCGAAAGGCCGCCATCGACCGCAAAAGCTTGGCCGTTGACATAAGACGCCTCGTCGCTCGCCAGAAACAACGCCATCGCCGCGATTTCCTCGGGCTGGCCGGCCCGTTGCAGCGGGTTGAGCTGGCCGATTTTGTGTTCCTTGCCGGCTTCGCGCACGCTGTCGAAGAACGGCTTGGTCATGCCGGTTTCGATCAAGCCGGGACAGATAGCGTTGACGCGCACGCCGGCGCCGAGGAATGAGGCGGCAGCCGTTTGCGCGAGGCTGATCACGCCCGCCTTGCTGGCGCTATAGGCGGCAGCGCCCGCATTGGCGCGTAGCCCTGCGACCGATGAGGTGAGGATGATCGAGCCGCGGCCCCGCTCCACCATGCGCATGCCGGCATGTTTGATCGCCAGAAACGGGCCGATCAGATTGATCTGCAAAATCTGCCGCCAATATTCTTCCGTTTGCTCGAAGATTGGAACGCGTCCGCCGCTGACACCGGCATTGGCATGAACGATGTCAAGCGCGCCGAACGCCGACACCGCACCGTCGATAAAGCCTTTGACACTCGCTTCATGGCCTGCATCGCCGACCATCGCATGGGCGGTCCCAGCGGCTTGCGCGATCAGCTGTGCGGTTTCCTTCACGCCATCGGCGTTTTGATCGACGACAAGAAGGCGCGCGCCTTCGCGTGCGAACAGCATCGACGTGGCGCGGCCAATGCCGCTCGCTGCACCAGTGACAACCGCGACCTTGCCGTCGAGCCGGCCCATCTGCCCCTCCCCTTCGCGTACTCTTTTAGTGGAGCATGATCTTTTCGGAAAACCGGCCTCCACTTTCCGGATCATGCTCTCAGTTTAGTGGAGCATGATCTTTTCGGAAAACCGGCCTCCACTTTTCCGGATCATGCTCTGGTTCAGCGGTTCTCGCCCGGCCGCCACAAGATCTCCATCGCGCCTTTGTCGTTGGCGTAGCGGGCGGCAACAAACAGATAATCGGAAAGCCGGTTGACGTATTGCAGTACTTCGGGCGTGACGCTCTCGTCCGCCTTGTCCATCAACTCGGCGATCAGCCGTTCGGCGCGCCGGCAAATGGTGCGAGCGAGATGCAGATACGCTCCGGCCGGCAGGCCGCCGGGCAGGATGAAGGATCGAAGCGGCTCAAGCTCGGCATTGAGCCGGTCGATCTCGCTTTCGAGCCACGCAACCTGCGCGGCGGTGACGGTCAAGCGCGCGCCACCTGGGCCTTTGCCCTTGCCGGGCGTCGCAAGATCGGCGCCGGCGTCGAACAGATCGTTCTGAATGCGGGCGAGCGACGGACCGAGCGCGGCGTCGCCTGCGGTGTGCAAGCGCGCGATGCCGATGGCAGCATTGGTCTCGTCAAGCGTTCCATAGGCGGCGATCCGCAGATCATATTTCTTGCGCCGCTCGCCGCTGCCGAGCGCGGTTGTGCCGTCGTCGCCGGTGCGGGTGTAGATCTTGTTGAGGATCACCATGCTTCACCGCGCCAGATCATTGCTTCATCGGCTCGCCGAACTTTGCTTGAGCGAGATTACTTCGCCATCACCCAGATGGTGAACATGATGATGACGATGGCGACGAATTGCAGCACCACGCGCAGGCGCATCAGCTTCTGCGAGGTGTTGCCGGAGCCACCGCGCATCATATTGATGAGACCAAGCAGGAGGACGATGCCGACCGCGCCGATGGCGATTGGAACGAGACCGTGCGACAGGAAATTTGCCATGCAATGCTACTTAGAACGCATTGTGGGCGGGTGCAATCGAATGCCTCGTCATTCCGGGGCGCTCGAAGCGCGAACCCGGAATCCATAACCACGACAGTCAAGGTCAGAACGCAATCCCGCGAACGCTGGGGTTATAGATTCCGGGCTCGCGGGCTAAAAGCCCGCGCCCTGGAATGACGGGCGTCAGTTCGATCCATCCAGCAAGCGCCGCGCGATCACCTGCGCCTGAATCTCGGCAGCGCCCTCGAAGATATTGAGGATGCGCGCATCGCATAGAATGCGCGAGATCGGAAACTCGACGGCAAAGCCGTTGCCGCCGTGGATCTGCACCGCATTGTCGGCCGCCGCCCAGGCGACGCGGGCGGCAAGAAGCTTCGCCATGCCGGCCTCGAGATCGCAGCGGCGGCCGGAATCCTTCTGCCGCGCGGCATGGTAGGTGAGCTGGCGCGCGATTACGATCTCGGCCGCCATCATGACGATCTTGTCGGCGACGCGCGGGAAATTGCCGATCGGCTCGCCGAATTGCACGCGCTGCGAAGCGTAAGCGCGCGCCTGTTCGAGCGCGGCTTGCGCAACGCCGACCGCGCGCGCGGCGGTCTGGATGCGCGCAGACTCGAACGTCGCCATCAGCTGCTTGAAGCCAAGCCCCTCGACCCCGCCGAGCAGATTTTCCGCTTTCACTACGAAACCATCGAAGGCGATCTCGTATTCCTTCATGCCGCGATAACCGAGCACTTCGATCTCGGTGCCCGACATGCCGGGCGCGGGAAACGGCCGCTCGTCGGTGCCGCGCGGCTTTTCCGCCAGCAGCATCGACAAGCCGCGATAACCTTTTTCGGCCGGGTTGGTGCGCACCAGAAGCGTCATCACGTCGGCGCGCACCGGATGCGTGATCCAGGTCTTGTTGCCATGGACCTTGTAAATGTGACCGTCGCGCACTGCGCGGGTCTTGAGCGAAGCGAGATCAGAGCCGGTATTCGGCTCGGTGAAGACGGCCGTCGGCAGCACCTCGCCGGAAGCGATTTTCGGCAGCCATTTGCGCTTCTGCTCTTCGGTACCGCTGCCGAGGATCAGCTCGGCGGCGATCTCGGAGCGCGTGCCGAGGCTGCCGACGCCGATATAGCCGCGCGAGAGCTCCTCCGACACGACGCACATCGATTCCTTGCCGAGCCCCATGCCGCCGTAATCCTCGGGGATGGTGAGACTAAACACGCCGAGCTCGGACATCTGCCCGATGATTTCGAGCGGGATATATTGGTTTTTCAGATGCCACTTCTGCGCAAAAGGCACGACCTGACCGTCGGCGAATTTGCGCATCTCGTCGCGGATGGCATCGAGCGTGTCGTCGAGCCCGGTGGCGCCGACCGTTGCGTCGTGCTGCTCGCGCATCAGTTCCGCAAGCCGCGCGCGGCGCTGCGCGGTATTGCCGTAAGTGATCAGATGCTCGACCGCCGGGTTCAGCCGCGCCGCCACCGCGGCCGGCGCAAGCCCCAGATCCGACAGCCGGACGATCTCGCCCTGGCTCATCGGAATGCCGCCGACGATCTGCGCCAGATATTCGCCGACGCCGATGCGGACCAGAAGCTCCTCGACCTCGCCGAAATTGTCCGCCGCCGAAAGCCGTCGCGCATAGGCCGCGAGCTGCCGCAGCGCTTCGGTGTAGGTTGCGAGCCAGGCCAGACCATGGGTGGCGCGCTGCTCGCGGTCGAGCGCACGCGCATTGGCCTTGCCATCCCGCACGACCTGCTCGGCGACCGCCCTGCGGGCGTCGGCAAACAAGCCTTCGACGGCACCGGCGGCCTCCGCCAGCGTTTGGATCAATTCGCTGTCGGCGGGCATGGAAGAGGCGGCAAGCGGCATTCAGGGCTCCGGTAGACCTTGTTGGCGGTCTGGTTTTCCAGGTTCTGAGACGCCGGCAAGCTTACGCGTGCACTGCACAAAAGCCAATCATCCCGCGCCGGTCGCGGGGTTTTCCAGCGTCATGGCCGCGCGGGTCGCCGGAGCCGCTTGCCAGACATTGTGGTAGGCGGCGATCCACCAGGCGCCTTGCTCCTTCACGAGCGCCATCAGGAGCCGGCTGCGCAACACGCCATCTGGGCCGACCGCGACCCCTTGCGGCCGCAGTTGCGCGCCTGAGAGTTCGGTATCGATGTCGGCGATCGCGACATCCGGCCGGACGAAGCGGAGCTTATTGATGGTCATCGCCAGTGTCGTGCCGCGAAAAACACCGCTAAAGACCTCGGCGTGACGGCGGTCGAATGCTTCGCGTCCGACATAGAACTCGCCGTTGACATTGGTGAAGGTCGCTTCCGGCATGAGGCGCGCACCGTAGGCCTTCGCGTCGCCGCGTTTCCAGGCGTCGGTCAGCGCATCGATCAATGTTTGGATCTCGCCCTCGTCCGCCGCCGGCATGTCGGCCTCAGGAGACTTTGTCCAAGTACACCGCGCGCCGTACCTCGCTTGGCGACAGGCCGTGATAGTCCTTGAATGCGTCGCTGAAGTGGGTCGGGTTTTTGAAGCCGCAGCGGAAGGCGATCTCTTTGATCTTCACGTGCCTTTTCCGCAGGTCGCCCAAGTCGTCGTACGAGCGCGCAAGCCGCAAACGGCGCACGTAATCGCCCACCGATTCCCCCGACGCGTGAAATATCTTGTGCAGATAGCGCACCGAAATCCCGGCAGCAGCGGCAATCTTTGCCGGATCGAGACGCGGATCGTCGAGATTGTTTTCGATGAAGGCAACGCAGCGGCGATAGATCGCCGACCGCACCGCCGACTCGCCGATCGGCAAGCCGTGATCACCGGCGCTGTCGAACAAAACCCCCATCATGTCGGCTACCCTGCGCGCGCAATCGTCGGCCGCCTTCTCCGGAATAAGCGGCGCTTCGCGCGCCAATGACTGGAACATGTCCGCCATCACGCGGCCGAGCCCGCTGTCGGCGGATCGCGACTGTGCAACGTAAGCCTCCGGCTCCTTCAGCCGCGCGCGCATCGCGCCGGCCGGCACGATGACGTCGAGAACCTCGGTCGGCTCGACATGGTGAAACGTGTAGGGCCCGTTGCAATCAAACAATGTGAACGTATTCGGGCTAAGCACGCATTCGCGGCCTGCCTGCGTTATCTTGAGTTTTCCGGCGCGCAGCAGAACAACTACGAAATGTTCGTGCCGCGCCGTGGCGACCTGCGCCCTGCTCCGCTCGGCCAGTTCGTGGGTCGCCCTGATTTCGGCGAACGTGAGAAATCCGACCGAAGAACATCTGATGTCGCCGGAGAAGGTCGCCTCGTCGCCGAGGTTCACCGAGCTCAAGCCGAATTTCTCGTCGACGAAGTCGTGCCAAGTGCGCCGCACACCCCTTCTATCGGCGGTGGTGAAATGAAACGATGTCATGAACGTCCCCCTCGCTCCCAGACCGCTCAACCGACGGCCGACGACGCGACGTGTCGTCGCCATTTTCGGAGCGGCGTCAGGGCCGTCAAGCCGGAGCGCCCTTTTCCTACTGTCAGAGCGCACGATCGGATCGGGGCGCTTGACCAAGCTCGGCGACAAGCCTTTTGATTCACCGAAATTTTTCGCCCCTGGCAATACGCCGCCGGCGGCGGAGCGGATTCGCGGGCAATCACGGGAGGAGCCGATGCCGAACACGGCCATAGTGCGCGAGGACCGGCGCTTGACCAATCCGGCCTTCAACCAGCGCAAGCTCAAGCTCGGGACGTTCCAGAGCAATCTCGACTATGGCTGCCTGATGTCCGATATCGAGGGGCGGCTGAAGATCAGCTGGCCGAACACCAAGGCGCTGGCCAAGCTTGCCGACGAGATGGAGTTCGAAGCGCTGTTGCCGGTGGCGCGCTGGCGCGGTTTCGGCGGCAAGCTCAATCCGCAAGGTCTGGGCTTCGAGACCTTCACCTGGGCCTCGGGCATCGCCGCCTCGACCGACAAGACCGGCGTCATCGCGACAACGCACTGCTCGGTCAATCACCCGCTGATGGCGGCGAAGCAATCGACCGTCATCGACCACATCTCGGGCGGCCGTTTCATCCTCAATATCGTCACCGGCTGGAACAAGCCGGAAATCGACATGTTCGGCGTTGAGATGCTGCCGCACGACGAACGCTACGACATGGCCGAGGAGTGGCTTTCGATCGTCAAAAGGCTGTGGACCGAAGACGACGAGTTCGATCACGCGGGCAAGTACTACAAGATCGTCAAAGGCTACCTGCAGCCGAAGCCGATCCAGCATCCGTTTCCGCCGGTGATGAATGCCGGCGGCTCCGAGCGCGGCCGTCACTTCGCCGCCAAGTATTGCGACATGGTCTTCACCGCACTCGGCGCGCCGGACTTCGAGAAGAACAAGGCGCAAATCGAGACCTACCGGAAGCTCGCGCGCGAGGAATATGGCCGCGAAGTCGCCATCTGGTCTTCCGCCAACATCGTTCAAGCTGAAACCGAACAAGAAGCGCGCCGCTACTACGATTACATCGTCAAAGAAAAAGGCGATTGGGAAGCAGTCAGCTACGCGCTCTCCACCATGGGGATCAATGCCAAGACCTTCCCGCCCGAGGCCATGGAACACTTGAAGGAATATTTCATCGCCGGCTGGGGCAGCTATCCATTGATCGGCACCAGGGAGCAGGTGGTGGACGGCCTGATCAAGCTTTCGGCCATGGGACTCGACGGCGTATTGCTCTGCTGGCCGCGCTATGAGGAAGAGATGCGCGAATTCAAAAACAACACCTATCCGCTGCTGGTGCAGGCTGGCTTGCGCTGAACGAGTTGTTTGTGGATGGGTTGAGCCAACGGGTCCGGCCCGAAGTGGCCGGCCCGATGGTAAACTCTGCAAAGCCCATCACTTATTCTCACCGCCCCATGGTGGGTTTCGCTTTGCTCAACTTGACCCTACGCGACGAGAAATTCCAATGCCCCGTTTGGACGGAAAGATTGCGGTCGTCACCGGTGCGGCAGCGGGCCCGAAGGCCGCGCTCGGCGCGATCTTCGCCAAGGCGCTGGCGGCCGAAGGCGCCAAGGTCGTGCTGGCCGACACCAAGGATTGCGCTCCAGTCGCCGCCGAGATCGCAGCCAAAGGTGGAAGCGCGCACGCCGTCCTTGCTGATGTGCGCGATGAAAAATCGGTCGGTGCCCTGATCGCCGAAGCCGAGAGGCAATTCGGACGGCTCGATATTCTGGTCAACAACGCCGCGATCGGCTCGAACATTCCGCCGATCGCCATCGGGGAGATCGATACGGCGCTGTGGGACGAGTTCATGGCGGTGAATGTGCGCGGCACGTTTCTCTGCGTGAAAGCCGCCATCCCGGCCATGCGGCGCAACAATTACGGCAAGATCATCAACCTGTCCTCCACGACAATGCTGTCGGGCCTGTCGCATCGGCTGCACTATGTCACTACCAAGGGCGCCATCGCCGCGATGACACGCTCGATGGCGCGCGAGCTCGGCGCCTACGGCATCCGGGTGAATTCGCTGGCGCCAGGACTGGTGATGAACGATTCCGTCGCTGCGGCGATGGCAGGCCGACCGGGCCTGCATGAATTCGTGCTGAACACGCGCGCGATCAAAAAGGACGTGTTCGCCGACGAACTCGTCGGCACCCTGATCTATCTCGCCTCGCCCGACAGCGATGCGGTCACCGGCCAGTTCCTGATCGTCGATAACGGCGGCGATTACACTTAGCGGAAAAAGCGCGTTTACGGCTTCGCAGCGGCCGGCGAATAACGTATCTGTGGCAGCCGATGCCGTCCGCCGAGGCGCCGTGCAGTGCACACCATTCGCCAGAGCTTCCATATTCTCTTGGATGCCTTCTATCGCTTCAATCGCGACGACGGCTGGGCGATCGCAAGCCATATCGCCTTGTCGATCCTCATGGCGGTGTTTCCGTTTCTCATCGTCGTGACCGCGATCGCCGGTTTCATCGGCTCGGTGAATCTTGCGAACGAAGTAGCCCGCCTGTTGTTCGCGGCCTGGCCGCAGGAAGTCGCGGGCCCGCTCGCGGCCGAAATCCACCACGTGCTCACCACCTCGCACGGCGGATTGGTCACGGTCGGCGCCGTCTTCGCGGTCTATTTCTCTTCGAGCGGCGTCGAGAGCCTGCGCATCGGGCTCAACCGCGCCTACGGCCTGCGTGAGCAGCGAAGTTTCTGGGTGCTGCGATTGGAATCGATCGGCTTTGTGCTGCTCAGCGCCATCGCGCTGTTGGTGCTGGCCTTCCTGGTCGTGCTCGGGCCGCTTATTTTCAAGGCCGCGGCGGCTCATGTGCCGTGGCTCGCGCCGCTCGAGGCGCATTACGATTTTGCGCGTTTTGGCGTCGGCGGCGTCGTGCT
Organism: Xanthobacteraceae bacterium; assembly: GCA_035566615.1. GTDB lineage: Bacteria > Pseudomonadota > Alphaproteobacteria > Rhizobiales > Xanthobacteraceae > BOG-931. Next base: position 39,734 of record DATMQV010000221.1, read on the forward strand.
CGCGGTCGCGCTTTTCATTCTGCACATGTGGCTTCCGGCCGGCCGGCGCGGATTCGGCACGGTGTGGCCCGGAATTCTGGCGACGATGGTACTGTGGCTGGTCTGCGGTTTCACCTTTGGGCACTATCTCGCGGAGTTCGCCTACACCTACGTCAACTACTACGCAGGATTGGCATCGGCGATGATTGCGCTGGTGTTCCTCTACTACAGCGCCTGGATTTTTGTTTATGGCGGCGAGCTCAACGCCGCGATCGCGCGCGTGCACGAGGAGAAGGCTTAGCTCAGCGTCATTTTTGCGAACGCGGCACCGGCCCTTTGGCCGTGAAAATCGCAAGCGTCCCCCTCTCCCCGCGCGGCGGGGAGAGGTGAAGTGCGTCACGCCCTATTCGACTGCCGGCTCAATTCCGGCAGCGAGGCCGCTTCCACTACGTCATCGAAGTTGCGCAGGCCGGTGGTCGGCGTGTTAACCAGCACCGCCATGTTGCCGGGCTTGTGACGGTTGGTGCGCATGAGCTCGTGCGCGTGCGGAATTTTCTCCCAGGCGAACACGTCGCTCATGCACGGATCGATGCGGCGATCAATGACGAAGCGGTTGGCGGAACTTGCCTGCTTCAGATGCGCGAAATGAGAGCCCTGGATGCGCTTCTGCCGCATCCAGACATAGCGCGCGTCGAAGGTGATGTTGTAGCCGGACGTGCCGGCGCAGAACACGACCATGCCGCCCCGCTTGACCACGAGGCACGACACCGGAAACGTCGCCTCGCCCGGATGCTCGAACACGATGTCGACGTCGCGCTTGCCGGTGATGTCCCAGATCGCCTTGCCGAAGCGGCGCGCCTCCTTGACCCAGATGTCATATTCGGGCGTGCCGACTTTCGGCATCGCGCCCCAACATTTGAACTCGCTGCGGTTGATCACGCCTTTGGCGCCGAGGTTGAACACGTACTCCGATTTCGACTCGCCGGACACGATGCCGATGGCGTTGGCGCCGGAAGCGGCGACGAGTTGCACGCCAAACACACCGAGCCCGCCGGAAGCGCCCCAGACCAGCACATTGTCGCCCGGCTTGAGGGTGTGCGGCGGATGACCGAACAGCATGCGATAGGCGGTGGCGAGCGTAAGCGTGTAGCAAGCCGCCTCCTCCCAGGTGAGATGCGCCGGCTTCACCATGAGCTGGCGCGATTGCACCCGGCAGAATTGCGCGAACGAGCCGTCCGGCGTCTCGTAGCCCCAAATGCGCTGCGAGGGCGACAGCAGCGGGTCGCCGCCGTTGCAGTCTTCGTCGTCGCCGTCATCCTGATTGCAGTGCACGATGACTTCATCGCCGACCTGCCATCGCTTGACCTTGGGGCCGACGGCCCAAACCACGCCGGAGGCGTCGGAGCCGGCGATGTGGAACGGATGCTTGTGACCGTCCAGCGGTGACACCGGAATGCCGAGGCCGGCCCAGACGCCGTTGTAGTTGACGCCGCCGGCCATGACGTAGACCAGCACCTCGTCCTCGGCGATCGGCCAGGTCGGCACAACCTCCTGCTGCATCGCTTTTTCGGGCGGCCCGTGGCGTTCCTTGCGGATCGCCCACGCATGCATGTTCGCCGGGACATGCCCGAGCGGCGGCACTTCGCCAATGTCGTAAAGGTCCTTCAGCGGCGCCGCTGAGGGCTTTCTTTGCGCGATAGCCATGATTGGCTCCCGGTTGTCACGCCGGCTTGCGTGTCACCCACGTGTCAACCATCAGTCTGCCGCAGTTGATATTGCAGTGCAATAATTACTTGGGTGCATAACTGTTCCAGTCCGCGCTCCGGCGCTGACAGATCGGCTGGAAAGCCTTAACGTCCGCCCGGTCGTGGCGCGGACCCTTTGGGGGGATCGATGGGCATCGAGAGCATTATCATTTGGCTGATCGTCGGAGCCGTCGCCGGCTGGCTTGCCGGAATGGTGGTCAAAGGCGGCGGCTATGGGCTGCTGGGCAACATCGTGGTCGGCATTATCGGCGCGGTCATCGCCGGGTGGCTGTTGCCGCAGCTCGGCGTCAATGTCGGCTCGGGCTTTATCGCCGCCATCATCGACGCGTTTATCGGCGCGGTGATCCTCTTGGTCATTCTGCGGCTGATCGGGCGATAGCGCAGCCCTACGCAGCGGCGTGAAAATTGCCGCGGAACCGCCCGTCCCGGGATTCGGCGCCATTTAAGGGTTCTTCAAGGCGCACTGCCTAGCTTCGCGGCCAATCGCGAGCGAGGCAGCCCCTCCGATGGCGCTATATGAAATCTCGCCGGCTCGAGGCTCCGGCGCCAAGCTGGCGCGGCCGGTGGAGCTTATCTGTTTCGCCTTGATCGTCGTGAACGCCGTCTATCTGGCCGCGTCCTACGTCGAAGGCTCTTGGCTGATCGCGCCGAACGGCGGCGGAATTGAATCCGATTTCGTCAATGTCTGGGCCGCAGGCCGGCTCGCTTTAGCCGGTCACGCCGCCGCGGCCTACGACTGGCCGACGCACAAGCTGATGGAGGAAACCGCCGTCGGCCATGCCTTCGACGGCTATTTCGGCTGGCATTATCCGCCGACCTTTTTGTTTGTCGCCGCCGTCCTTTCCTTGCTCCCCTATGCTGGAGCTTACGCGCTTTGGGCGTTTGCCACGTTCCCCGGCTATCTCATCGCAATCCGCGCCATCATTGGCGACCGCGTGGGTTATCTGCTCGCCGCCGCGTTCCCGGCGGTGCTGCCCAATTTCATTGTCGGGCAGAACGGTTTTCTGACCGCGAGCCTCATCGGCGGCGCGCTTGTTCTGCTGGAAGGAAACCCGATCGCCGCCGGCATTCTGCTCGGGCTTCTCACCTATAAGCCGCATCTCGGACTCCTGTTTCCGATCGCGCTCGCGGCCGGCGGTTATTGGCGCGCATTCTTCACCGCAGCTCTCGTTGCCATGCTGATGGCCGCAGCCTCCTGGCTTGCCTTCGGCAGCGAGGCTTGGCTCGCCTTCCTCGGTAATATCGGCCACACGTCGCAGGCGTTTTTGTCCGAAGGCTGCGCGGACTGGAGCAAGCTGCAAACGGCTTTCGGACTAACCCGCACGCTCGGCGGCAGCGAAACGCTGGCCTGGATCGTGCAGGCGGCCGTCTCGCTCTTGGCCGCTGTTTCAGTCGCGATCGTTTGGCGGAGCAAGGCGGCGTACGATCTCAAAGCGGCGGTGATTGGCGTCGGCGCGCTGCTGGCGACGCCATATCTCTACACGTACGACCTCGTCGTGCTGGCGGTGCCGATCGCGTTTCTACTCCGTCTCGGCGATGCGCGCGGATACTTGCCCAAGGACTCGCCAAAGAACTTGCCAAAGGAATTGCCAAGGGAATTGATCGGCATCGGCGTCGCCTGCGGCCTGATCCTCATCTTCCCATTCGTGAAATTCCCGGTCGGCCTTGCCGCGCTGCTCCTGATCGCGGGGCTCGTGGCGCGCCGAGTCGTCCTTCCGGCGAGCGTTGCGGCGTGAGCGGAACGGCGATCGTGCAGCCCAAAATCGCGATCGCGCCAAATCCCGACGCCGCGCGCGTCGCCGCGCTGGTGGGGCTGACGCTTGCGCTTTGTTATTTGGTCGTTCTCTGCAGCGCCTTCCTCGGCGGCCATTTTCTGATCGACGCGCACGGTGGGCCGATCGCCAACGACTTCGTCAATGTCTGGGCAGCGGGGCGACTGGCGCTCGATGGGCAAGCGGCCGCCGCTTACGACTGGACGCTGCACAAGGCCGCCGAAATACGCGCGGTCGGGCATGACTTCGCCAATTACTACGGCTGGCACTACCCGCCGACGTTTTTGTTTGTTGCTGCCGCGCTTGCGACCCTGCCTAATCTGGCCGCGGCCATCGTCTGGCTCGTTGCGACGCTCGCACTTTACGCGGTGACGCTCGCCAAAATCGTCGGCGGGCGCAGCGGCGTTGCAGTTGCGCTCGGCTTTCCGGCGGCGCTGTGGAATGTCACGGCCGGGCAGAACGGCTTCTTCACGGCGGCGCTGATCGGGGGCACGCTCTATTTTTTGGAACGGCGGCCAGTGCTTGCGGGCGTCTGCCTTGGCCTGTTGACCTACAAACCGCAATTCGGTCTGTTGCTTCCGATCGTGCTGATCGCTGATCGGCGCTGGCTGACGATCTTCGTTGCTGCCGCAGTCGCGCTCGCACTTGCTGCGCTCGCGTGGCTCGTTTTCGGCACGGCCAGTTGGCTCGCATTTCTGGAGGGCTTATCGGCGACAAGCCGCGTGGTGCTTGGCGAAGGCGGCGCCGATTGGAACAGACTGCAGAGTGTGTTCGGCCTTGTCCGCGCACACGGCGCCAGCGAGACGCTGGCGTGGAGCGTGCAAGCGGCCGCCGCGCTTGCCGCAGCCGTGGCGCTCGTCGTGCTGTGGCGAAGCCGGGTGGCGTTCGAACTCAAGGCTGCTGGCTTGGCCTGCGGCGCGCTGCTCGCGACGCCTTACGTCTACATGTACGATCTGGTGGTGCTCGCGGTCGCTGTCGCTTTTCTGCTCCGCGACGCCTTGCAGCGGGGATTTTCAAGTTTCGACGGGGCGGCGCTGATTGCAGCCGCAGCGCTCATTCTGGTCTATCCCTACGCCCCGACGCAGGTCGGCCTTGCCGCGACGCTGATTGTCTCGGCCTTGACGGCATTCCGCGCGTGTTGCATCGCAACACAATCCGCGCCAGATTAGCCGCGTCATAAACCTGCAAGACCGATGAGCGAACAGCCGCGCCGCGACAAAGCATCAGGCGACAAGCCATTGCGCGATAAAGCTTGGATTTTCCGCACTTATGCCGGGCATTCGACCGCCGCGGCATCGAATGCGCTTTACCGCAAGAATTTGAAGAAAGGCCAGACCGGGCTGTCGGTCGCCTTCGATCTGCCGACGCAGACCGGCTACGACAGCGACCATCCGCACGCCAAGGGCGAAGTCGGCAAGGTCGGCGTGCCGATCTCCCATATCGGCGACATGCGCGCGCTGTTCGACGGCATTCCGCTCGGCGAGATGAACACGTCGATGACCATCAATGCCACGGCCGCCTGGCTGCTGGCGCTCTATGTGGCGCTCGCCGACGAACAAGGCGTGGCGCGGAAAAAACTCACCGGCACGACCCAGAACGACATCATCAAGGAATATCTCTCGCGCGGCACTTACGTGTTTCCGCCGGCGCCCTCGATGCGGCTGACCAAGGACGTGATTTTGTTCACGACCAAGGAAATGCCGAAGTGGAATCCGATGAATGTCTGCTCCTATCATCTGCAGGAAGCAGGCGCCACGCCGGTGCAGGAGCTCGCCTTCGCGCTCGCCACCGCCATCGGCGTGCTCGACGCGGTGAAGGCCTCGGGCGAATGCGCGCCGGAAGAATTCGGCGAAGTGGTCGGGCGCATCTCGTTCTTCGTCAATGCGGGGCTGCGCTTCGTCACCGAAGTCTGCAAGATGCGCGCCTTCACCGAGATGTGGGACGAGATCACGCGCGAACGCTACGGCGTGACCGATCCGAAGCAGCGGCTGTTTCGTTACGGCGTGCAAGTCAACTCGCTCGGACTGACCGAGCAGCAGCCCGAGAACAATGTCGCGCGCATCCTGATCGAGATGCTGGCGGTGACGCTGTCGAAGCAGGCGCGGGCGCGCGCAGTGCAGTTGCCGGCCTGGAACGAGGCGCTCGGTCTGCCACGGCCCTGGGATCAGCAATGGTCGCTGCGCATGCAGCAGATCCTCGCATACGAGACCGACCTGTTGGAGTATGGCGATCTGTTCGACGGCTCACCGGTGGTCGCCGCCAAGGTCAACGAACTCAAAACTGCGGCGAAGGAAGAACTGCGGCAGATCGAAGCGATGGGCGGCACGGTGGCTGCCGTCGAGTCGGGCTATCTGAAACGGCAGCTTGTCGAATCCAATTCGCGCCGGGTCGAGGCGATCGAGCGCGGCGACCACACAGTGGTCGGCGTCAACCGCTTTGTCGAAGCCGAGCCGTCGCCGCTGGCGAACGCGGCCGACGCCATCCTCACCGTTTCGGAAGAGGCCGAGACCGGCCAGATCGCGCGCCTGAGCGCTTGGCGCGCGGCACGCGACAACCGCGTTGTCGAAGTGGCGCTCGCCGACTTGCGCAAGGCGGCAAAGAGCGGCGCCAACATCATGCCGCCGTCGATCGCCTGTGCCAAAGCGGGCGTGACCACCGGCGAATGGGGCTTTGCGCTGCGCTCGGCTTTCGGCGAATACCGCGCGCCGACCGGCGTCGGCACCGCCATGCGCAACGACGCGGAAGGGCTCGACGACATCCGCGCCGAAGTGGACCGCGTCTCCAAGAAGCTCGGCCGGCGGCTGAAATTCCTGATCGGCAAGCCAGGTCTCGACGGCCATTCGAACGGCGCCGAGCAGATCGCGGCGCGCGCGCGCGACGCCGGCATGGACGTGGTCTATGACGGCATCAGGCTGACCGCGGAGGCGATCGCCACCGCGGCCGCCGAGAAGGACGTGCATGTGGTCGGCCTCTCGATCCTCTCCGGGTCCCATCTGCCGCTCGTTCAAGACGTGATGGCGCGCATGAGGGAAGCCGGCATCGACGACGTGCCGGTGGTGGTCGGCGGCATCATTCCGAAAGAGGACGCCAGCGCGCTCAAAGACGCCGGCGTTGCCGAGGTCTACACGCCCAAGGACTTCGAGCTGAACCGCATCATGTCGGATGTGGTGCGGATCGTCGAAGGCGCGGCCGCAAACCGCAATTGAGTTGCTCCTGCGGCGTCCCGACGAAACGAGATTTCGTTTCGAATAGACCGTTGGTATCGCGAGCGACGGCAGTGACTAAGCAATTCAGATTTTGCGGCAGATTCTGGATTGCTTCGCTGCGTTGGCAATGACGCGTCGATTGAAACCAAGATCGTCACACCGCCAGGTTCGGAGAATCGCCGAGGCTGGGCGTGTAGGCGAGAACGCAGCACGAGCCGATCCCCAACCGCGAGAACGGTGAACAGCGCAGCGCTGCCGTAGGCGACGCGGAATTGCCGTGCGTGCCTCAGCGATCCGACACTTGCAGCCGTTCGAGATCGGCGATCAATCCGGGCCTCTTCGGCTCCCATCCCAGCTTTCTCCGCGTCTGCGCGCTGGAGGCGGGCATGTCGCGCCCAGCAAACATCGAAAGCCAGCCGAAATAAGCTTGGGCCTCATCCGGGGCGATGGATTTAACCGGCAGTTTCAGGCGTCGGCCGATGGCTTCAACGATATCGCGCATCGCACGCCTTCCTCCGCGACGGCGTGATACTTTGCGTCCGGCTCGGATTTTTCGATCGCCAGCCTGTAGAGGCGAGCCACGTCGAGTACGTGCGCGGCCGGCCAGCGATTGCGTCCCTCTCCGACATACGTGCACACCCCCTTTTGGCGATACATGCCGATTGCAGGGGTAATGAGGCCCTGCGCGACCGGATCGTGAACCTGCGGCAGTCGCACCACCGACACGTTGACCCCGTCCGCGGCGACGGCGGCGGCCGCCTCTTCCGACGCAGCGCGGGGATGCTTGTCCGAACCAACGATGGCATTGTCTTCCTTGGCCGGCTGACCGGGCACGGTATTGTCGATTGGAGTTGCGGAGGTCAGGATCAGCGGCCGGTCGGAGCCTTCGAGAGCCGAGCCGAGCGCCTTGATCACACGGCGATCGTCCTCACAGTTCGCTACGAATTTCGAGAAGTCATGGTTGAAGGCCAGGTGGATGACGCCGTCCGATCCGGCGGCTCCCCTCTTGAGGCTGTCCAGGTCCTCAAGCGATCCGCGAGCGACCTCGGCTCCAGCCGCCGCCAAACCCGCCGCCTTGTCATCCGAACGACAGAGGCCGAGAACTTGATGACCGGCGGCAATCAGGTCTTTGACAACGGCCGAGCCGATGAAACCGGTGGCGCCGGTAACAAACACACGCATGAGCAAAGTCTCCAGGTTGAACGGCGACCACCGTCGGTCCGCGGTCAATCCTGGTAAAGTAGTGATGTTATAGGGGTATAATGACCAACAGGATCGGCATGCGTGCAGTCAACGAGAACCCGCTTGGGACCTACCTGAAGGACCGCCGCACCAAGCTCGATCCGGCGGCCTTCGGCCTCTCCGCAGCGCGCAGGCGCACGCCCGGCCTGCGCCGCGAAGAGGTGGCGCAGCGCGCCAATATCAGCGCGACCTGGTACACGTGGCTCGAGCAGGGCCGGGGCGGCGCGCCCTCGGCCGACGTGCTCAACCGGATCGCTCGCGCGCTGATGCTGACGGACGTCGAGCGCGAGCACCTCTTCCTGCTCGGCCTTGGCCGGCCGCCCGAGGTTCGCTACCAAACAGCCGACAGTGTGACGCCACGGCTTCAGCGCGTGCTCGACGCGCTGGAGTTCAGCCCGGCCGTGGTGAGCACGGCCACATGGGACATCGTCGCCTGGAACAAGGCTGCGGCTGCGGTGCTGACCGACTACAGCGCGCTCGCGCCGGAGCAACGCAACGTCCTGCGCCTCGTCTTCTGCGACCCCCGCGTTCGCGCCGCTCAGCTTGATTGGGAGGCCGTCGCCCGGTTCGTGGTGGGGGCATTCCGGGCGGATGCGGCGCGCGCCGGGGCCGCGGCCGAAGTCGCAGCCCTGGTGGACGAACTCTGCCGGCTCAGTCCCGAGTTCGAGGCGATGTGGCGCGACAACGACGTCAGCGGCTACGGCGGCGGCGTCAAACATCTGCGGCATCCGATCGCCGGACCGATCGCTTTCGAATACTCGGCCTTCGCGGTCGACGGCCGGCCCGATCTCCGCATGGTGGTCTATAGTCCCGCGACTGCGGCAGACGCCGAGCGGATCAGATCGCTCATCCGGCTGCCGACCCGGAAAACTGTTGGCTTAAGCGTGGCCGCAACGACGGCCGCCGGCGAAGTTGCCCGAATGCGCCTGGCACGCACGCCCAAGGGCCGGCCGACCCGCAAGAGCATCAACCCGGCTTCGGCAAAACGCTCGCCAGCGCATCGCTGAGCGCTTTCGGGCTGAGCGGCTTGCGCAAATACGCATTCATGCCGGCTGCGCGCGCGGCTGCTTCGTCGCCCGCTTCGCTGCGGCCTGAGATGCCGATGATTGGCGTTTGCCCGGCGGGGCCCGAAAGCGCGCGCATGCGGCGCGTGGCTTCGAGGCCGTCGATGCCCGGCAGCGTGACGTCCATCAGCACGGCGTCGTAGCCGCGGGTCACGGCGGCAATCACGCCTTCGCCCGAGCTTGCGAAATCGGCGCGATGGCCGAGCTCGGTCAGGATGGTATTGAGAATAACGCGGCCGTAGGGGTTATCCTCGGCACACAAGATCGCCAAGTGCCGGGCTGGAATCTCGACGCGTTGCTGCGGCGGCTCCTCGCGCTTTGTCTTGGCGACGGCGATCCCCACCTGAACCGAGAAGCGGAAGGTCGAGCCCTCCCCATAGGTGCTGGTGACGGTGAGGTCGCCGCCCATCCGCTTTGCCAGCGCTTTCACGACCATGAGCCCAAGCCCGGTGCCGCCATAGCGCCGCGCGATGTCGGCATTGGCTTGCGTGAACGGGCGAAACAGCCGGTGGATCTCGCCGGGCTTGAGCCCGATGCCGGTGTCGCTGATCGAGAACACCAGCGTCGTGCGGCCGCGCTTGGCGGCCTCGGTACCGACTTCCAAATGCACAGTGCCGCGCTCGGTGAACTTCACGGCATTATCGATGAGATTCTCCAGCGCCGCGCGCAGCCGTACCACATCGCCGCGAAGATTCTCCGGCACGTCGTCGGCAACCACCACCTCGGTCACGAGATCCTTGGTCTCGGCACGCGCCGACAAAGAATTCGCGAGGGCCGTGACCAGCTGTCGCGGATCGAACACTTCCTCGCGCAGCTTGAGCGTGCCGCCGTCGGCTTTGGCGGCGTCGATCATCAAGGTCGTAAGTGCGGAGAGATGCTCGGCGCTGCCTTTGATGCCCGAAGCCCAACGCCGCTCGCGCTCGCCGATCGCCGAGGTCGCCAGCAATTCGCTCAGCGCCAGGATGCCGGTCAACGCGGTGCGGATATCGTGCGCATAAGCGACCAGCGAGGCTTCGGTCGCGCCAACCGATGGCGTTTCCGCGGGTGACTTAGACGCGGGTGATTTTGCCCGGGACGACTTTGCCGTTGATGACTTGGCAAGCGGCGACTTGGCAAGCGGCGACTTGGCAGAGGGTTGGGCTTGCGGCGGCTCGGCCACAGCGCGCTGCTTGCGCAACCGGCGTGCCGGCTTCGCTGCCGATTTCTTACGTGATCGTGAACGCGCCATTAAGTCCCGCCCCACCGTGTTATGGCGGAGGATCAAACAAAATATGTCCTTAAATGAGGTTCAGCCGCAAATAGCGCCGGAAACAAGTTTCATCGTCTTGGTCAAGGAGGGCTCAACGCCCGAGCCCCACCATGCGCCTCACATCCGCCGGCGTCGTGCCGGACGCGCGCAGGTCGCGCAAGCTCGTGGCCAGCGTCGATTTCGACAGCTTGCGCCCGGCGGCATCCACGATGAGCTTGTGATGATGATAGGCTGGTTCGGGCAGGCTGAGCAGCGCTTGCAGCAAGCGGTGAATGGAGGTCGACCAGAACAGGTCCTGCCCGCGCACCACGCCGGTAACGCCTTGCAGGGCGTCATCGAGGGCGACGGCAAGATGATAGCTGGTCGGGGTCTCCTTGCGCGCGAGCACGACATCGCCCCACATCTGCGGCGCGGCCGCGACTGTCCCCGACTGCCCCTGCGGGCCGGAGCCGGTCTCGGTCCAGGTCAAGACGCCGGCCTGCGCGACGGCCGCGTCCATGGCGAGCCGAAGCGCATAGGGCTCGCCCTCCCGGCGGCGCCGCTCGCGCTCGGCCTTCGGCATTTTGCGGGCGCGCCCGGGATAGAGCGGCACGCCGTCCGGGTCGCGCGGCCAATGTCCTCGGCGGTCGCGTTCGGCGACCAGCGCGGCAATCTCGCTGCGGCTCTCGAAGCTCGGATAGAGCAGGCCCATGGCTTCGAGCTTGTTCACCGCCGACTGATAATCGTCGAAATGCTCGCTTTGCCGCCTCACATCCTGCTGCCAGGCGATCCCGAGCCAACGCAGATCTTCGTAGATCGCGGCCTCGTATTCCGGCCGGCAGCGGGCGGCATCGATATCCTCGATGCGCAGCAGCAGCCGGCCGTTGCACTGCCGCGCCATGTCGTCGTTGACGAGCGCAGAATAGGCATGGCCGAGATGCAGATAGCCGTTCGGGCTCGGTGCGAACCGAAACACACGGGTATGCATTGCCGACATATTTCCCTGACCGGCAGGATTGACCAAACTGACAGGCTCGACCAATCAAGTAAGCGCGCTGCGCAAAGTTCGCACGACAGCGCGCGCAGCCGGATGCCGTCATGCCGTCCTTTATCCACACCGAATCCGATCTCGACGCCGCGCTCGAAGCGCTCGGCAAAGCCGACGCGCGCTTCGCCGCCTTGCTCGTCAAAGCGGGCCGGCCGCCGCTCCGCCGGCGCGCCGACGGCTTCGCCGGGCTTGCCGCCATTATCGTGGCGCAGCAGCTTTCGACGGCAAGCGCGAATGCGATCTGGGGGCGGCTTGCGGCGGCCTTCGATCCGCTCGAGCCGAAGGCGATCTTGCGGGCACGGCCGGCGAAGCTGGCGCGGCTCGGGCTATCGGCGCCGAAAATCCGCGCGCTCAAGGCGATCGCCAAAGCGGTCGAGCGCGAGGAACTGCCGCTGCACCGTCTTGCGGCTCTGGAAGCCGAGGATGCGCATGCCGCACTCACCGCCGTGCACGGCATCGGACCCTGGACCGCCGATATCTATCTCTTGTCCTGCCTCGGGCACGCCGATGCCTGGCCGGCCGGCGATCTCGCC
>DATMQV010000222.1:0-4251 GCA_035566615.1 Xanthobacteraceae bacterium
TGTCTGACGCGCCCCGGGATGACGGAGTCATCCTCCCGCCTTCTCGCCGGTCGAAATCTCGTGCGTGCCGAGTGCGTCGGCGAGCCGCGCTTGCGCCGAGCCGGGCTTGAGCGGCTGCTGCTGACCCGGATGCGGCGCCCAACCCAAAAGCCAGACAATCTCGAACGTCGCGCGCAGGCGGCCGTCCGCATCGGCAAAGCGCTCGGCGTAAATCTCCGCCATGCGCATCAGCGTCGCGCGCTTGAGCGGCACGCGGCGGCGGTCGAGCAGCGCGTTGCTCGCACCCATGCGGCGCAAATCGTGCATCAGGGCGAAGACGGAGCCATACCGCACCGTGATCCGATCCACGTCGGTGACCGGTAGCGCAAAGCCCGCGCGCTGCAGCAGCGCGCCGAGATCGCGCACATCGGCGAATGGCGCAACCCGCGGCGAAATTCCACCTTCGATTTCGCTTTCGGCCGCGGCGAAGGACTGCCGCAGCTCGGTCAGCGTGTCGCCGCCGGCCAGCGCCGCAACAAATAGACCGTCAGGCCTGAGCACGCGGCGGATCTGCACCAGCGTGCCTGGCAGGTCGTTGACGAATTGCAGCGACAGCCCCGAAACAACGAGATCGAAAACAGCCGCTCCGAATGGCAGCACCTCTTCGTCGGCGACGACGGAGCGCGTTGCGCTTCCTTCCATTTCGGGAAGCTCGGCACGCGCCGAGATGACGGTGCCGACCGAGGGAAGGCCGGCGAGCGCCGCGCGCAACGCGTCGCCGGGCGTGCCGAGATCGAGCACAAGATCGAAGCGGCGCAGCACCGCACTGAGCCGCTCGGCGAGATCGGGGGCGACGCGATCGAGCAGAAACGTTTCCGCTCCCGCGGCCACGGCGCGGCGGCGGCGCGCGCGCAGCAACCGGCGATCGAAGATCAGCGGGCTATGTGACGGCTCAGGTCGTGACTGCTCAGGCATGGGCGATTGTCTCACGTCCTCGGCGGGGTGTCCCGGGCGCAACGCAGCACGTAAGTGGTTCGTTGCAGAACCGGGACCTTATCGGCACCGAGTTCGTCACGACCACGGATCTGCGGTGCAGCGCTTATCACAAAGACGCGCGTGAACGCGCTGATGGCACCCTGCCCCGCGTCCGGGGAACGCGGCATGATTGATGACAACACCGACCCGGAGCGGTAGCGTTCCCTCATGGGGGAGCCGGTCAGCATCGCTGCACTTCCGCGGCTCAAGCGCGCTGCGGAGACCACCCGCGCGGTGCTGCGCGCCGCGCTCGATCTCGCTTTGCCGCGCTTGTGCGCGGTCTGCCGCGAGCCGGTCGAGGGCGAAGGGCTCTGCCCGGCCTGCTGGTCGAAGCTCTCCTTCATCAGCCGGCCGTATTGCGAACGGCTCGGCATTCCGTTCGTCTACGATCCCGGCCCCGGCATTCTCTCCGTGGAAGCGATCGCCGACCCGCCGGCTTACCAGCGTGCGCGCGCCGCGGTGCGCTTCGACGACATATCGCGGGCACTGGTGCATGCGCTCAAATATGGCGACCGGCTCGACCTTGCGCCGATGATGGGCCGCTGGCTGTCGCAAGCCGGCCGCGAGCTTTTGGCCGAGGCGGATGCGCTGGTGCCGGTGCCGCTGCACTGGCGGCGGCACTGGGCGCGGCGCTTCAACCAGTCGGCCATTCTCGCCGCCGCCGTTTCCAAGGCGAGCGGCGTGCCGATCGCCGCCCGCGCGCTCAAGCGCGTGAAATTCACCGCCCAGCAGGTCGGGCTGTCGCGCACCCAGCGCGCCGCCAATATCCAAGGCGCCTTCCGGGTCCCACGCGATGGTAAGGCCGAGGTGGTGGGCCGAAGGCTCATTCTGGTCGACGATGTGCTGACGTCAGGGGCGACCGTCGAAGGCTGCGCCAAGGCACTGCTGCGGGCCGGTGCCCGGAACGTCGACGTGCTGGTGTTCGCCAGGGTTGCCGAGGCAGGCCGAACATCCATATAAAGAGTTGATAAACTTAGGAAAGTCGTGAACTTAACGGCTCGTTATGGCTTCTGTCGAAATCTACACAAGAAAATTCTGCTCCTACTGCCATTACGCCAAGGAGCTGTTGTCCCGGAAAGGGGTGGCCTTCCGTGAGATCGATGTCACGGGGAACGCGGATGTCCGCCGGCAAATGACCAAGCGAGCGCAGGGTCGCAACACGCTGCCGCAGATCTTCATCGGCTCGAAGCATATCGGCGGCTGCGACGAGCTTTACGCGCTCGAGGATGCCGGCGAGCTCGATCCGCTGTTACAAGGTGAGGAGCGACCGGCATGAGCGCGCCAGGAAGTTCAGCTTTTAGGGTCGGCCTGGTGCAGATGCGCTCGGGGCTCGAGCCCGCCGCCAATCTCGCGGCGGCGCGCGGCTCGATCGAACAGGCGGCGCAGGCGGGCGCGGACTATGTGCTGACGCCTGAGATGACCAACATCATGGAGATCAAGCGCGAACGGCTGTTCGCCGCGATCACCGAAGAGGAGCGCGATCCGACGCTCGCGGCTTTGCGCGAGACCGCGCGCGAGCTTTCGATCTATCTGCATATCGGTTCGCTTGCGATCAAAGTCTCGCACGACAAGGCGGTAAACCGCTCGTTCTTGATCGACCGCCGCGGCGACATCGTCGCGCGCTACGACAAGATCCACATGTTCGACGTCGATCTCGCCAACGGCGAGAGCTATCGCGAATCGAACAATTTCCGGCCCGGCGACTTGGCGGTGCTGGCCGATCTGCCGTGGGGCCGGCTTGGCCTGACGGTCTGCTACGATCTCCGCTTCCCTGCGCTTTATCGCGCGCTCGCGGAGGCCGGCGCATCGTTTCTGGCGATTCCGGCCGCGTTCACCAAGCAGACCGGCGAAGCGCATTGGCACGTGCTGATACGGGCGCGCGCCATCGAAAACGGCTGCTTCGTCTTTGCCGCCGCCCAGGGCGGCGCGCACGAAAACGGCCGCGCAACCTTCGGCCATTCGCTCGTGGTCGATCCTTGGGGCCAAGTGCTTGCCGAGGCCGGCAATGAGCCTGGGATCATTCTCGCCGACGTGGATCCGGCCGCAGTCGCCGCGGCGCGTGCGCGCATCCCCTCGCTGCTGCATGGGCGGCGCTTCGAAGTGATAGAACCGATGGCGGAGCCGACCCATCTGCGCGCGGTGCGAGGGTCGCCATGATCCGCTACACGCTCAATTGCGATAAGGGGCACACTTTCGAGAGCTGGTTCGCCAACTCGGCGGCCTACGACAAGCAGGCCAAGCGCTCGCTGATCGCCTGCCCGGTTTGCAATTCCACCAAGGTCGAGAAGGCGATTATGGCGCCGCGGCTCGGCCGCAGCGAAACCGCCGACGAGTCTCCGGCGCCAACGCCGGCGCGCACCCCCGTCGCACTGCCCGCTCCACCTTCGCCGGTCGCGATGATGTCGCCGGTCGAACACGAGCTGCGCAAGAAGCTCAAAGAGCTGCGCGAGCATATCGTCAAGAACGCGGACTATGTCGGGCCACGCTTTCCCGAGCAGGCGCGCAAGATCCACTACGGCGAGGTCGAGCGCCGCTCGATCTATGGCGAGGCGACGCCGGAAGAGGCCGAGGAACTGCACGAGGAAGGCATCGCCTTCGCTCCGCTGCCGGTCCTGCCGGACGAGTTTAATTGAGGCGCTGTGCGCGTCTCAGTTCGCGCAGATAACCCGCCGAATGGCGCAGCGCTTCGATCTGAACGGATCAGCAAGACCGTGCCAGTCGGCCGTGCGCGGCATGAATCCCTAGCAACACGCCCTAGGCCGGAACAACGACTGTCACGTAACCTCCATCGAGCGGGACGGCCGAAATGCTGGTGCATATGGTACCGAAGAGCGAACTCACCCCGGTGCCGAAAGGAGTCAGGGCTGAACCACTAAGGCACCGCCAGACGAAAGAGGCGGAAACAGATATGTTCAACCTACAACCACTGCGCCACATCTCGACTCTACTCTTGTCTGTCGAAGGCGGCCTTCGCGATCACCGGCACGCGCTGGAACGGGCCGAAATTGGCCTCACTCGCGGCTCGGCTGGATGAGCCCAGCCACCTGCGCGGCGGACCGGCGGTCTGCTGCGCTACGCTACATGGACGGCTCCGCTCCGCGGACCGCCATCATCACCGCCCAAGAGGATAACTTCGAACGCCAGACTCCAATCGCCGGATAAAAGCTCGGGGCAACGTCACCATCAAAAAAATAATTATTATAATTATTAATGTAATCTACTGATGCTCAATCAAAA
>DATMQV010000223.1:0-2967 GCA_035566615.1 Xanthobacteraceae bacterium
CGCCACATAAACGCAATAGAGCTTGATTTTCTCGTCGCCGGTGGCGTTGAGCGGCTTTTGGTTAAGGATGGTGTCGAGCGCGATCGCGGTCTTCCCGGTCTGGCGGTCGCCGATGATCAGCTCGCGCTGGCCGCGGCCGATCGGGATCAGGGCGTCGATCGCCTTTAAGCCCGTCGCCATCGGCTCATGCACCGACTTGCGCGGGATGATGCCGGGAGCTTTCACGTCCACGCGCGCGCGGTGATCGGCCTTGATCGGGCCCTTGCCGTCGATCGGCTCGCCGAGCGCATCGACCACACGGCCGAGCAAACCCTTGCCGACCGGTACTTCGACGATGGCGCGGGTGCGCTTGACCGTCTGGCCTTCCGCGATCTGGCGGTCGGAGCCGAAGATCACCACGCCGACATTGTCGACTTCCAGGTTCAGCGCCATGCCTTTGACGCCAGACTCGAACTCGACCATCTCGCCGGCCTGCACATTGTCGAGGCCGTAGACGCGGGCAATGCCGTCGCCGACCGACAGCACCTGGCCGACTTCCGAAACCTCGGCCTCCTGGCCGAAATTCTTGATCTGCTCCTTGAGGATGGCGGAGATTTCCGCGGCGCGGATATCCATTATCGAGCCTCTTTCATCGCGTGCTTGATGGAATTGAGTTTGGTGCGGAGGGAAGAATCGACCATGCGGCTGCCGAGCTTGACCACAAGCCCGCCGATAATCGCCAGATCGACCTTGATCTTGAGATCGACCTCCTTGCCGCTCACCGCTTTGAGCGCATTGCGCAGAGCGGCGACGTGATCGTCCTTGATGTCTTCCGCCACCGTGACTTCGGCCGTGGTCTCGCCCTTGTGCTGGGCCACGAGATTGCGGAAGGCGCGGACCATGTCGCGGACCGCGAACAGCCGGCGGTTCTTGGTGACAAGCTTGAGGAAACGTGCCGCGAGCCCGCCGATCCCGGCGCGGTCGAGCACCACCGAGAGCGCGTTTAATTGCTCGTCGGCGGAGAAGACCGGGCTGCGCACCAGCCGGGTGAGATCCGGGCTTTCGCCAACGAGCGCGTCAAAGCGATCCAGATCGGCCTTCACGGCGTCGATGGTATTGGCGTCGCGCGCCAGATCGAACAGCGCCGTCGCGTAACGGCCGGCCACGCCGGACACAAGGTGTTCTTCGCCTGCCAAGTGGGGCCCTCTATGATCGGGTCGTCTCGGATTCTTTTGAGTTTCCGCAAGCCCGCATCCGGCGCAAACGGTCGGAGCAAGCCCATGGGATTAAAGCGGGACCGGGAAGTTTGGGGCTCCGGGGGGAGTGCCCCGCGCGCCCCGCAAAAATCGCGATTTTGCTAACATAGCGCGGAATGCGGTGCAACACGCCGAAACGAGCTTGTTGGCCTCGAGCCGATGCGATCTCGATTGGCCCAAGGGTTAAGGCCGTCCGGCCGCGTGCTGGCGGATCACATCGAGGAAAACCTCGCCATATTGGCGCAGTTTGGCGGTGCCGACGCCGTGCACGGCGCTCATCTCTGCCGCCGTGGCGGGTTTGCGGCGCGCCATGTCGATCAGCGTTTTGTCGGCGAACACCACATAGGCCGCGACCCGCTGCTCCTTGGCAAGTTCCGAGCGCCGCCGCCGCAACGCTTCGAACAGCGCCGTGTCGCCTTGGCCGCCGGCCAGGGCCGCCGCGTTGGCGGCGGCGCGGGCGGTCTTGCGCGTCGCCGGTTTCAAGGTGTCCTGGCGCAAGGTGACGCGGGCTGCGCCTTTGAGCACGCGGCGGCCGGTCTCGGTCACCGACCAGGTGCCATGGCCCGTGATGTCGAGGGCGACAATGCCGGCGCCGTGGAGCTGGCGGAAAATCGACCGCCATTCCTGCTTGCCGTATTCCTTGCCGACGCCGAAGGTCGGCAGCCGGTCGTGGCCGAATTTTCCGATCGCCTCGGTGGTTTCGCCGAGCAGCAGATTGGTCAGATGCTCGGTGCCGAAGCGCTCGCCGGTGCGCACCATGGCGGAAAGCGCCTTCTGCGCCGCAATGGTGCCGTCGATCATTTCGGCGCCGTCGCAGCAGAAATCGCAGTTGCCGCACGGCTCGGCCGACTCGCCGAAATAGGCCAGCAGCGTTTGCCGCCGGCAGCGCGGCGATTCACATAAGGAAACGAGTGCATTGAGCCGTTGCCGGTCGACGCGCTTTTGCTCGTCCGTGGCCTCGCTTTCGTCGATCTGCAAGCGGCGCAGCCGGATGTCTCCCATGCCGTAGAGCGTCAGCGTATCGGCCGGCAGTCCGTCGCGGCCGGCGCGGCCGATCTCCTGATAGTAGCTCTCGATATTGGCCGGCATGTCGGCATGAAGCACAAAACGCACGTCCGGCTTGTCGATGCCCATGCCGAACGCCACCGTCGCGACCATCACGACGCCGTCTTCTTGCAGAAACACGTCCTGGTTGCGTGAGCGCGCAGCGCTCTCCATGCCGGCGTGATAGGGCAGCGCATTGATGCCGTTCTGGCGCAGGAACGCGGCAAGTTCCTCGGTTTTGCGGCGCGACGCGCAATAGACGATGCCGCTCTGGCCGCCGCGGCTCCCGAGAAAATCGGCAATCTGGGTGCGACCGCCGGCCTTGGCGCGCATCGCCAAGCGCAAGTTGGGGCGGTCGAAGCCATGCACGAACAAGGCCGGCGGGCGAGCAAACAGCTTGTCGAGAATATCGGTGCGGGTCGCGGCGTCGGCCGTCGCCGTGAACGCCGCCGTCTGCACGCCGCCCAATTCCGACTGCACTGTGCCGAGCGCCGCGTATTCGGGGCGGAAGTCGTGACCCCATTGCGAGATGCAATGCGCCTCGTCGACCGCAAGCAGCGTCACGTTTGCACGCTTGAAGAGATCGAGCGTGTCGCTCTTGAGCAGGCGTTCGGGCGCGACATAAACGAGACGCAACTCGCCGCGCCCGATCCGCTCGAGGATGGTGCGGTTCTCCGCCGGATCGTTG
>DATMQV010000224.1:0-7054 GCA_035566615.1 Xanthobacteraceae bacterium
AGCTCTCGCGCGAAGGCGCCAGAATTCTCCGCCGAATGACCGCGAAGTCGTCGAATTGCAGCCGCAAGGCGGCGCTGTGATCACGCGTTAGCGCGGGGGAAGCGCAACGTCGTATCCATCGTCAGGTAGGAGACAGGGATGAATTGGGACCAGATTCAGGGTAACTGGATGCAATTCAAAGCAGGTGTGCGGGGCAACTGGGTCAAGCTCACCGACGAGGATCTCACACGCATCGGGGGCCGCCGCGACGAATTGGTCAAACGCCTGCAAGCGCGTTACGGCTTCAGCAAGAACGAAGCGGAGCGGGAGATCGAGGCCTGGGCGAAGACCCAGCGCTACGCGGCTTAGAGCATGATCCGGAAAAGTGGAAACCGGTTTTTCCGAAAAGATCATGCTCCGCTCTGATGGCACTCGGCCGGCTCGGGCAATACCGGGCCGGTCTCCTGTGTTGCTCCGCAATCCTCAAGGCAATATCGCAAAAGCACGCGCTGGAAATCCGAGACCATCCCGCACCTTGGGCCAGCTCGTCAGGATCAGCGCACCAGTCGGGGGCACTTTGTCGAGGTTCGCCATCGCCTCGATCTGATAATGGCCGTGCTGAAGAATGTACGTCTCGGAATCCATTTTGTCGGTCGTGTCGGTATCCATGCTTTCGTGACCGGTCGCCGTCACGCCGCGTTCCTCGTAAAGAAATTTGATCGTTTCGAGCGCCCAAGCCGGAAACGGGCTGCGCTTGAAGCGCTCGGGATCGGCGTCCCAATCCTTGTACATGTCGGTGCGTAACGCAGCGAAGGCGCCTTTCGGAACGCGCCCATGCTGCCGCTCCCAAGCCTTGAGGTCGTCGATCGAAAAGGCGTGATTGGGATCCTTGGCGAGGTAAGGCGTGTCGTCGAGTACGACCAGCGGCAAGATCATCTGCTTGAGCGGAATCTTGTCCATGGTGATGCCGTTTTCGGCGAAGTGCGCCGGCGGATCGACATGGGTGCCGTATTGCCCGACCATTTCGTAGTAGGTCGTGCGGAAGCCATCTTTCGCGATGGTGTACGGCTCGTGCGTCTTCGGATCGGCGGCCGGCGAGAACTTGGCCTGGCCGAAACCGGACCACACCGGCGTGTCGGGACCGAAGCTATGGGTGAGATCGACGAAAGTTTTGGACGCGATCGTTTGATAGGCTCGCGCCAAGTCCGTTTGGGACAAGTCCGTTGGCGACTGCGCAGCAGCGGGCAGGGTGGAGAGCGTGAATAGACACGCCGCCGCGATCGCGGCAGCGCCCGCCCAAGCTGAGCGTTGCGAAGCGTGGCGTCGAGAAGCCATGACAGGTCTCCTGCACTGAAGTGCCGGCCCGGCTTGGCGCCGAGCGGTGCGCAGGATTAACCCATCACGCGATCAGCGCCAAAGCTGCTTGCTCGCCAGCGCCGCGCCCTGCGCAAGCGCTTCGAGCTTGGCCCAGGCGACCATAGGATGAACCCGGCCGCCAAGCCCGCAATCGGTCGCAGCGATGACGCGTTCGCGGCCGACGCTCTTAGTGAAACGCAGAATGCGCTGCGCCACGAGCTCCGGATGCTCGACGACGTTCGTGGCGTGGCTCACGACGCCCGGCATGACGATCTTGTCGCCGGGCAGTTTGACCTCTTCCCACACGGTCCATTCGTGCTCGTGGCGGACGTTGCCGGCCTCGAATGAATAGGCCTGCGCATTGACTGCCAGCATCACATCGACGATGTCGCGCATCGGGATGTCGGTGGTGTGCGGCCCGTGCCAGCTGCCCCAGCACAAGTGAAAACGGATGCGGTCTTGCGGCAAGCCGCGGATCGCATGGTTCAAAGCTTCGACCCGCACCATCGAGAATTTCTTGTAATCCTCGACCGAAGGTTCCGGGTTCACCATGTCCCAGTTCTCGGCGATCGCCGGATCGTCAAGCTGCAGGATCAGTCCGGCATCGACGATGGCCTTGTATTCCTCGCGCATGGCCTCGCCGACCGCGTACATGAACTCTTCGTCGCTCTTGTAGTGGACGTTGCGCAGCCGCGATGCGCTCGCCGGCGCAACCGAGGTCATGAATCCTTCTTCGACGCCGTTGGCTTTCAATGCCGCTTTGAAATGGCCGATGTCCGCCTTGATCGCATCGTGGCCTTTGTAAACGACCGGTCCGGTGCAGACCGGCCACTTGGCCATTGGCGGCCCGGTATAAACGCCGCCGTCCGGATCCTGATAGACCGGCAGAAACTTGGTGCGGTCGCGCCGGTCGGCAAAGCTTGTCAGCACGACTTCGCCCGGCTTGGCACGCTTCGGCGCCGCGTCGTGAAGGCCCGGGCCTGCAAGGTCGAGCCCGCCAAGTCGATTGAAGCAATAGCTCCACCAGGCCCGGTAATTGACCTTGTGGCCCATCGATTTGCCGAATTCGCCGTCGCCCGGAACGTCGATGCCGATGTCTTTTTGCTTACGGACTACGTCGACGATGGCTTTTTGCAACGTCTCCTGAAAGGCACGATCGTCGGTCGACTGGTCCGCTTCGCGAGCGGCATTGGCGGTGATCAGATCGTCCGGCCGCGGCAAGCTGCCCGCTTGGCTGGTGAGAATGTGGTCGCGGCTCATGCGCATGGGCGTATCGAACGACGCGCAGGCGTGAAGAGGACGGAGAAACCGTCCTCCTCAACCGCCGTCGCCGTTCGTCCTCTGTCTGTAGTCGTCAGATGGCGTGGAAAGGCTGCTCTTTCACCGAAGCGACCAGGCCATGGAACACCTCGTTGACCGGGCCCCAGCTCGGCAGCTTCTTCATGTTGTTGAGCCAGCGCTGGACATTGGGGTAGGCGGAGAAATCGCAGCGGACGACTTCGCCGAGCGTCACCAGGGCGGCGCCAAAATAGTCGGCGATCGTAATCTGATTGCCGCACAGGTATTGGTTCTTTGGGCCGATCCAGTGGTCGTTGAGGATTTTCAGCCAGCGCTTGGCGTTCTGCTGGCCGAGTTCGATCGTGGCCGCTTGCGCTTCGTCGCTGCGCCGCTTCTGATTGGGGAACAGCTGCGGATAGCAAAGATTATAAGCCCAGTCGCGATAGAAATTGGTGTTGAGCCAATCCATCATCTCGTTGACTTTGGCCCGCTGCTTGAGATCCTTCGGATAGGCTGGCGAGCCGACCTTGTCGGCGAGATATTTCAGGATGGCCGAGCTTTCGGTAAGGCGCAGATCGCCGTCCTCGATCATCGGCACGAGATTGTTCGGATTAACCGAGGTGTAGGCCGGTCCATAATGTTCGCCGGTGAACAGGTCGACCGTCACTTCTTCGACCGGAATTTTGTTTTCCGCGATGAACAGCCGCACCGGCCGGCTCGTCATCGATACCGGATGCATGTAGAGCTTCATGGCAATTTCCTCCCAAGAAAGTGCTATGGCGAGGCTTATAGACCATCTTTGCAACTAACAAATAGGAACATCTTCGCGACTGGCATTGCCCCCCTCTTGCCCAACGCGATGGGCAGATTGGGCAGCAATCTCGTTAAATCCGGCCGGTCGCGCGGCCGTGCCGTGGCATGCCTCACGCCTTTGCCTTTGCTGCGATCTCGGCGATGAAGCGCGGCAGCGCGAAGGCCGCAACCTGCACCTCCGGCGTCCAATATTTGGTGGCAAAGCCGTCCGATACGCCATTCACTTGCAATGCTGAAGATACATGTGCAGCAACGTTGCGCGCGAAGCTTTCGGGCAGCAGCGCAGCGTCGATGTAATCGATGTCGTCCAGCCGCTCCGCGCCCGCGCGGTTCGATGATCAGATGCACGCCGGCGCAGCGCACGCCTTTGCGGATCGCAAAATGGCCGGGACGGTCCTCGGCTGGCTTGAGGCGCCGACTTTGAGTTTCGTCGAACATGCCGGCGAGCCGGCGCCGAGGACGTGAAGGCTGCCCGATTGCGCCCGTCAGGAGCTGTCGACGGCGCACACATAAATGCAAGCCCCGCTAGTCAGGCCGTTTCTAGGAAAAAAGCCGTAAACGCCCGCTGCGACAATGGCTTTCGCGCCGGAAGGGGAGATGACGCCGTCGAAGCAACAAAATTCAGAATGAACGTGGCGGGCAGCGCCATTGGGTCACACTTTCGCCCGCGAATGCACTATGATTCCGTTCGAGCATTCGCAATCGTCGAGCTTGGACAGCCGCGATTGTCGGTGGGCTGGTTGCGCCAGGGTGAGTAACGCCGCGACCGCCGGCCGCGCGGGCGGGATGGGAAGGAGAACCACATGATCCGTATGCTGGGGGCATTCATGTTCTTGGGACTGGCGGCCACGCTGCCGGTTCAGCAGGCTGCGGCGCAGGATGTGCTCGGCGGCGCGATCGTCGGCGGCGCGCTCGGCGGCATCCTCGGCGGCGCGCTCGGGCGCGGCGGCGGAGCGATTGCCGGCGCGGCTATCGGCGCCACCACCGGCGCGGTCATTGCCGCCGAAGCCCAACGGCGGTCGAGCGGCTATTATTGGTGGCGGAGCGGTTGCTACTACCGCTACCCCAACGGCGCGTGGCTGCAGGTGCAGCCGGGTTATTGCGCGTACTGATCCGCCGATTTCGCGACGATCTGATCAGCGGTCGCAACGCTAGCCGTTGACTGCGACCTGCGGCGCAGCCGCTGGCGCCTGCGGTTTCTTCGCGCGCGTGCGGAAAAAGCTGAGCACCCGGCGGGCGGTTTCCGGCTGCAATCGATTGAAGCTCGCCAGCGCCTGATCGAGATCCTTGGCCGACATTCCGCGGTCTGCCGCGCGCAACAGCAAGATGGCTTTGGTGGTCGCCGCCGACAGCTGCGCCACCTTGGCCAGGATGAGCACGATTTCCGCACCGGGATCGAGCAGTGCCCGCTCGACGACATCGATCGGCGTGTCGCAGAGGATCGACAACGCGATCGCCGTCTCCTCGAATTTGCGCTCGCGAGCATATTGCAGGACTTCCGTCTCGCCGATGCGGCGCAGCCGATGCAGTTGCTCGACGGCTGCTTGCGCGGCGGCGAAATCCGGCGACGCCTTGCGGGTGCTGTCGCGGATGCCGCTCGCCACCTCGGCGACGACGCCTTTGATGGCGGCGCCGGCGCGCGGGTTTTCCGCCGTCAGGCGTTCACGCACGGTGGCGGAGGCTTTCTCCAGCAACACCAGAAAATGGCGGCGGGGGATATCGTTGCGCTTGCCGAGATAAGTGGCGAGGTCGTCGTCGTTGGCCGCGCGCGTGACCAACATTTGCAACCCTGTGTCGGAAAACAGCGCGCCGGCGTTGCTGGCGACCGAATGGACGACCTGTCGGTCGCCACGCTGCACCAGAATGTCGGTCACGGCCTCGCTCAACCGCCGGCGCTGCGAAATCGCGAACAGATGCCGCTGGCTCTTGGTGTTGGCGTTGGCGAGCAGTGCTGAATCGTCCAGCCGTTCGGAGTGTTGGAGCACTTGCTGCGCCACGTCGATGTCGTCGTCGAAGGCGAGGATATGGATCACGCCCGATGGGGCATTGGCGATCGGGGCCAGCCGTTGCGCCAGGATGGCGCGCGCTTTGGCTTCGATGGTGCCGACCAGCCGCGCCATGACGTCGTCGAAAACACCAACTTGCTCCTCGGAATAGCGCTCCGCCGCGCCGACAAAAAGGTCGGTGATGCGGCTCAACATCTCGACGCGCCGAGAATCGCCGCCGGCGGACAGGGCAGCCTCGAGCTCGTCGATAAGCGGAAGCGTTCGCGTCATGGTATGCGCCGTCTTAACACGGCAACATAGCCGCGAGAGGGTGAACAAAGGATTGAAAGGGGTTGAACCTTGGCGGCCGGGCAAAAACCGTCTCAGGCCTGGCGAAAGCGCGGTCCTGTCCCAAACGCCCCCATCCGGTTTTGCACCTCGATGGGAACGCGATATTCGCGCATGATCGCTCGTTGATCGCGCAGTCCGACCGCCTCGCGCTGGACGACAAAGCACCACAGGGCGTTGCTTGCCTCCCGCAACAGGCGCTCGCGGGCGGCGCCTGCCGGCGCTTGCTCGGGGAGGTCGCCGGAATCGGCGCGCAGCCCATCGTGCTCCGACAGCGCCGCGAGCGCCGCCTCGAGCGCGCGGCCCAAGCGGCCCAGCGCAGCCGCTTGCTCCTGCGCGATCTCATAGTCGAGCGCGCTGTCACGCACCTTGCTGGAATTCATTCGCGGTGGACGCAGCGTCATGCCGGCTTTCCAAGACCATGATCCCGAAAAAGCCTGCCCCGGACTTGATCCGGGGTGGAAGCCGGGTTTCGGTCAAGATCATGCTCAAACAAACAATCTAGAGCCTGATCCGATTCAATTGAAATGGATGCCGGTCTAGAGATGGTGTCAGGCGGTGGCACGGGGGCAAGGCGGCTCATTGCGGGATGCGCTCGAAGTTTGTGAGCGTAATGCCGGCGGCCGCGTCGATGTCGCATGACGGAGTTGGCCGCAAGCCGTGACGCATCAGCACGTCGTCCACCTTCGTGGTCGGGCTCACCGCGGAAAATAGCGGCTGGCCGCCCGGGATCTTCGCGCGCGTGGCGCGGCTGAGATGAAAGACATCATAGAGCGGCAGGAACAGGTTGAACACCTCGGTGCCGCCTATGACCGCAATCGGCCCCGCGCCGACACCGAGCGCGTCGATGGCCCGCTCGAGACTCGCGCCGGCGGGATTCCACAACAAAGCATTCGGTTGTGATGGATCGGCCGCGATGGCTCGCACGTGCCGCGTCACGACCAGCCGCCTGCGCTTGGCCGCGCGGGGCCCGCCCTCGTGCGAACGCCGTCCGTGCACGATCGCGGCGGCGCGATCCATCGCTGCCTGCAGAAAATGCTGATCGGCGTCGTTGCGGATGCAGTCCGGCATGGCGCCGTTGCCGTCGGCAATCATGCCGTCGGCCGAGACGATGGCGTAGCCTTCGATGGGGTGCGGTCCAAGCATCGCGGCGGACGATAGCGGGCGGGCCGACCCAAGTCATGCCGACCCAAGTCATGCCGACCCAAGTCATGCCGACCCAAGTCATGCCGACCCAAGTCATGCCGACCCAAGTCATGCCGATCCGACTCGCCCCGATCCGCCCGATAGCCAGG
>DATMQV010000225.1:0-10164 GCA_035566615.1 Xanthobacteraceae bacterium
TTCTACTATTTCACCAATCAGAACTGGGCGATCTTCAACGGCCACACCGGCATCAACACCATCGCCACCCCGCATTTCTGGGGCGTCGACTGGCGCTCCGATGTCCCCTTTTACTACGTGATCCTTGGAACCGCGGCGCTCTGCTATTTCGCGGTACTCTATGTCTCGCGCGCGCCATTCGGCCTGGCACTGCAGGGAGTGCGCGACAATCCGCGCCGGATGGCCGCGCTCGGCTTCAATGTCAACGCGCATCGGGTTGCTGCCTACGCGTTCGCGTCCTTTATCGCGGCGCTGGGCGGCGTGCTCCAGGTCTGGAACTATCGGCAGATCTCGCCCGGCTCGATCGGGGTCGAACGTTGTATCGACATCCTGATCATCGCCGTGGTCGGCGGTATCGCCCGGCCCGTCGGTCCCTTCATGGGCGCGTTCATCTTCGTCATGCTGCGCACCTTTGCGCTCGATTTCCTGGTGAAGATCGGTCTCGACGGAAACCGCTTCCGTCTGCTGATCGGCATCGGCTTCCTCGTCATCGTGTTCTGGTCTTCGGATGGCGTCATCGGTCTGTGGGAACGCTGGCAGCGCAGCGTCGGCGGGACAAGGAGCCGCCGGGACGGAGGTAAAGGCCATGGATAGCGTCGCCCAGCGCATCTCGGCTGTCGGCGCCGGCGCGGCGCTGGAGCTACGCGGCGTGACGCGAATGTTCGGCGCGCTCGCGGCCCTCATCGACGTCACCATCACGGTACGTCCGGGCGAGCGACGCGCGGTGCTCGGGTCCAACGGCGCCGGCAAGACCACGCTATTCAATTGCGTGACCGGCGACTTTCCGCCGTCCTCCGGCACAATCCGCTTCTTCGGTGAAGACATCACGCACTTCCCGCCCTATGAGCGCATTCGCCGCGGCCTGCGCCGCACCTACCAGATCTCGGCGCTGTTTCCCGGCCTCACCGTGCAGGACAATGTCTATCTTGCCTGCTGCGGTGTTTCGCGGGGGCGTTTCTCGCTATTCCGTCCACGTCCCAACGATGCGCTGATGCATGCGGCCGATCTGTTAATCCAGGCCGTGCATCTGACACCTGTCAAGGCGCAGCGCGTGTCCGAGCTGGCGCACGGCCAACAGCGGCAGCTCGAGATTGCGCTCGCGCTGGCCGGGGCGCCGCGCTTCATCCTGTTCGACGAGCCGGCGGCAGGCCTGTCGCCGGCCGAACGGCGCGAACTGATCGAAATCCTGACCTCGCTGCCCGCGCACATCGGCTACATTATCATCGAGCATGACATGGACGTGGCGCTGCGGGTGGTCGAAAGCGTCACCATGATGCACAACGGCCGGATATTCAAGGAAGGACCACCACAAGAAATCGAATCCGATCCCGAGGTGCAGGAGCTTTATCTGGGGGGCGGACATGAATGACGTCCGCCGCTCCGCTCCCGCCCTCGAGGTCCGCGGCCTTGACGTCTATTACGGGCATTCGCATGCGTTGCAAGGCGTCGACCTCACGCTGGAGTCTGGCGTGTTCTCGGTGGTCGGCCGCAACGGCATGGGCAAGACCACGCTGTGCAAGACCATCATGGGCCTGTTGCGCTCGAGCGGCGGCTCGATCCGCGTCCGCGGCGAGGATATCACCTCGCTGTCGCCGGCCGGCATCGCGCGTCTCGGGGTCGGCTATGTGCCGCAAGGACGAAGGCTATGGCGCTCGCTCAGCGTCGACGAGCATCTGCGTCTTGCCGCCGGTGTGCGGCGCGGGCAATGGAGCGTCGAGCGCGTCTACGAGGCCTTCCCGCGTCTTGCCGAACGCAAGAACCATGGCGGAGGGCAGCTTTCCGGTGGCGAGCAGCAGATGCTCGCGATCTCGCGCGCGCTCCTGACCAATCCGCATCTGTTGGTCATGGACGAGCCGACCGAGGGGCTGGCACCTGTCATCGTCGCCCAGCTCGAGGAGATGCTGGTGCGTCTTGGCGACGAAGACATCTCGGTGCTGGTCATCGAGCAGAACATCGGCGTGGCCACCGCGATCTCGCGAAACGTGGCCATCATGGTCAATGGCCGCATCAACCGCATTATCGATTCGAGCAGGCTGTCGGCGGATCGCGACCTGCAACAACGCCTGCTCGGTGTTGGCGTTCATGCGGAGATTGGTGCCGGCCTTGAAACCGAATCCGTCAGGCCCGACACAGAGCCAGCGCCTCAACGCGCGCCCTCTTCGGCGCCGATCCGCATTTACGTTTCGAACCCCACGCTGCCGACCCGCTGGTCGCAGCCCGTGTCGATCCCGCGGATCGAAGCGGCGGCGCGCACGCTTTCGACCGGAGTGACGCGGCTCGAAGGCAACGCTCGGCAACGGAGGGAAGCGGCCGCGCAACAGGTATCGGGACCTCCCGTGGTGCTCATCGTCGGCACGCTCGATACCAAGGGCGCGGAACTTCGCTTCATCCGCGACATCATCGCCCAGAGCGGCCTGCGTACGCGCCTCATCGACGTCTCAACCAGCGGCAAGCTTGCGACCTGTGATGTCCCGGCGCAGGAGATCGCACTCAACCACGGCCGCGGTGGCTCGGGCGTGTTCGGCGCCGACCGTGGCGCCTCGGTGACGGCGATGGCAGAGGCCTTTGCCAAATGGCTGCAGCGTCAGCGCAATGTCGCCGGCATTATCTCCGCAGGCGGTTCCGGCGGCGCCTCGCTGGTCGCACCGGGCATGCGCACCCTGCCCATCGGCGTACCAAAACTGATCGTCTCTTCGGTCGCCTCGGGCGATGTCGGCGCCTATGTCGGTCCCGCCGATATCATGATGATGTATTCTGTTACCGACGTGCAGGGCCTCAATTCGATTTCGCGCGCCGTGTTAGCCAATGGTGCGAACGCGTTGGCCGGCATGGTGAAAGCGCGGGTTGACGATCGCGCGGCAAGGCCGCGTGAGGCCAGCGGGCTGCTGCCCTCCATCGGTATCACCATGTTCGGCGTCACCACAGCAGCGGTGCAGAAGATCGCCGCCGAGCTCAAGGAAGATTTCGAGTGCCTTGTTTTCCATGCCACCGGCGTTGGTGGCCGCTCGATGGAGAAACTGGTTGATTCCGGGCAATTGGCCGGCGTGATCGACCTCACCACGACCGAGGTCTGCGACCTCCTGATGGGCGGCGTGTTCCCAGCGACGGATGATCGGTTTGGCGCGATTATCCGCAGCCGCGTGCCCTATGTCGGCTCGGCCGGCGCGCTCGACATGGTCAATTTCGGCGCGCCGGACACCATTCCGGAGCGATATCGCCAGCGCAAATTCCATGCCCACAATCCGCAGGTCACGTTGATGCGAACCACACCGGAAGAGAACGAGCGTATGGGACGGTGGATCGGCGAGCGGCTCAACCAGATGGACGGGCCGGTGCGCTTCTTTCTACCCGAAGGCGGCGTCTCCGCGCTCGATGCACAGGGGCGGCCTTTCTGGGATCCCGAGGCGGATACGGCGCTGTTCAAAGCGCTCGAGCGCACCGTGCGGCAGACCGGTAACCGACAGCTCATCCGCGTCAAACGCAACATCAACGATCCCGAATTTGCATCAACCATTGTTAGCGCGTTCCGTCTCCTGCTCGGACGCGCTGGCGGGCGGCGCAGAGTGGTGAGGTGACCCATGCCGAGGTTTGAACGCAAGGCGCTGCTCAGAAAATTCCGCGACATGGTGGCCCGCGGCGAGCCGATCGTCGGCGGCGGCGCTGGCACGGGACTGTCGGCCAAATGCGAGGAAGCCGGCGGCGTCGACCTTATCGTGATCTACAACTCCGGCCGCTATCGCATGGCCGGGCGCGGCTCGCTCGCGGGCCTGATGCCCTACGGCGACGCCAACGCGATCGTGCTCGAAATGGCCGGCGAAGTGCTGCCGATCGTCACGAAGACTCCGGTGCTTGCCGGCGTCAACGGCACTGACCCCTTCCGTGACATGGACATCTTTCTCGATCAGTTGAAGGCGCTGGGTTTTGCAGGCGTCCAGAATTTTCCGACTGTCGGGCTGATCGACGGCATCTTCCGCGCCAATCTCGAAGAAACCGGCATGTCCTACGCGCTGGAAATCGAGATGATCTCGAGGGCGCACGAGAAGGACATGCTGACCACGCCCTACGTATTCAGCGAGAAGGAAGCGGCCGCGATGGCGATCGCGGGAGCCGACATCATCGTCTGCCATCTCGGCCTCACCATCGGTGGCGCCATCGGCGCACAGACGGCTCTCAAGCTGAAAGACTGCCCCGCGCACATCGACGCCTGGTCGCAGGCCGCGCGCAGCGTCAACCCGGACATTCTTATTCTCGCGCATGGCGGCCCGATCGCGGACCCGGCGGACGCCGATTTCATCATGAAGAACACAAGCAACTGCCACGGCTTCTACGGCGCCTCCTCGATGGAGCGGTTGCCGGTCGAGCGCGCGCTCACGGATCAGGTTCGCAAGTTCAAGGCGATCGGCGCGCGCTAGGGCGCCGACGCAAGGGAGGAGAAGATGTCGGGGATTCTCGTTGGTCAATTGATCCTCTGGTTGATTGTCGCGATCATTGCGATCGTCATCATCGTTTACATCGTAAACTGGCTCTATCATCGATCGTCGAAGGAGGTTTCCTTCGTCCGCACCGGTTTGCTCGGTGAGCGTGTCGTGATCAATGGCGGAGCTTTCGTGCTGCCCTTCATCCACGACTACACGCCCGTCAACATGAACGTGCTGCCGATGGGCATCACGCGAGCGAGGCAGGACGCCGTCATCACCCGCGACCGCATGCGCGTCGATATCGAGGCCGACTTCTATGTCCGCGTGCAGCCCACGCGCGAAGCCGTGTCGATCGCAGCTGCGACGTTGGGCCGCCGCACGCTGGAGCCCGAGCAGCTGCATGCCCTGCTCTCCGGCAAGTTCGTCTCCGCCATCCGTTCGGTCGCTGCTGAAATGACCATGGAACAGATGCACGAGCAGCGCGGCGAATATGTCGCTCGGCTCAAGGCGGCTGCCGCCGAAGCGCTCGCGCAGAACGGACTTGAGCTGGAATCGGTCGCGATCACCGACCTCGACCAGACCGACCTGGAATTCTTCAACCCGTCGAACCGGTTCGATGCCGAAGGTCTGACACGGCTGATGGAGGACATCGAGGCCAAGCGCAAGCTGCGAAACGACATCGAGCAGGACTCGATGATCAAGATCCGCGCCCGCAATCTCGATGCAGAGCGGCAGGCGCTCGAAATCGAGCGCGAAAGCGAGACCGCCCGACTCGAGCAGGAGCGCGACATCGAGATGCGCCGCGCTTTGCAGCGTACCGAAGTCGCACGCGAACGTGCGCTCCGCGAGACCGAAGCCGAGCAGGCTCAATTCACCGCACGCGAGGCGATCGAAAAGGCGCGCATCGCAAACGAACTTGCCATCGCTGAAGCCCGCATCGCCTCCGAACGTGAAACCCGCCAGCGCGAGATCGAGCGCACCCGCGCGGTCGAGGAAAAAGAGCTGATCGCCCGCGAGGAAATCGAGAAGGCCCGGATCGCCAATCAGCGGGCGGTCGATACGGCGCGGATCGCGTCGGAGCGCGAAGTCCGCCAGCGCGACATCGAGCGCACGAGGACGGTGGAGGAAGCAGAGATCGCCGCGCGCGAGGCCGTCGAAAAAGCGCGCATTCAGCAGGATCGCGCGGTAACCGACGCGCGCATCGCCAATGAAGAAGAGACCCGCCGGCGCGAGATCGAGCGCACCCGCGCGGTCGAGGAGGCCGAAATCGCGGCACGCGAGGCGACCGAGAAGGCCCGCATCGCGCAAACCATGATCGTCAATCTCGAGCGTATCACCTCCGACGAGCGTACCCGGTCGATGGAGATCCAGCAGGTTCGCAACGTGCAGGAAGCCGAGATCGAGGCGCAGAAGGCAGTAGAAGCCGCCCGGATCGCCCGCGAGCGGAACCTTTCCGCCGAACGCATCGGCGCCGAGCAGGCCACCCGCCAATTGGAGATCGAACGCAACAAGACGCTGGAAGTCGCTGGCATTGCCGCGCGCGAGGCCACCGAAGCCACGCGTATTGCCCAGGAAGAACGGGTGCGTGCCCTGGAAATCGCTCGCCATCGCGCGGTCGAGGAAGCCGATATCGCCTCGCGCGAAGCGATCGAGGCAGCGCGCATATCTCAGGAGAAGGTCATCGCCGCCGAGCGAATCCGCGCGGAGCGGGAAACGCGGGGGCTCGAGATCGCCCGCACCGAAGCCATCGAGGCGGCCGAACTCAAGCGGCGAGACGCGATCGAACGGCAGCGCATCGAGGTTGAGCTCGCGCTGGAGAGCGAGCGCATCAACTCTTCGAAAACCCGCGAGGTCCTCAATATCGGCCAGAAGAAGGCCGTCGAGATCGCCGACGAGGAGCGCGTCATTGCGCTTGCCGCCAAGCGCTCCGAGCGCGTCGGTGCCGATCGCCAAGTTAGGGAAGCCGAGATCAACGCCCGCAAGGAAGTCGAGACCACCGACGTTGCGCGCGAGCAGGCGCTGGAGACCGCACGAATCGAACGGCGCCGCGCCATCGAACAGCTCGAGGTCGCCCGTACTCAATCGCTGCAGGAAGCTGAAATCGCCTCCCGCGAGGAAGTCGAGCGAGCGCGCATCGCCTCCGATCGCGGCCTCGATGAAGCCCGGATCGGCCGCGAACGGGAGCTACGCAAACTGGAAGTCGGTCGCGAGAAGGACGTCGAGACCGCACTGATGGACAAGGCGATCGCCATCCATCAGAAATCGTTGGAGGAGTCCGCGGCGCGCGCGGCTGCTGAAGACGCCCGAGTGCGCGCCACCGAGGCCGCCGAACGCGTCATCACCGCCCGCGAAAGCGAAATCGCCAAACGACGCAAGACCGTCGAGGTGATGCTTGCCGAGAAGCAGGCCGAAGAAACCCGGATTGCGGCCGAAGCCGAACGCGTCCGAGCCGCCGTCGAAGCCGAGGCGCAGCGGATGCTCAACGAGGCTGAGAACGTGCTCACCGACCAAGCACGCTACTCACTGTTCCGCCGTAAGCTGCTCGACCGGATCGAGGGCATCGTGCGCGAGAGCGTAAAGCCGATGGAAAAGATCGAAGGCATTCGAATCCTCCGGGTCGACGGTCTCGGCAACAACGGCGGCGGCGGAAATGGCGGCCGCAGCGCCACCGACGAAGTCATCGACTCTGCGTTGCGCTACCGTGTGCAGGCTCCGCTGATCGACTCGATCCTCTCCGACATCGGCGTCGAAGGCGGCAGCCTCGCCAAGATGCCGGGCCTCATTCGCGAGGCGCGCGACATGCAGGGGATACGCGATTCCTCGCGCAAGGGCGGCGATGACAGGCCCGCCTCGCCCGCGGCGCCGAGCCCCGGCGGTCAACCTGCCGGCGAACCTCCCGCCGAGCGCGGCCCTCGCAAGAAGGGATCGTAACAAGAAAGGATCGTAACAAGTCATGGCCCGCGTCTATGTGTCTACCGTTGTCAACGCGCGCAACGACCGCGTCTGGGCACGCGTGCGTGACTTCAACGGCCTGCCGAACTGGCATCCGGCGATCGCCGAAAGCCGGATCGAAGGCGGCGAGCCTGCGGACAAGATCGGCTGCGTGCGCGACTTCCGGCTTCGCAATGGTGACCGCATCCGCGAAAAACTGCTTGGGCTTTCCGACTACGACATGTTCTGCACTTACTCGATTCTGGAGTCGCCGATGGGCGTAGAGAACTATGTCGCCACGCTGCGGCTCACGCCTGTTACCGATGGCGACCAGACGTTCCTGGAATGGACCGCCGAGTTCGACTGCGCGGCTGAGCGGGAGGCGGAACTCGTCAACAACATCGGCGGTGGCGTGTTCCAGGGCGGCTTCGATGCGCTGAAGCGGGCGTTTGGAGGCTAGTAGTGCCGCACATCGTCAAAAGCACGATCCTGAACGCCCCGACCGATGCGGTCTGGAATGTCCTGCGCGACTTTAACGGTCACGATCGCTGGCATCCGGCGGTTGCGACCTCCACGATCGAGCGCGCACAAGCCCCCGACAAGGTCGGCTGCGTCCGACGGTTCAAGTTGAAGGATGGTTCGGAACTGCGCGAGCAACTCCTCGCGCTGTCAGATCTCGAGCAGACCTTCAGCTATTGCCTGCTCGATACACCGATCCCGATGTTCAACTATGTGGCCCATGTTCGCCTGCTGCCGGTGACCGACGGCGACCGCACCTTCTGGCATTGGGAATCGCGGTTCACCACGCGGCCCGAGGACGCCAGGCGTCTTACAGAAATGGTCTCGGAGCAGATCTATCAGGCTGGATTTGAGGCCATTCGAAACCACCTGGCCAAGACTGCGTTGACGGTGGAGAGGAATTGATGCCCGTCACGGTAAGGACATTTGTGAATTCCGGTGAAGCCGCGGCGACCCTTTTGTCCGATCGCGGCGCGCGCTATCTCGGCGGCGGTACGCTCGTAATGCGCGCGCTCAACGAGGGCGATATCTCGATCTCGACCATCGTGCGTGCCAGTGATTCTGCTCTGACGCGGATCGATGCGACGGGTCCGCGCGTCACTATCGGTGCTGGGGTCACCTTCGCCAGGATATTGGCCGAGCGCGAACTGACCTTCCTGCACGCCGCCGCCCGCTCGATCGGTGGTCCTGCGGTGCGCAACATGGGCACGGTCGGCGGCAATCTGTTTGCGCCAAGCCCTTACGGCGACTTCACCGTCGCCCTGCTGGCACTCGACGCGGTGATTTCGGTGCAAGGCGGATTTAACCCCCGCGACGTACCGATCGAAGAGTTTCTGCAGTCGCGCGAACGGCAGACCGGCGTGCTGGTACTGTCGATCTCCTGCCACAAGCCGCTGAACGCCGATGCCTTCCGGTATCGCAAGATCGCGCGGATCAGGCCCAAGGGCGGCTCGGTCATTACGCTCGCGGCGCATCTACCTGTCAGCGGCGGACGCGTGCTGGGCGCGCGGATTGCGCTCGGTTCGATGGCGCCGACACAAATCCGCGCCAAGGCCGCCGAGCGTGCCCTTGAGGGGCGCCCACTCGATATTTCGAGCATCAACGCGGCAGCCTCGGCCGCGGTGGAAGGCACCTCTCCCACCGATACCGCAATCGCCAGTGCCTGGTATCGGCGCGAGGTTGTCGGCGTTCACCTTCGACGCTTGTTGTCCGGTCAGGAATAGGATCGTCATGGCCAAAACTGCTCTGCAATTTCGTCATAATGGCCGCGACGCCGCGATCTTCGTCGATGGCGGCACCAACCTGCTCGTTGCGCTCCGCGAGTTGATCGGCGACATGACCCCGAAATTCGGTTGCGGCCAGGGCGGCTGCGGCAGCTGCAGCGTGCTGATCGACGGTGAACTGCACCTTTCCTGCCTGACGCTCGCCGAGTCCGTCGCCGGCCGATCGGTCGAAACCCTTGATGGCATCAAGGAAGGACCCAATTTGCATCCGCTGCAACGAGCGTTCGCCGAGAACTTCGCTGCCCAATGCGGCTATTGCACGCCGGGAATGATGATGGCGGCGAAGGCGCTGCTGGACCGCAACCCCGCGCCTTCCCGCGCCGATGTGATCGAAGCAATCTCCGGGAACATCTGCCGCTGCACCGGCTATGAACCGATCATCAACGCCGTGCTGGCGGCCGCTTCCAGCGGCCGAGCCCGCGCCTGAAGGAAACTGCAATGTTGGAATTACGCAAAGATCTCTTCGCCGACGAGCGCGACGACAATTTGAAGGAGATCGGCAAGGGCACGCAGCGGCAAGACATGCTCGGCCATGTCACGGGCACCTCGACCTATTTCGACGACCACAAGCTGCAGGGCATGCTGCATCTGAAGGTCGTCCGCAGCACACACGCACATGCCCGCCTGCGCCGTATCGATACGACGGAGGCAGAGCGCTCGCCCGGCGTACGCCGCATCATTCGCGGCGCGGACGTGCCACGCAACCTCAACACGCTGCTCAGCCTGATCAACTTCGGCAAGGACGATGAGCCGTCGCTCGCTGTCGACAAGGTGCGCTACAAGGGCGAGCCGATCGTCGCGGTCGTTGCGGACAGTCCGCGTGAAGCCTACGAAGCAATGGCCAAGGTGCGCGTCGATTACGAGCCGTTGCCAGCTGTGTTCGATGTCGAGCAGGCGCTGAAGCCCGGCGCTCCCGTGGTCAACGAAACCTATCCCAAGAACACTTTCACTTATTACGACGTCTACGATCACCA
>DATMQV010000226.1:0-20828 GCA_035566615.1 Xanthobacteraceae bacterium
GCCACAGCGGGCCTCCGTCGTATTGCCGTGCCGCGGCGCTGAAGCTCGCCTTCGGCTCTTTGTTCAGCTTTTGGGCGGCGCCATTTTCGCCAGCACCTCGTCGACATTCGAGCTGTCGATGACGACATGCTTGATGAACACGCGCGGCTCGACCTTGTCGCCCTTGAGGAAGGTCGCCAGTACGTCGACGCCAAGCCGGCCCCACAGCACCGGGTTGAGCTCGACGGTCATCGCGATATTGCCTTCCTTCACGGCGCGCAACGCCGGCGGTACGCCGTTCATGCCGGTGACGATGGTCTGGCCATTGCGGTTTGCCGCCAGTACCGCCTGCATGGCGCCCAGCGCGAGATCGTCGTTGGCCGCATAGATCGCTTTCAGATCAGGATTGGCGACCAGCGCATCCTCGGTGTTCTTCAAGCCGCGCTCGCGGGTCAGCGGGCCGTCGCTCTTGAACACGATCTGGATGTCCGGATATTTCGCCATCACCTCGTTATAGCCTTGGGCGAGATTGCGGAAGGTCGGTGCGCCGCTCGGGCCGAGCAGCATCGCCACCTTGCCTTTGCCGCCGAGTTTGTTCGCCGTCCATTCGGCGATGTCGCGCCCGACCTGCACTTCGTCCATCGCCACATGGATGGTCTGGTTCGGCGAGGTCGAACCGCGGGCCAGCGACACGATCGGAATTTTCGCCGCCGCCGCCGCGTCGTAGGCGGCATTCACGCCGACCGCGTCGATCGGCGAGATCAAAATGCCTTTGACGCCCTTGGCGACCAGATCCTGCACGCCGTTGATCTGTTTCAGCTTATCTTCGTTGGAGGAGACGGTTGCGACATCCCAGCCAAGCTCGCCGGCGCGCGCGCGGATGCCCTTGAGCATGCCGATGTAAAACGGATTGTCATCCTGCGGCAAGGACACGCCGATGGTGATCTTGTCCTCGGCGCGGACCGGAGCAGAGGCCAGCAGCAGCGATGCGGGCAGCAACATCGCCCCCACCAACGCCAATGTGCGGAACTTCAACATCACAAATCTCCTTGGCTGTCTCCCGGTCAGTTGCGCGAGCGTAACCGATCTGCCGCGGCAGCCGCAACAATGACGGCACCGACCGCGACCCGCTGCCAGTATGAATCAACGTTAAGAAGGTTAAGGCCGTTTCCCAGAACGATCATGATGAACACGCCGATCACGCTTTTGTAGAGCGTGCCTTCGCCGCCTTGCAAAGAAGCGCCGCCTAGGACCACGGCGGCGATAGCGGTCAATTCGTAGAATTCGCCCGCGGTCGGCTGGCCCGATTGCAGCCGTGCCGCCAGCATGACGCCAGCGACGCCGGCAAGCGCACCGCACCAGATGTAGGTGGAAGCGATGACGCGCTGTACGTTAACGCCGGAGAGATAGGCCGCTTCTTTGTTGCCGCCGGTGGCGTAGACGCGCCGCCCGTACGGCGTCAGATAGAGGAGCGCCGACAGCGCGCCGAGCAGCAGCGCCGGCACCCAGACGAGATAATGGATGCCGAACACGCGCGCACTGCCAAAGGCAATGAAGGCGCTCGGCAGGCCGTCCTCGCCGCTCACCGGCGCGCCGCCGGTGATGATGTAAACGACGCCGCGCACCAGCACCATGCTGCCGAGCGTGGCGATGAACGGGTTGACCCGCAGCATCGCCACCACGAGTCCGTTGGCGAAACCGACGACCGCGCCGGCGGCAATGCCGGCAACCACGCCGGCAAAAATACCGAATTTCAACATCGCCATTCCGGCGATGCAGCCCGACAGCGCCACCGTCGAGCCGACCGAGAGATCGAAACCGCCGCCGACAATGACGAACGTCATGCCCATGGCAATCACCGCCATGATCGAAGATTGCACCAGAATGTTCGTGAGATTGAGCGGTGACAGGAAGCGGCTGGTCAGGAGGGCGGTCGCGACGCACAAAACAATAAGCGTGATCAGCGGTGCCTGGCCCGTCCAGTTCACCCGGTGTGCGGTCTTCTCGGCTTTCATGTCGCAATCGCGGTGTGCACGCGTTCCTCATCGAGTCGTTCGCCGCGGTCGATGCGCGCGACGATGCGGCCGTTCCGGAGCGCCAGCACCGCGTGGCACAAATTCGCGAGCTCCGAAAGATCGCTCGACGACAGCAGCACGCCGCCGCCACGCGCCGCAAAATCGCGAAGGAGCGCGTGGATCTGTGCCTTGGCGGCAATGTCGATCCCTTGCGTCGGCTCATCGAGCAACAGAACATCCACCCGCCGCGCGAGCCATTTGGCGAGAATGACTTTCTGCTGATTGCCGCCGGAGAGTGCCGAGACTTTCAACTCCGGCCGGCGCGGGCGGATGTCGAGAAGCTTCATCAGTTCGGCGACGAGGCGCCGGCCGGCGCGGCGGCCGCGCAAACCTCTGCCGTGCCGGCCGAGGCTCGGCAGCAGGATATTATCGGCGACGGTCTGGTTCATCACCAGACCGAGCCGACGCGACGGCGGTACAAGCCCAATGCCGGACTCGATCGCGGCCATGGGGCTGTGTAAACGCCGCGCGCGCCCTTTGACCAAGGCCGCGCCGGCAGCCGGCGCCAGGCCGAAAAAGCGCCGCAGCACCTGGGTTGTACCGCTGCCGAGCAGGCCGGCAAGGCCCAAGACCTCGCCGGCGCGCAGCACGATGGCATCCGGGCGCGGGCCGACATCTTCCAGCAACACCTCGCCGGGCGTTGTCGCGGCGATGGTCTGTTGCGCGGCGGCGCGACCGGTCATCGCCGCCACGAGATCGGCGGAACTAAACGCGCCGCGGCGCACGACGGCAGCGACGCGGCCGTCGCGCAGGACCGTGCAGCGGTCGGCGAGCGCCACGATCTCTTCCAGCCGGTGCGACACATAAACAATGCCGGTGCCTTGCTCCTTCAGGCGGTGCAGCACGCCGAACAGTCGCGTGATCTCGCGGTTCTCCAGCGCAGCCGTCGGCTCGTCGAGAATGAGCACGCGGCAGCGCCGCCGCAGCGCCTTGGCGATGGCGACGATCTGCTGCTCGGCAAAGCCGAGCTGCCGTACCGGCAGATCGGGATCGGGCGCAAAGTCGAAAGTGCCGAGCTGCGCGCGCGCCTCGTCGCGCATGCGCGCACGATCGATGAAGGCGGGCAGGCCGAACAGCCGCCGCAGCGGCGCATCGCCGAGCGCCAGATTCTCCGCGATCGACAGCGACGGCACCAGATGCAGCTCCTGTGGGATGGTGGTGACGCCGTTGACAATCGCGTCGTGCGGGCTCGTCAAGCGGCACTCGCGTCCGTCGATCGTCACCCGGCCTTCGTCGGGCCGGACGGCGCCGCCGAGGATGCGCACCAGGGTCGATTTGCCGGCGCCGTTTTCGCCGACCAGCGCATGGATTTCGCCGGCCAGGACCTCGAAATCGACGCCGTCGAGCGCCGTGGTCGCCCCGAAGCGCTTGCGAATGGTGTGGGCGCCGGCCGCCACGTCGTTCATGCGCACCTGCTCTCGTTGCGCAACCGTATTACGGAGGCGGAAAACCGGTCAACGTTCGCTATTGGCGATGCCGGATGTATCTGGATGATTTTCGAGGCTGATTTTCCAGCCTTGTCCAAGAAGGCTGTGAAACCTATCATCGGACCGTGCGGAGTAGCTCACCCGCGTTGCCCGTTCGGGCTCGGCCTGGGGCGCTATTCGGGAGCTGCGCCCCGGGCGACCCGGCCGGCGTGTCGGGTCGGGCGGTCGGGTCGGGCGATCGGGTCGGACTGAGGCGCCGGAGCGACTTTCCGACTGCGGCCTAAGGAACCCTTGACCTCGCCGGCCAGTTCTTCGTCAAATCGGACGCCCAATACGTTCGGGCCACGTCTGTGGCGGGAGCCGACAATGGGGAGAATAACGCCGACCGGCGCGCGGTCTTCAATCCCGCGCCGCACCTTGCTCAAAGCGGGGCTGGCGTGGACTGCCGGCGCCATGGCCGCGCCGTTTCCGATCCGCGCCCGGGCCGAGATGCCGGTAAAGATCGGGATGGTGGAGCCGCTCACCGGAGTTTATGCGACGCTCGCGGAGTCCGAGGTCGCCGGCGCCCGCTTCGCCGTCGAACGGGTCAACCAAAGCGGCGGCATCCTTGGCCGCCAAGTCGAACTGCTGGTCGCCGATTCCGCCAACGACATTGCGGCCGGCGTGCACAAGACCCGCGAGCTTATCGACCGCGATCAGGTCGTTTTCATCACCGGCAACGTCAACTCGGCGGTGGCGCTTGCGATGACGCAGGTGACCGCGGAAAAGCGCAAGCTTCACATCGTGACCGGCGGTCACATCGACGAGATCACCGGCGGCCGCTGCAGCTGGAACGTGTTCCGGATCTGCAAGACGACGAGCATGGAGGCCAATGCGATCGCCGATACGCTGATCCAGAAGTTCGGCAGCAAATGGTACTTTCTCACGCCCGACTATGTTTATGGTCACGCCTTGCAGGCGGCGTTCGAGCGCAAGCTGCGCGCTCATGGCGGCACCTGGACGGCAAGCATTCTGCCACTCGGCACCGTCGATTATTCGCGCGCGCTCAATGACGCCGGCAGCTTCCGGCCGCAGGTCCTCATCGATCTGATGGGGGGCGACGATCAAACAAGCAGCCTGCGGCAGATCGTGCGCTTCGGACTGAACGACGACATGGCAGTCGGCGGCGCGCTGTTCGAGCTCGAAAGCATCCTCAAGGTCCCCGATGCCGCGCGCCTCGGCTGGTGGACCATGGAATGGTGGTGGGACCAGCCGAAGCTTGCCGCGGTCAAAGTCTTCGACGACGCTATGCGCAGCCGCACCGGCAAGGCGGCGAGCGCCCGCAACTGGTTCGGCTATGCGGCGGTCCGGGTGCTGGCGCAGGTCGCGAACCAGGAGAAGTCGCTCGACGCGGTCGTGCTCGCCCGCGCTCTGCAGGACTACACGCTGCCCGCCGATATCGCGCTCGATCCCAACCGCGTCTTCTTCCGCGACCGCGACCACGAGCTGATGAGCACGATTTTGGTCGGCGAAGTCCATCCGCCGCGCGCCGATCCGTTCGACGTATTCACAGTGCAGGCCGCAGTGCAGGGCGAGCAGGCGGCGGGCCCGATCGAGGCGAGCGCCTGCCAGCTCGCCTTTCCGAGCTGATGCGTTAGGAGAGCTGCGCGGGCGGGGCGGGCCGGATCTGAACCTTGCGGCCGTCGGTCAGATCAACCGGCGGATTGAGGATGACCTGATCGCCTTCCTTCACGCCGGAATTCACCTCGACGGTGGTGCCGAAGTCGCGCACCGCGTTGACGTGGCGGATGTGCGCGACGCCGTCCTCGACCACCACCACATTGAGCCCCTCGCGGTTGAACACGATGGCCTCCGACGGCACGATCAGCGACGGGCTTTTGCGCGGGATTTTCAGCTCGACGGTGCAATAGACCCCTGGCTGCAGCACGCGGTCGGGATTGGGCACGTCGATCTCGGTCAGGAGGGTGCGGGTGCCGGGCTGCAACGCGTCGGCGATGCGCGTCACCTTTCCGGGAAAGTCGCGGCCGGGCATTTCCGGCACGCGGACGATCGCTTCAACTCCGGGCGCGACGCCAAAGGCTTCATCCTGCGGGACGTAAAGCTGGATGCGGAGCACGTCGCTCTGCATCAGGGTGAACAGGAACGTGCCGCTGGTTGCGTCCGCCTGCACGAGCGCGCCGATATCGATATTGCGTTGCGTGATCACGCCATTGAAGGGCGCCACCACGCTTTGGTACGCTTTCTGCTGATTGAGCACGCGCAGTTGCGCGTTCTGTGCCTCGATATTGGCTTGCGCGACCGCGACCGCCGCCGTTCTCGATTGCAGAGTAAGACGGTCGGTATCGCCCTGTTGCGGGGTGACCCAGCCCTTCTGTACGAGCGGGTTGTCGCGGTCCCAGGTGACCTGGGCGAGGTCGCGTTGGGCTTTCGCCTGCTGCAGCGAAGCCTGCATTTGCGCGAGCGTGCCCTCCGCCTGCGCGATCTGGTGATCGAGTTCGGGCGCGGTGATCTCTATGAGCAGATCCCCGGCTTTGACCTGGCTGCCGATGTCGACGTTACGCTTGGAGATGTAGCCGCTGGCGCGCGCATAAATATTGGCTTGCGCGAAAGCCTCCGTGGTGCCGGGCCAGCTCACCGACATGGTGCTGCCGCTCGCGCGCACCGCCGCTGTGCGCACGCTCGGGACAAAGTCGCGGCGCTGCTCGGCCGTCGCCATCACCTGCGCGTTCAGGCTGTGGTGCCGCCAGACGCCGATGCCCAAGGCGCCGGCCAGCAAAAGCAATACGACGATGCCCAGGATCCGCCGTCCGGCACGCGACTTCGCCGCTGGCGCCGCCTTGTGCGGTTCGGTGTCGGCCGGCAATTGCGGCGCTTCTGTCGGACTATCGGGCGTCGGGGGCCGCTCGACCTTGTTCATTCCAGCTCCTCTTCGAACACGCCATGCGCCGGCTTGCCATCGTTGCCCTTGCGCAGCGTTGCAAACAGATACGGCACCACCAGCAGTGTCGTCGGCGTTGCAAACAACAGGCCGCCGATCACCGCCCGCGCCAGCGCTGCATTCTGCTCTTCGCCGGCGCCGCCGATTGCCATCGGCACCATGCCGACGATCATTGCCGCGGCGGTCATCAGCACCGGCCGGATCCGGGTGCGGCCGGCGGCGATCGCCGCATCGAAGGCCGGAGCGCCGGCGAGTTGCTGCTCGCGCGCAAAGGTGACGAGCAGGATCGAATTCGCCGACGCCACGCCGATGGCCATGATGGCCCCCATCAGCGATGGCACGCTCAATGTCGTCCCTGTAATATACAGCATCGTGACAATGCCGCAAAACGTCGCCGGCAGCGCCAGGATGACCACGAACGGGTCGCCCCAGTTCTGATAGTTCACCACCATGAGCAGATAGACGAACACCGCGGCGAACAGGATGCCGATCGCCAGATCGCGGAATGCGGAGTTCATGCTGTCGATCTGGCCGATGACCTCGATGCGATTGCCGGGCGACAGTTGCGACTGATATTCCGCCACGATCTTGTAGATGTCGCTCGAGATGCTGCCGAGATCGCGTCCATCGGCGTTGGCATAGACTTCATAGACCGGTTGGATGTTGGCCTGATTGGTGTTGGTCGGAATGCTGTCGCGCGTGAGCGTGGCGACGTTGCTGAGCAATCCCGGCACCGGATTTCGAGTGGGCACGCTGGT
Source organism: Xanthobacteraceae bacterium (assembly GCA_035566615.1). Lineage (GTDB taxonomy): Bacteria > Pseudomonadota > Alphaproteobacteria > Rhizobiales > Xanthobacteraceae > BOG-931. Next base: position 7,178 of record DATMQV010000226.1, read on the forward strand.
GAACTTGGTGACCGGCGTGTTCTTGAGGTCGTTCATCGAGGCCACTTTGTATTCGGGCGTCTGTACCGTGATGTAGTATGGGGTGCCGTTGCTCGGGTCGGTCCAGAAATTCGGCGAGACCTGCTCGGACGAGCTCAAGCTTGTGTTCAGATTGAGCGCGATGTCGTTCACCGTCAGGCCGAACTGCGTAGCGCGCGCCCGGTCGATCTGGGCGAAGAATTCCGGCCCGTTGACCTCCTGCTGCAAATGCGCATCGGCGACGCCGGGGATAGCGGCGATCCGGCGCTGCAGCTCCTTGGTGATGCGCAAATTCTTGGTCCGGTCGTAGCCGACGGTGCGCACGTTGATCTGTGCCGAGATGCCGAAGTTGAGGATCTGCGTCACCATGTCGGCGGCCTGGAAGTAGAACACGCATTCCGGGAAGGCCGCCGGCAGCGCCTCGCGCAGCTTGCGGACGTAGTTGATCGTCGGCGCGTGATCTTCTTTCAGCGAGACCAGCACGACGCCGTCGTTAAGCCCGGTCGCGGTGCCGTCGCCGAAGGCGTAATTGTAGGAGCGGGCGGGCAAGCCGATATTGTCGACAATCGACTCGCGTTCGTCATCGGGGATGATCTCCCGGATCTTGTCCTCCACCGCCTGGAAGATCTGCTCGGTCTTTTCGATGCGCGTTCCGGCCGGCGCGCGCACGTGCAGCTGGATCTGGCCGCCGTCGATGATCGGAAAGAAGTCGCGGCCGACGAACATGAACAGTGTGCCGCCGAGCGCGAGCACCAGCACGGCCGCGATGGGTACGATCAGACGGCGCGTCAGGAGCGTGTGCAGAAGCTCCGCATAGGCGGCGCGCATGCTTTCGAAGCCGTGCTCGAACTTGGCGAACAGGCGCCCGAACCAACCTTGCGAAGCCTCCGGCCCGTGCCGTTCGCCCTTGAGCAGCAAGCCGATGGTGATCGGCGTCAGCGTTCGCGAAAAGCCGTAGGACGCCAGCATGGCGAACACCACCGCCAAGCCGAGCGGGGTGAACAGATATTTCGCCGGGCCGTGGAGGAATACGACCGAAACGAACACGCAGCTGATCGCCAGCGTCGAAACCAGCGTCGGCACGGCGATTTCGGCGGCGCCGTGCAGCGTCGCCCGCGGCAGCGGCTGATGCTCCTCGGTGAGCAGCCGGTGGGTGTTCTCGATCGTGACCGTGGAGTCGTCGACCAGAATGCCGATGGCGAGCGCAAGCCCGCCAAGCGTCATCGTATTAATGGTGTCGCCGAGGAAATACAGAACGATCAGCGAGGAAAGGATCGCGAGTGGAATCGAGACCATGACGACGATGGTGGACCGCCACGACCCGAGGAACAGCAAGATCATCAGGGCGGTCAAGCCGGCGGCAATTGCGCCTTCACGCAGCAGTCCCACGATCGAGGCTTTGACGAACACCGATTGATCAAACAGCTCCTTGATCTGCATGCCGGGCGGCGCCGCTTTGCGCGAGATCACCAGGGCCTGCTTGACCGCATTGACCACTGCCAGCGTCGAAGCGTTGCCGTTCTTGATGATGCTGAGCAGCACGGAGCGCCGGCCGTCGGTGCGCACGACATTCTGCTGCACGGCGTTGCCGTCGTGCACCTGGCCGACGTCCTTCACGAACACGGTTTGCCCGTTGATGTATTTCACCGGGATGTCGTTGAGGTCGGAGATTTTGGTCGGCACCGCGTTGGTGCGCACGGTGAATTGCGTGTCGCCGATCTTGGCCAGGCCCGAGGGCAGCGTCAGGTTCTGGGCATTGACTGCATTGACGACGTCGAGCGGCGTCAGGCCTTTCGCCTGCAGCTTGAGCGGATCGATATCGACCATGATCTGCCGGTACTTGCCGCCGGCCGGGGTCGGGAGCGTGACGCCGTGGATAGGCGCCAGCTGCTGCCGCAGACGATAGATGCCGTAGTCGTAGAGTTGCTGCTCGTTGAGGGTGTCGGAGGACAGTCCGACCTGCAGCACGGGCACGCTCGAGGCGTTGTATTGCACCACGACCGGCGCCTGAATCCCCGGCGGCATCAACACGCGGATGAAGTTGGTCGCGGAAACGATCTGCGAGATCGCCAGATCAAGATTGACGTCCGGCTGGAAGAAGATCTTCTGGACCGAGATCCCGTTGAGGGTTTGCGCTTCGATATCCTGGATGCCGTTCACGCTGGAAGACAGCGCATACTGGCTGTAGGTGGTGACCCGCTGCTCCATTTCCGGGGTGCTGAGCCCGGTATATTGCCAGACGATGGTGACGACCGGGATGTTGATCTCGGGGAAAATGTCGGTCGGCATCGTTCCGATCGCGACCGAGCCGAGAAACACGACGAGCGCGGCCACCACATAGAAGGTGTGGGGAAATCTGAGAGCAAAACGAACGATGCCCATATCTGAATCTGCCGAAGCCTGAACCTGCCGAAGTCTCAGTCTGCCGAAAAGCTACGGATCCGGAGACGCAGATCCGCTGCACGACCATTGCCTCAGGAGTCCTCCCACGTGGTGCGGCTGCGGACCGTCGGCAAGTCGACACTTGACGCGGCCGGTTAACGCCCCAATCGCCGGTTCGTTTGTGACTTGTTCTTGCGCAAATCTCGTTGCGAGAAGTCTTGTTGCGGGAAGCCTGGACGCTGGGTCTGCGGAAAGACCAAGGCCGGCCCGGACCTGCCGTTACTCGGTGCGAAAAAGCGGCAAAGTGGACGGGCCATGGACGTGAATATAGGGCTCTGGCGAATAAACGCAGCCGTTTTAGCGAATAACACTTAAGTGATCGGCAAAAATATTCGACTACGTGCACCCGAATCGGCGCAAGCGGATAACGCGCTGAGGCAAATTTGGGCAAAAACCGATCGAATGCGGCTCGGGGGGTGGGCACGAGCGTGCCTGCATCGCGGGCCGCCGCCGCTGTTGCCGGGTCGTCTTGTCATGCATTTACAACAATTGCTCCTTCACCCATAGTTTGCGGTGACGGCGCGAACACAAGCAAAGCGCCGCGCTGGGAGGAGACATGCGTAAAGCGCGAACGTGGCTTGCAGCCGCGATCGTTACCCTGTCGTGCATCGCGCCGGCGGCCATACCAGCCGCGATGGCAGCAGACGCCGTCAAGATCGGTTTCGTCGGCACGTTCAGCGGTCCGACCGCGGCGATCGGCAACGATATGCGCGACGGTTTCAATCTCGGCCTCGAGCATCTCGGCCGCCAGATGGCGGGGAAGCCGGTCGAGGTTCTCTACGAGGACGACACGCAGAAGCCCGAGGTCGGCAAGCAGAAGACGGACAAGCTGATCGAATCCGACCACGTCAATTTTCTCACCGGCTATGGCTTTTCGAACGTGCTGCTGGCGTCGCTGTTGCCGGCGGTGAATTCGCAGACCTTCATCATCAGCGCCAATGCGGGCCCGTCGCAGATCGCCGGCGAGCAATGCTCGCCGTACTTCTTCTCGGTCTCGTGGCAAGGCGATCAGGCCGCGCAGGCGACCGGCGAATACTTGAACCAGAAGGGCGTCAAGACCCTGTTCCTGATCGATCCGAACTACGCCGCCGGCAAGGACGTCGCCGCCGGCGTCAAGGCAAACTTCAAGGGCCAGGTCGTCGGCGAGGAATACACCGCTTGGCCCGGCCAGCTCGATTTCTCCGCCGAATTGACCAAAGCCCGCGCGGCGAAGCCCGACGCGATCTTCGCCTTCTATCCGGGCGCCGCGGGTGCGCAGTTCCTGACCCAATATGCGCAGTCCGGCCTGAAGGGGCAGATCCCGCTCTACACGGCGTTCATGATCGACGCGCTGACGCTGCCGAAGATCGGCGAACTCGCGCTCGGCATTGCGACCGCCGGCCATTGGGCGATCGACCTGCCGAATGCCGCCAACGAGAAATTCGTCTCGGGCTTCCGCGCCGCCTATAAGCGCGATCCGTCTTTCTACGCGGCGCAGGGCTACGACGCGGCGAATTTCATCAACAGCGCGGTGGTCGGCGTCAACGGCAATCTCGCCGACAAGGACGGCCTGCGCGCGGCAATGGAAAAAGCCGACTACGCCTCGGTGCGCGGCCCTTACCGCTACGGCAACAATCACTTTCCGATTCAGAATTTCTATCTGCAGGAAACGGTAAAAAAGCCCGACGGGACCTTCGAGATCAAAACCGTCGCGGCGATCCTGAGGGATCACCAGGATCGCTACCACGACAAGTGCCCGATGAAGTGATCGGCGCAGGGCCGGGCCCGCGTTGAATGCCTAACTGTGCGGCAATCCGGCGCCGTGCAGAAATCCGATTTGGTCAAGACGACCGGCCGGGTAGAGGCTCGGCGAATTCCTCGGCACGACGACAAAATTCCGTTATTGGTTCCCCATCATTACGAGGCTGCCGATGATCTGACGGCGCTATCATGCGCGGACTTGCAGCGGGGGCAATTATGACGAGACGCTTGGGCGTAGCGGTGGTGGCGATTTTTACCGGCGCATTTTGTGGCACGTCGGCATCGGCGCAGACGGCGCTTACCGAAAGCCCGATCACGCCGGGCTTCTGGTCGTTCCCGCGCAAGCCGGTGGCGGCATCCGACATCGTCGCGGCTTGCCGCGCGCATCTCGAGATCCGTTTTGCCGACGGACACTTCATCGGGTTAAGGATGCAGAAGCGCGACATGGGGCTTTTGCAGCGTGAAGTCGAAACCGTCGGCCGCTGCAGCTTCGACCGCGACAAGCAGGTCGACACTTGCGAGATCAAGAACATTCATGGCGACGGATCGATCCTCGCCGGCGTGCTGACCGTCAAATACACCCTCGATCCGAAAGGCGATCCCAAAGCTGCGCCCAAAACCGATTCCAAGACAGAGTCCAAAGCCGACTCCAAGACCGAGCCGAAGACGGATACGAAGAAGATCGCAAAACTCCTGGTGACGCCGAAAATGATCACTGATTCCCCGGTCGACAATGCGCCTTACGACGCGTTTCCGGTGCGCTGTCCAGACGACGTCGCGTGGGCGATCTTGAACGAGACCGCGCCCCCCAAGTAGTGACCCCCAAGTAGTGACCAGGCCTGTAGAGACTTGGCCTGTGGTGACCAAGCCTTAAGCAATCGCCGTAACGCTCCAATAATCAATTCATGCCAACGTGGCTTTCGGCGTAGTCCGAGTAACGCCGCTAGTCCTCTGGGCAGACGGCTTTGTAGCGTGGCGTGATGAAAACCTTTCTGTGCGCAAGCCTGGCGCTGGCGGCATTGAGTGCGGCGACCGTGGCGGCCGTGAACACAGCGCAAGCGCAGTGCCCCGCCCGCAATTGCCGATATTTCTTTCAACCGACGGTGCGCAATCAGTGGGGCTATGGCGGCCTGGTCCAGACCTGGGGACTCGGCGGTCCCGCAATGGCGCCTTGGAACGGCGGCGCGATCGTCGGCGTCACCCCGTACGGGCCCAATCCCTACGATCATGTGAAACCGAACGGCTGGTGATCTTCGCCGGCGTGGCGGGGGAGCGGCCTAGGGACGTGTACTCGTCAAATTGCCCAGCCGTGTCCGCTTTCGGGCAAACCGGACATTGGGCCGACATCGCCGAATAACCGAGTCTGGCCCCAAGGTGACGACACGCTCAGAGGCAACTGAGAATCCGCGCCTGCGACGCCGCGAGCGACGACGTTGCAAACCAAGTGGATCGCCGCCGACTTTCGGACGCCATCAGGCGGCTTTGCTTGCGACGCCCTCCAGCTCCTTGATGACATCGTCGGACAAAACGATCTCGGCCGCCGCCAGATTTTCCTTCAAATGCATCACCGACGAGGTGCCGGGAATGAGAAGGATATTGGGCGCGCGACGAAGCATCCAACCGAGCGCGACCTGCATCGGCGTAGCGCCAAGACGCGCGGCTACGGCCGACAAGGTCGACGATTGCAACGGACTGAAACCGCCGAGCGGAAAGAACGGCACATAGGCGGTGCCGTCGCCTGCCAGATCGTCGATCAGCGCGTCGTCGTCGCGGTGCGCCAGGTTGTAATAATTCTGCACGCAAACGATCTGGCAAATCTTGCGTCCTTCCGCAATTTGCGTTGGCGTGACGTTGCTTAGTCCAATGTGACGCACCAAGCCTTTGCGTTGCAGTTCGGCGAGGACAGAGAGCGGCGCTTCGAGCGATCCTTCGGCAGGGCCATGCACGTCGAACATGCTGCGCAGGTTGACAACGTCGAGCACGTCGAGCCCGAGATTGCGCAGATTGTCGTGCACGGCTAGCGTCAGTTCATGCGGTGACATGGCCGGAATCCACGACCCATCGGCGCCGCGCCGGGCGCTGACTTTTGTGACGATGGTGAGATCGTCTGAGTATGGGTGCAGCGCCTCGCGGATAATCTGGTTGGTGACGTGCGGCCCGTAGAAATCGCTGGTGTCGATGTGGTTCACGCCTTGCGCCACGGCCTTGCGCAGGACGTCCAGTGCCGCGCCGCGATCCTTGGGCGGGCCGAAAACGCCGGGCCCTGCAAGCTGCATGGCGCCATAGCCTAGGCGGTAAACGGTGCGGTCGCCGAGAGTGAAAGTGCCGGATTTTTGAACACTGGCCATGGTCGATCTCCTTGATGCGACCACTCTCAGCTAGATCTTGCCAGCATGCACGAAAATAGGCACAGTTTGTACAGGTCGTACGAAAATCCAAACAATGAAAGCCAGCCTAGCTGATCTCAATGCATTCGTGTCGGTGGCCCGCGCCGGCGGCTTTCGCGATGGCGCCCGCGCGAGTGGCGTTAGCGCGTCCGGCCTGAGCGAGGCGGTTCGCAGGCTGGAGGCGAAGCTCGGCGTCAGACTCCTCAACCGAACGACGCGCAGTGTCGTTGCGACCGAGGCGGGCGAGCGACTGCTAGAGCGGCTGACGCCGGCGCTGCGCGAGGTCGAAGCCGCCATCGACGTGGCCCACGGCCTGCGCGACCGGCCGGCGGGTACGCTCAAGCTGAATGTCCCCGTCAGCGCGGCGCGGCTGGTGCTGCCGGCGATCGTTCCTGCGTTCCTCGCCGCCTATCCGGACATTCGCCTGGAGATAATCGCCGAGGAGAGTTTCGTTGACGTACTCGCGGCCGGTTGCGACGCCGGCATCCGTTATGGCGAGCGGTTGGAGCAGGACATGATTGCGGTGCCGATCGGTCCGCGTCAGCAGCGTTTTTCCCTAGGCGCCGCCCCGGCGTATCTTGATCGACGTGGAAGACCGGAGCATCCGCGCGATCTGCTCGGCCATGCGTGTCTGCAGGGCCGGTTTCCGAGTGGCGCGACGGTGAGCTGGGAGTTCGAGCGCGACGGTGAAGTCATCAAGGTCGACGTGACGGGGCCGCTGACGGTGCGCCTCGGCGGCGCCACCGATCTCCTCGTCGACGCCGCGATCGCGGGCACCGGCATCGTGCCTTTGTTCGAGGACTGGCTGCGCCCACACTTTGAAAGCGGCGCGCTCGAACCGGTCCTGGAACCCTGGTGGCAGTGTTTCGCGGGGCCGTATCTCTATTACCCCGGACGGCGGCTTGTGCCGGCGCCACTGCGGGCCTTTGTTGATTTCATCAAGGTATCGGCCCACAAAGTTTAGTGTGAGCTGAAATGCGCGGGCCAATGGCAAAAATAGCAGCCGCTGGCCCTTCTCGGACGTCAGGACATGTCCGACTTGAGTCCGGAAAGCGGGCCCGAGCAGACATTGATCAGGTCGCTGCCACCACTCGCGATTTTATGAGGGCGCGCCCTAAGCCTCAGCGCCAGCGGCGGTGCAGCCAGAGCCATTGCTCCGGATATTCGCGCACCCAGCGCTCGACCACCGACGTGATCGCCTGCATGGTGCCGGTGAGGTTGATCTCGCCGTTGGCATCGCGCACCGGCGCGATCTCTTCGGTGATCTCGGCCACGAAGCTGTTGCCGTCGGGATTGCGGATCACGCGCAAGCCGTGGATTGGGCATCCGGTTTGTCGCGCCAATTGCGCGATCAGCGGATTGGCCATGCAGCGCCGGCCGAAGAAGATCACTTCGACGCCTTTGGTGTAATGCTGATCGACCAGCATGCCGACATGCGCGCCGGAATCCGCGAGCCGCGCCATCTGCACCGGCGCGGCAAGGCCGTTCGGTATCAGGTGGCCCATCAGCGGCTCGCGCATCTTGACGATCATGTCGCTGACCGCAGCGATATTCGGCCGCCGATAGAGGATGCCCGCATTGGTGCCGAGCGTCTTGGCCACCACCGCAGGAAGCTCCCAATTGGCAAGATGCGCGGCGAAGCCGAGGATGGCGTGGCCGCTCGCCGCCATGGTGTCGTAGCGGATTTTGGTTTCCAGCGTGTAGGTGATGACGTCGGGTGTCTGCCGGCCGAAATCGGCGATGCAGAACTCGTCGAGATGGGCGAACTCGACCGCGATGCGGCCGAGATTGTCCCACACGCCGGCGAGTATTTTTTCGATCTCATCCTCGGACTTTTGCGGAAAGGCGGCGCTCAGGTTCTCGCGCCCGACGCGATGCTCGGGCAGGAACGGTCCGATCCGGCGCATGAGGGCGCCGGCGAAATCGGCGCTGCGCCTTCGGTCAAGGCGCTTGATCGCGCTCAGGAAGCCGGCGACGAGCGCGCCGACGATCGAATCCAGAAAAACCTGTGCGCGGCTCCGCTCGGCCATCAGCGCATGATCCGGAAAAGTGGCCGCCGGTTTTCCGAAAAGATCATGCGCCGCCAAAAAAGCATGATCCGGAAAAGTGGCCGCCGGTTTTCCGAAAAGATCATGCGTCACCAAAAATATCGGAGCGCCCGCCGCATTAGAACAAGACGATGATCTTGCCGAAGACCTGCCGGCTTTCGAGGCGGGCAAGACCGCGATCGAACTCGGCGAGCGGGACTTCCGTATCGATCACCGGCAGAAGCCCCGCGGCCATCTTGTCGAGGCTGTCGCGGATATTGCGCATCGAAGCGCCGAACGATCCGAAGATGCGATACTGCTGCAGATAGAGCTGGAAAAGATTGATGGTCGTCGATTGTCCGGACGTCGAGCCGCAGGTGACGAGCCGGCCGCCGCGCTTGAGGCACAGGAGCGAGCCGTTGAACGTATCGGGACCGACATGCTCGAAAACGACGTCGACGCCCTTCTTGCCCGTGAGCTTGCGCACAACGCCTTCGAAACGGTCCGTTCGGTAATTGATGACGTGATCGGCACCGAGCGCTTTCGCTTTCACCGCTTTCGCGTCGTCGCCCACGGTGGTGATGACCGTGCAGCCGATCGCCTTCGCCATCTTAATCGCCACAGTGCCGATGCCGGAGCCGCCGGCTTGCACCAGAATGGTCTCGCCGGGCTTGAGCTTGGCGTTATCGAACAGCATGTGCTGTACGGTCCCGTAGGCGATCGGCGCGCAGGCGGCGTCGCGGAAACTCAACCCCGCCGGCACCGGGGCGATGAGCCGTGCCGGCATGTTGAGCAGATCGCGCGCGAAGCCGTCGACATGAAAGCCCATGACGCCGGCGACGTTCTCACAGAGATTGTCGCGGCCCTCGCGGCAGGCCTTGCAGGTGCCGCAGGTCAGCCCGCCATAGGCGACGACCGGATCGCCGATGCGAAAGCCGCTGACGCCCGGGCCGACGGCGCGGATTTCGCCTGAGGCCTCGACGCCGACGACCAGCGGCATCTTGCGCTTGGCGAACGCCATGCCGCGCCAGCCCCAGACGTCGAGATGATTGAGCCCGATCGCCTTGATGCCGATCTGCACTTCGCCCGCCGCCGGGGGCGGGGGCGCCGGCACGTCGAGCAGTTCGATCTTGCGGTCGGCGACGAGCGTCAGCGCGCGCATCGTCTGTGCAGACACCGCCGTTTGCGGTTCGACCAAGCTCACGCCGGCTCCAGCGCCACGACCAGGCACATGTTCTGCCCGCCGAAGCCGAACGAATTGGAGATGGCGCGGCGCACCTTGGCGTCGCGCGCCACATTGGGCACGACATCGAGCTGGATGGTCGGATCCGGAATGGCGTGATTGATGGTCGGCGGCAGGCGCTGACTTTGCAATGTCATCACCGTGAATGCCGCCTCGACCGCGCCTGCGGCTGTCAGCGTGTGGCCGATCATCGATTTATTCGAGGAGATCGGGATGCCGCGGATGCGTTCGCCGAACACGGCCGACACGCCGAGATGCTCCATCTTGTCGTTCTCGGGCGTCGAGGTGCCGTGCGCGTTGATATAGTCGATATCCTCGGGCGCAACGCCGGCATCGGCGAGCGCCTTCTGCATGGTGGCGATGATCGGCTTCCCGTCCGGGCTACTGCGCGTGCGATGGAACGAGTCGGATTTCTCGCCATAGCCTTCGAGGATGCCGAGCACGCGCGCGCCACGCGCGCGGGCGTGCTCCAGGCTTTCGAGCACCAGAGCGGCGGCGCCTTCTGCCAGCACGAAGCCATCGCGGTTTTTCGAGAACGGTTTTGAGGCGCGCTCGGGCGGATCGTTCTGCGTCGACAGCGCCGAAAGGAGCGAGAAGCGCACCAGCGATTCCTGCGTGAGCGAAGCGTCGGCGCCGATCGCGAGCGCCACGTCGCATTCGCCGCGGCGGATCGCTTCCATGCCGAGCTGGATGGCGCTCGCGCCGGACGCGCACGCGGTGTTGAGCGACACCGGCGAGCCTTCGGTGCCGAAATGTTCGGCGAGATTTTCGCCGATGATAGCGAATTTGAACGGCCGGTAAGTGTTGCCGTATTGATGGGCGACGCGCAAAAGATCGGCGTATCCAGTATCGGCATTCGCCGCCGCCATTTCCGCCATCTTGATGCGGTCCGGCCACTCGATTTCGAGCGGCGGCGGCGCAAGAAAGAGCGGCCCGGGGAAGCGGCTCTTCGATCCGATGCCGGCCTGGGCGATCGCCTCTTCGCCGGCAAGGCGCGCGATCCGCTCGGAAAGCTCGGCCGGCGACATGCCTTCCTGATACGCGGCATCGACCGAGCCGGCGATGGTCGTGCGCAAGCCTTCGGTCGGAAAGCGCGAGATGCGGCGGATGCCGGAGACGCCGCCGGTGAGCTTCGCCCAATTGTCGGATGTGCCGATGCCGAGCGAGGTCACCACGCCGATCCCGGTCACCGCGATGATCGGGCGGCCTTTCTTATCGCGTGTTGCGGTCGTCATTACCGCTCTCCTTCAGTCAGCCGGTTAGAGCATGATCCGGAAAAGTGGACACCGGTTTTCCGAAAAGATTTTGCTCCACCAAACACTCACTTCACGCGCTCGACCAGCGCCAGACCTTCGCCGCGCCAGTTGCCGACGCCGGTGACGATCACCTGCGACAGATCGGGCGGACTTGATCCGAAGTCCCCCGTGCCCGCGGGCGCGAACAGCTTGCCATGCTCGAGCGCGGCGCTGGCAATTCCGATATTGGCCACAAACTGCGTCTCGACGCCATGACCGATATACGTCCCGGTATTGCGGACGGGAAGGCCGATCTCCTTGAGCGCTACCCGCTCGGCCGACGTTGCGGGCTCAAGGCCCGCCGCGCCGGAAATCACGCCCGCATGCGGTCGGTCGATCTTGCCGGCGATGGCCGCCCATTCCTTGCGCAGCGTCGCTTCGATTTCGCCGGGCTGGCGGCGATTGCGGTCGGCGCGGACCGCCGAGAGGCGAGCGTGCGCCCGCGCGCCGCGCGCCTGCGCATGCTCGCGGCTTTCGAGCACCAGGAAGGCGCCCATGTTGCCGAGCGCGATGCCGCCCTGCGGGCCGCGATCCCAGACCGGCGCAAAGTGATCCCGCAGCGTGCTGCCAGACTGCTCGAAAATGAGCAGAACATCCCAGCGGGTCGCGTTGTAGGCGCCGCCCACCAGCGTCAATTCGCTCTGACCGGCGGCGATGCGCGCCTGCGCGATGCGCACCGCGTCGATGCCGGCCGACTCTTCGCCCAGGAAGGTGCGCGACGAGCCGACGACGCCGTGCACGATGGAAATGTTGCCGGCGAGAAGATTGGGAAGCTGCGCCAGAAAGAGAGTAGGGCGCAGATCGCTCATCAGCCGTTCGTTGAGAAACGGCCCGCGCTCGGTAACCTTGCGCATGCCGGTAAGAATGCCGCTGTCGGCCGGAATGTCGCGCTCGCCGCCTGCGGCCGCCACGATCATGTCGGTGTTGTCGAGGAGTTCAGGCTTGCCGGCAAGACCTGCGTCCGCGAGCGCGAGACCGGCGGCATAGACCCCCATCCGCTGCCACAGCTCCATCTGGCGCTGGTCGCTCTTTTTCGGGATCTGCTTGTCGAAGTTGAGCGCACAGAGCGGATGCACGATATAGGGCGCGAAGCTCTTGTCGTCATACGGCGGAGGATCGCCGCGCTCGAGATGACCCCACGCCGCCTCGAGCCCTTCGCCAAGGCACGTGATGAGGCCGACGCCGGTGATCCACACCTCACGGCCGTCGCTCACGGGCCGGGCTCCTTGGAAGCTTCGTCCGAGAAATCTTTCACCGGCACGTGGATACGCTCCCCCCATTCCACCATGGCCTGGCGTAGCTCGGCATTCGGAAACGGCACGACGCGGTACGTGATCTGCGCTTCACAGACCGTTCGGCCATGGCGGCGTCCTTTGGCTTCGCCAACGGTGAAGCCGGAGCCCTCGTGGATGATCTTGCCTTCGAACTCGAGTTCTTCGCCGGGAAGCACGGGGCTGCGGAATTTGGCTTCCTTGACGGCGATCAGGAACGGCATGGCGGCGAAGCGGTTGATCGCGATGACGAGCCAGCCGCAGGTCTGTGCCATGCATTCGATCTGCAGCACGCCCGGCATCAGCGCATAGCCGGGAAAGTGTCCTTCGAAAATCGTGCTCTCTTTCGGCACGCTGCAGATGGATCGCACCGTGCGCTCGCTCACGTCGAGCGCGGCGATGCGGTCGATCATCTGGAAATATTCGAAACGCATGGGTGGGCGCCCTTTAGAGCATGATCCCGAAACGTGGAAACCGGTTTTCGGAGAAGATCATGCTCCAATGTAACATCGAGACCGTGATCGGATTCAACGCGATCGGGTCACGGTCTAGGCGCTTTTTGCGGCGATCAGCTTGTCGATCTGTTCGCTCAAGTTCTGCAGCACGAAGTACTGCTCCGTCGTCGCCTTGCCGTCGTTGACCTCCTGCGTCCACTGCTCGAGCGGCAGCTTGATGCCGAAGGTCTTGTCGATCGCAAAGGCGATATCGAGGAAATCGAGGCTGTCGATTTCGAGATCGTTGATCGCGTGGCTTTCGGGCTTGATATTGTCGCGCGGAATGTCGCAGGTTTCGGCAATAATATCAGCAACTTTATCAAACGTGGCAGACATCGGGCGTGCTCATTCCCTTGCAGCATGAATGGCGCCGCCGGCCCAGGCAGCGCCGTACAAGCCCGAACGCTGCGGGCCCCTCCGGTCGTGGTGCCCGTATAGCGAAGGATGCCGGCAAGTTCAACGCCGCCATATCTGGGTGCTTTTCGGTGGGTATTCATGGCTGCCCAACCAGGCATGTTCCAATGGAACACGATTTCCGCCTCGAACTGCGCTAGAGGCTGCCGGCAAATTCGGGAGACATCCATGACTGAACGCACGCGCACGTTGATCCAAAGCGTCCTGGCCGGGGCTGTAACGATCACCATCCAGTTTGCACCCGCCGGAGCGCAGGCCGCCGACTACGACGTCGGCTCGATCCACGTCACCCAGCCCTGGGCGCGCGCGACGCCGAAGGG
>DATMQV010000227.1:0-2260 GCA_035566615.1 Xanthobacteraceae bacterium
GGCGGCACGTCGCCGAGATTGATGATGTCGTATTTGTCGTTGAGCGCATGCATCAATGTCTCGTCGGCCATTTGCGCTTCGCTCAAGGCCGCAAGTTCGGCGAGGAACTGGTCGAAGCCGGCCGGCTGAAAAATCATCAAGCAGCGCGCAGTGCCGCCGGCCGGCAAATCGAGTGCGTGCGGCACGCCTGGCGGAATGTGCACGCATGCGCCCGGCTCGGCCGCCATCCAATCGCCGTCGATATGGAAATTCACCGCACCGTCGAGGATGTAAAATGTCTCGGCGTGCTGGCGATGTAGATGCAGACCGAGCGCAAATTCACGCTTGAGATTGTCTTCCATCAACGCATAGGCGCCGCCGGTATCGGCGGCGGCCACCTTGACGATGGTGTGATCGCGGGTCCAGTCGTAGTTCGGTCCGCCGCCCGGCGGAACGAAGCGATAGCGCTTCTCCGGCATGCACCCTCGCCGACATAAGCCGCAATCACTGTATCACGCGGCCTATGACGACACACATGCGGCAACTCGCATGGCGCAAGCTTACGTGCGGCGGGCTTAAGTGCAGCAAGCGCAGACAGGCAAAAACGGCAGCGCGCCTAAAGCTTAGCCCGCCCGGCGCGTGCGTCCCACGGCCGTCTGCCAGTGCCTGGTCAATCGCGCGATCATTTCCCAGCGCGGCTGAGACTTGACGTGCTTTCCATTGGCGAACATCGCCGCTTCCGGAGCGATCGGCAGCGCCGCGCCCGCATCCGCGTGCAGATCGTCCGGCATCGGCGGGATGTCGGCGGCGTGTATGATCGCCCCCGCAACCGGTTTCCGCCGCTGCTTCTTTTGCGTGCGCTTGACGGCTTTCTTTCCGACATTGCGCAGGAACGACTGCTCGTGCGCCAGGCTCAAGCGTTCGATCGCTGTGGACAAAGGCAGCCATTCGACGGCCTTGATGTCGTCCAAGGGCTCGCTGATCGAGGTGCCGACCGCCTGCATGCGCCAGAAATGCGCAATCTTCGGCCCGTTGCCGCCGATATAGGAGATCACGCCGAGAAATTCGTGCACGCGCACGTCGGCGCCGGTTTCCTCCATGGCCTCACGCCTGGCGGCCGCGATCGGCTTCTCGTTTGCCTTGAGCTTACCCTTGGGGAGAACCCAAGCGTTGTCGCGGCGACGCTGGACGATAGCGACCAGCGGCTTTCCGCCATGGCGAACCACAATGCCGCCGGCCGCCAAGATTGGCTGGCGCGTTGACTTTCCCATAGTCGCATTCATAACCGATTCGATGCCGTTCGCAGCAATCTCTGCTATAAATGTGCCATGTCCCGACGACCGATAGATTCCCGCACCGCAGCCGAGAAGGCGTTCAAGACGGTAACGACCAAGCCCCCGCCCGAGTTGCCGCCCAAGCCGCAGGCGGTGCCCGGCGTCAAGGAGATGGTGTCGCTGCGCATTGATCGCGACGTGCTCGACTTCTTCCAAGAGGATGGGCCCGGCTGGCAGGAGCGCATCAACGCGGCGCTGCGCAAGGCGGCAGGCAAGTAATCCAATGGCCGACACGCCACCGGCGGACTGAGCACTAGCGGACAGTGCGGACTCTCCGCGCGGGGATTGTTATGTCATGCTTGATCGCCGCACGCTCTGGAACGGCTTGTGCGCAAATGAAGTGCAATCTGCGGCACGATGCCCATGACGGTGCAGTGCGGGCAGGATCTTGCCGGATTGTATTTTGAGCGACTGGCCATGCGCCTAACGAGGGGAAACGCCGCCGATGCCAAATGCCGCGCCAAACTACCGATGGGATCATATTCATTTGCGCAGCCCCGATCCGGACGCGACGGCTGCCTGGTTCGAGCGCATCCTTGGCGCGCAGGTGATCCGTTCGACCGTCGAGGGCAAGCCGCGCATCGATCTGAAACTCGGCGGCGCCGATGTCTTCATTATGCCGGTCGCTCCCGGCGACAAGGTCAATCCGCCGCCGGTCACGCCCTACCGGGGGCTCGACCACTTCGGGCTGACGGTGAGCGGCATCGACGCGGTGGCCGCGGAGATCAAAGCCAAGGGCGTGGAATTCACCATGGAGCCGCGCACCATCCGGCCCGGCCTGCGCATCTGCTTCTTGCGCGGTCCGCAAGGCATCTCGATCGAGCTCTTGGAGCGGGACCAGAAATACGTGTGACGCAGCCGGTGTCGCCTCTCATGGGCTTGCGCCGGCTCACGGCTGCACCGGAATGACGTTCGGCGGCGCGCCGTCCGCGCCCATGTAAACCGTG
>DATMQV010000228.1:0-3506 GCA_035566615.1 Xanthobacteraceae bacterium
ATGAAATTCCTCGATCTCGCGCAAAAGGAATTCGACGAGCTGGCGCGGCTTCTCTCATCCGAGCACGGCAAGACGTTTGCCGACGCCAAAGGCGATATCCAGCGCGGCCTCGAAGTGGTCGAATTCGCTTGCGGCATTCCGCATCTCCTCAAGGGCGAATACACCGAAGGCGCCGGCCCCGGCATCGATCTCTATTCCATGCGCCAGCCGCTCGGCGTCGTCGCCGGCATCACGCCGTTCAATTTTCCGGCGATGATTCCGATGTGGAAGTTCGCGCCGGCGCTCGCTTGCGGCAATGCGTTCATCCTCAAGCCGTCGGAGCGCGACCCGTCAGTGCCGATGCGGCTTGCAGCGCTGTTGGTGGAAGCAGGCCTCCCCGCCGGCGTGCTCAACGTGGTCAACGGCGACAAGGAAGCGGTCGATACGCTGCTCACCGATCCGCGCATCAAAGCCGTCGGCTTCGTCGGCTCGTCTTCCATCGCCGAATACGTCTATTCCACCGCCTGCGCCAACAACAAGCGCGCGCAGTGTTTCGGCGGCGCAAAGAACCACATGATCGTGATGCCTGATGCCGACATGGATCAGGCGGTCGATGCGCTGATCGGCGCCGGCTACGGCTCGGCCGGCGAACGCTGCATGGCGGTGTCGGTCGCCGTCCCGGTCGGCGAAAAGACAGCCGACATTCTCCTCAAGAAGCTCGTACCGCGCGTGGAAAGCCTCAAGATCGGGCTCTCGACCGACACGCAGGCCGACTACGGCCCGATGATCACGCGCGCACATCTGGAGAAGGTGAAGAGCTATGTCGATCTCGGCATCAAGGAAGGCGCCAAGCTCCTAGTCGACGGCCGCGACTTCAAGCTGCAGGGTTACGAGCGCGGCCATTTCATGGGCGGCTGTCTGTTCGATCACGTCACACCCGACATGCGCATCTACAAGGAAGAGATTTTCGGACCGGTCCTGTCGGTGGTGCGCGCCAAGGATTACGAGGAGGCAGTGCGGCTGCCGTCCGAGCACGAATATGGTAACGGCGTTGCCATCTTCACCCGCGACGGCGACGCCGCGCGCGACTTTGTCAGCCGTGTCGAAGTCGGCATGGTCGGGGTGAATTTCGCGATCCCGGTGCCGCTTGCTTACTACACCTTCGGCGGCTGGAAGCGCTCGGGCTTCGGCGATCTCAACCAGCACGGCCCGGACGCGGTGCGCTTCTACACCAAGACCAAGACGGTGACGGCGCGCTGGCCCTCGGGTGTCAAAGAAGGCGCCGAGTTCGTCATCCCGACGATGAAGTGACGATCGCGGGACGCGATCGTCATGGCCGGGCCAAATGCCTCACCGTCATTCCGGGACGCGCCGAAGGCGCGGGCCCGGAATCTATAGCCACAGGTCAAGCCGGAATTGGCACGAAGAATCTTCTGCATCATTCGTGATTATGGATTCCGGGCTCGGCCTTCGGCCGCTCCGGAATGACGCGTCGCGGCAATCCGGAATGACGTTCAACTCACACAGGCGTGCGCGGCGTCGGTGCCGCTGTTGCGGCATTGGCAGCGCGGCGGGCGTTCCAGGACCGACACCGTCACCGTGGTGATCCGATTGCGCGCCACGACGATCTCGCACAACTGCGCCAGCGCGCCGGCAGTGCCGTCGCCTTGCAGCTTGAGCGTGCCTGTCGGCTGCCGCAGGATCGCGCTTCCCTTTCTGATGGGCGCAAGTTTCGCGGAGTCGATATAGAGCGCCGTCAGGGTGATCGGCGCGGCCGGGACCGTCTTGATCTCCACGTAGCCGACATCGCCATTCGGCCGGCAAGCGGCGATCACAGCGCCGACGATCACAGCGCTAACTGCAAGCCCGAACAGGCGCCGGCCGGCGAGGCTCACGACGTTGGAGCTTTGTACTGGCGCATGATCTTTTCGGAACACCGGCGTCCACTTTTCCGGATCACGCTCAAGTTCCCGGCGGCTTGATGCCTCCGATCAGCTTGTTGAGCTGGGTCGAAGCATCGCGAATTTCGTGGGTGAGCTGACGGATCACTTCCAGCGCCTTCTCGGCCTGCCTGATCTCGAGCAGTTCGCCGATGAAGTCCTCGTTGTCCTGGAGCGTGTGCAGAAGACCGACGAACTGGGCGCGCGCGTCGTCAAGCTCCTTGGTCGCGCCTTCGGTCTGCGCCTCGAGTTTCTTCCACTGGTCGGTCAGGAATTGGCGCTCCTCCGGCTTGAAGCGGTTGTCCTGCGCGAGCGCCTTGAGCTTGTTGTGGATGTGATCGAGCGCCTTGGCGCCGAGCTGCGAGACCGGGCCATTGTCGGACACCGCGCCGAGCAACGCGGAGACCGTGTCCTTGAGGCGGTTGATTTCGGCGCGCGCCTTCTCGACATCGGTGGCGCTGTCGATGGTGCCGGCGCTGTCCTGAATGGACTTGTTCAGATCCGGCACGCTCTTCTGAAACGCTTCGAGCTGCTGGGAGAATTCCTCGACCGGGGAAGCGGCACCGGTTGTGGCATCCGCTGCCCGGGCGACACCGGCGGAAGCCATAAGCGCGAAGGCAAACAAAGCAACGCCTAAGAAGCGGGGGCGGGCCGCTTGAACAAACGCAGGCAATCGCGTCATCATGGCGTGCCTCCCTCGACACGTGTAGACGTTAATTTCGGTTAGGAATATTGGCGCAAGTGGGGCATTTCGTGGCGCATCCGGGATAATCTCCGGGGGCCGTCACCGCCATGCTTGCAGTCGCAATTCGAGGTGTTTGAGCGGGCCATGTCGGGATTGAGGAACGTATCGGCGTTGACCGCTCGTATCGCAAAAGCCGCCATTGTCGTGCTGGCGCTTGCGGCCGCCGGTGGCTGCACCAACCATGCGGAGCCACCGCCGGAAGTAGCCGCAGCGCCGCCACCTCCACCACCGCCGCAACCGCCGCCGATCCAGGTCGCCGGCCGCTGGCGGCTCGCCGCCGCAGGCGGCGGCGCTTGCTTCATGAATTTCGCTCAGGCCGCCGGCGCCGGTCAGGGCACGATCGCACCGGAAGGCGGCTGTCCCGGCAACTTCTTCACCAGCCGCAAATGGACTTTCGAGCATGGCGCGATGATCATCCGTGACCACAAGAGCGAGGTCCTGGCGGAGCTAAGCCTCGCCGGCGGCCGCTTCGAAGGGCACCAGACCGGCGGCGGCGCGCTCTCGCTGTCACGCTGACAATCGGCTCAACGACGATCGCAACGACAGAGAAGGGAAACGACCATGAATTGGGTGATTTCGTGCAGCTTCGGTCCGACCGACACGACGCGCGCCATGCTGCCTTTCCTGTTCGCCGCCTCCGCCGTTCAGGCCGGCGACACTGTCACGCTGATGCTCTTCCACGACGCGGTGCTGATGGCAGTCGAAGGCGTCGGCAAGACGCTGGTGCCGGTCGGCCCGCCGAACCGCTACGAGGAGATCGCCAGCAATCCGAACGTCACGCTTTGGGCCTGCAGGCCCTGCGTCGAGGTGCGCGGCCTTGCCGCCCCTACGCTCGATCGCCG
>DATMQV010000229.1:0-3089 GCA_035566615.1 Xanthobacteraceae bacterium
AGGCGGGGGCCCAGCTTCTCTGCGCTCCGCCGCTGGATTGCCGCTTTCGCGGGAACGAGCGGAGTAGGTCTCCGCGTTCACATCCGTGACTTGCCAGCCCAGCCCGCGTCATACGCTGACCCCGTGCGGCTCGCCGAGATAGGCGCGGATGACATTCTTGTCGCGCTTGACCTCGTCGGGCGTGGCGTCCGCGATCTTGCGGCCGTAGTCGAGCACGACCACCCGGTCGGACAAGTCCATGACCACGCCCATATCGTGCTCGATCAGCGCAATCGTCGTGCCGTATTGCTGGTTGACGTCGATGATGAAGCGCGACATGTCCTCCTTCTCTTCGAGATTCATGCCGGCCATCGGCTCGTCGAGCAGAAGAAGGTCCGGCTCCATCGCCAGCGCGCGGCCGAGCTCCACCCGCTTTTGCAAGCCGTAAGGCAGGCGGCCGACCGGGATTTTGCGAATGGCGGCGATCTCCAGAAAATCGATGATCTCCTCGACCCGGCGCCGGTGCTCGACTTCTTCGCGCAGCGCCGGGCCGTAGCGCAGAAGCTGCCAGAAAAAGCCGCAGCGCATCTTCAGCGCGCGACCGGCCAGAATGTTGTCGAGCGTGGTCATGCCGCGAAACAGCGCCAAGTTTTGGAAGGTGCGGGCAATGCCGCCGGCCGCAGCGGCGTGGGGGCGCATGCTTTTGCGGACCTCCCCTTTGAACGTGATGCGACCGGACTGCGGCTGATAAAAACCGTTGACTACATTGAGCATCGAGGTCTTGCCCGCGCCGTTCGGACCAATGATGGCGCGGATTTCCCCTTTGCGGATATCGAAGGAAACGCCGGTCAACGCGCGCACGCCGCCGAACGAGAGGGAAACATCCTCGACGGCGAGCAGCACCTCGCCGCTTCCCGCCTCGCGCGCAGACGGCGCTCTCACGCCGCCCGCTCCATTTTCGCCGGCCGCGTTGGATAGGGCTTCAAATCGCGAATCGTCACACGCGCCGCGATCACGCCCTTGTGCCCGTCTTCGAAAGTGACCTCGGTCGCAATCTGCGCTTCGGTCGCGCCATTGTAGAAAGCTTCGACAATCGGCGCATAGCGCTCGGTGATGTGTCCGCGCCGGAGCTTCTGCGTACGGGTGAGCTCGCCGTCGTCGGCATCGAGCTCCTTGTGTAGAATAAGGAAGCGATGGATCTGCGCGCCCGCCATGATCTCTTCCTCAGACAGCGAACGGTTCACCTCATCGATATGGCGCGCGATCATGTCATAGACGCGCGGATTGCCGGCGAGCTCCTGATACGAGGCGTACACAACGTTGTTGCGCTCGGCCCAGCTGCCGACCGCAGTCAGATCGATATTGATCATGGCGCAAGCGAAATCGCGGCCCGCGCCGATCGCCACCGCCTCGCGGATGTTGGGATAGAATTTGAGCTTGTTCTCGATGTATTTCGGGGCAAAGACCGTGCCATCCTTAAGATGGCCGACATCCTTGGCGCGGTCGATGATGCGCAACTGTCCGGTCTTGGCATCGAAGAAGCCGGCATCGCCGGTATGAACCCAGCCGTCGGATGTGAGTACTTCGGCGGTGCGCTCCGGGTCTTTGTAGTAGCCGGAGAACACGCCAGGTGAGCGGAACATCACCTCGCCCTGCTCCGAAATCTTGATTTCAACATCCGGCGAAGCTGTGCCGACAGTCTCGGGATGAATTTCGCCGTCGGGCTGCGCGGTGATGTAGACCGAGGCTTCGGTCTGGCCGTAAAGCTGTTTCAGATTGAGCCCGATGCCGCGATAGAAGCGGAAGATCTCCGGTCCGATCGCCTCGCCGGCCGTGTAGCCCACCCGAATGCGCGTGAGACCGAACTGGTTCTTCAGCGGGCCATAGACCAAAAGATCGCCGAGCGCATAGAGCAAGCGAACGCCGAGCGGCACCTTCTGGCCGTCGAGAATCTTCTCACCCCAGCGATCAGCGAATGCGATGAAATAATCGAATACTTTGCGCTTGAGCGCGCTCGCATCCGCCATGCGCACCATTGTGAGCGTCAAGAGATTTTCATAAACCCGCGGCGGCGCGAAAGCATAGGTGGTGCCAATCTCGCGGCGATCCTGCAGCACAGTCTCCGCCGTTTCCGGACAATTGACGCAATAGCCGGCGGTGTAAGCTTGCACGTAGGAGAAAATGTAATCGCCAACCCAGGCGAGCGGCAGATAAGCGATCACCTCCTCTTTCTCGTCGAGGCGATCGAACGCATTGGCGTTGCGCGCCGAGACGATCGTGTTCTCGAAGGTGAGCATCACCCCCTTGGAACGGCCGGTGGTTCCCGAGGTGTATAGAATGACGCTGAGATCGCCGCCCTTGCCGGCGGCGATACCGGCTTCCCATTGCGCGAGACAGGCAGGATCGCTCGCGAGCCTTTTGCGGCCGATCGCCTGGACATCGGTAAATGCCGTCAGCCGGCTGTGGTCGTAGTCCTTCAGCCCGCGCGGTTCGTCGTAAATGATTTGCCGAAGCTGGGGCACACGATCCGACACGGTGATGACTTTGTCGACCTGCTCCTGATCCTCGACCACACCGAGCGTCACTTCGGCATGCGCTAGCACATAGGCCATCTCGTCGGCGACCGCGTCGGCATAGACCGGCACCGGTACGGCGCCGAGCGCCTGGCCGGCGCACATCGCCCAATAGAGCCGCGGCCGGTTGCTGCCGATGATGGTGAATTTGTCGCCGCGCTTGAGCCCTAGCTCGGCAAGGCCGAGCGAGAAGGCGCGGACCTCATCGAGCATCTGCGCCCAGGTCCACGTCTGCCAAATGCCGAGATCTTTCTGGCGCATGGCGGGTCGCGACCCCAGCGCCGCAGCATTGTGGAGAAGAAGCTTGGGAAGCGTATCTAAGTGAGGATCAAGCGCCTGCACCCGTTCCCTCCGCCCGCTTCATGCGGGATGGCGTCTGTCGCAGAACCGCGATCCCGCACACCGGGAACGCGCACACCGCAATTGTCCAATGACGCCGCCGAGCCGCAATGGGGGCCCGGCATCCCGCCGCCAGCGCGGCGCGAGAGCCATAAGTTTCCCCCACATCGAAGCCATTGGCGTTTGGTTGTTTCGCCT
>DATMQV010000230.1:0-3141 GCA_035566615.1 Xanthobacteraceae bacterium
TCGGGCAGCTCGGCGAGCGCATGCGATAGCCGCCCCAGCTCGTCGCCGGACAGAAAGCGTTCGCGCCGATGCTCGGCATTGCGCTCGATGCCTCGCGCCGGGTTGTCGGTCCGCATGCCCCAGCGAATCGACGATGTGAAAATGCGGGAAAGCAGCGCGATGACGCGATTGGCCTGCGTCGGAGCCCGCGCAGAAATCCGGCGATGCAGCGCCTCGATATCGGCGTGCGTGACCGCATGCACTTTCGAAGCGCCGAGCGCTGGCAGGATATCGACGCGAATCTGCTGCCGGTAATCGCGCTGGGTCGATGGCCGCTTGCGCGGGACATGCTCATCGAGGAAGCGCGCGCACAGCTCGGCGACGGTCGGGGCGGCTCGGTCCGCTTCCTGGTCGCCGACGGGATCAGCGCCGCCGTCGATCTCGCGCTTGAGCCGCTTGGCCTCCTCGCGGGCAGCGGCCGCGCTCCAGTCCGGGAATGCGCCGATGGTGACGCGCCGCTCGCGGCCGTCGGCCTTGTGCCGGTAATTCAGAACGAATGCCCGCGCGCCGTTGGCGGTCACGCGCAGGCCGAAGCCCTTGACCATCTCGTCGTAGGTCACGCGATTGCCGCGATCCGGCGCAGCAAGCTTGCGGATTCCGCTATCGGTCAGGTGCATGATCTCTCCCTCGTGTCCGCACTGTGTCCGCACCCTTACGCATCCGGGCGTGTAACGGGTGTCCTCGAATATCCGTTGGTGTCGCTCAATAATCGCTGCAATGCAAGGGCTTTTGCAGCATCACGCGAAAAGCCGTGTCCGCTCAACGGGCGCAAAAAAGGGGCGGACAGATCCTAAATCAGACGTTCTTTGAATAGTCTCGGGCTCGGCGGAATACAGGATTCGTGCTTAGCGGCCAGCGCCGCTCAGGCGTAGTGCCTCTCATACGCGCCGGTGCTGCAGGGCAGCATTTTTAATGGACAATTAACCCAGTTCCCCCAATTTCACAAAGAAGCAGTGTGATTTGCTTTCCCGAGTCGATTGCGGTTCGACCGGCTTGAGTTGGCTTTCAGCTCAAAGAACGTTGCGCGCGCACCAACAGATGCGGCCTTCCACGCGGGCGATTTAACCGTGTGTCTGAACAGTGCAACGAAGGGCGGAAGCTTGCCCTTATCCCTATGTCGATTACTCATTGGCCTTGCCCTTCGGTAGCCGGCCGCGCTACATCACTCATGCATTGAAACGTCCGCTATTAACCCGATTGGCCCTGGCAGGCCGCCGGGTCTTTCACTTCCCGGCACGGGTCGAGTTGCCGCGATCCGCGCGGCGCGGTTAATCACTCGGCTAAAAAGCCTTTAGTGATCAGCGCGCGGGTTTAAGCGGTTTATCAGCGCAAGCTCTTGAGCCGCCTACGCTTCTACTGTCTGTCAAAATTTATTCTGCTGAACCTATGCTGGCGCAACGCGTTTTTGCACAAGGCGCCGGCGTGCGAACATTCATCGCCCGGCAAAAACTCGTCGTGCCTATCGAGACGGCGATCCCAAGGCGCGCAAGCCGCCACTGACAAAGGGAACGATCTCGCGCAGTGCCGCGTCGACGTCGTCGGAGCGGCACAGCCCGCGCGACAATCGCTCGATCCGCCCGGTGGCCGATATCACCTGCACCATCGTGCCGAGCAGAAACATGTAGCCCCAATAGACTGACGGTTCCGGCGCTTTCGGCATGGCGAGCCGCAACGCGTTGATGAAGTGCAGTGCCGTGGGATCGAGCACTCCGCTCGCCAGCGCGGTGAATTTCGGCAACACGTCGAGCTGCGACACGAGACTCGCGTAATGCCGCCACCCGGCATCGCCGTCGGCGAGGCGCCGGAACATCGGCGCGAGAAAGGCCGAGACGATTGCTTCGACCGAAGGCGATTGCGTGCCCGCCTGTTGCCGCGCCAGTTCGAGCTCCTTCACGCGCTCGTCGTGAACGATGCGCGCGCGCCGCGCGATCACTTCGTGCAAAAGATTTTCCTTGGTGCCGAAGTGATAGTTGGCGAGCGCAAGATCCACACCGGCACGCTCAGTGATGGTGCGGAGCGAGACACCGTCGAACCCGCTTTCGGCAAAACTCCGCTCGGCCGCGTCCAGGATCGAGAGCCGGGTGGTATCGCCGCGGCGCGCGACGACGCGGTCGCCGCGCGCCTGCGGCCTGCGCTTCGGCGGATTCCGCCGCGGTTTCGGCGCTGCCGCGCTCTTGGTCTTCATGCGAGCTCCAGTCCCGCATCGGTGGCGGGCGCGTCCGCGACGTTGCGTAGCGGACAGCTTGACTCTATCCCAATTTCAACATTCAATGAAATAGAATAATACGACTGACCAAGAACGACTGTTTCGAGAACGATCGCTGTGAACGCCATCAGCGATCGACGGGAGGACGAATGAGGCTCGTCACCTTCACTGCCTCGGGCGCCCAGCGCGTCGGCGCCATCGTGGACAACGATCGCCGGATCGTGGATTTCGCGGCGGCCGGCGCCGGTGCCGATCCCGCCTTCGCAAGCATGCAGGCCCTGATCGAAGGCGGCGCCCCCGCGCTCGACCGCGCCCGCGCGATCGTCGCGGATGCACAGCGGAGCGGGCGCGGCATGGTCGACACCGCCGCAGTGAGGCTCCTGGCGCCGTTGCCGGTGCCGGCGCAAATGCGCGATTTTCTTTGCTTCGAGAAGCACCTCATTCAGGCGTTCGCCCGCTTGCGCCAAGTGCGCGCGGCGACCACGGCCGATCCGGAAAAAGCGCTGCGCGAGATGGAAGCCGCCGGCACCTATAATGTGCCGAAGATCTGGTACGAGCGGCCGAGCTTCTACAAGCCGAGCCGCTTCGCGGTTTGCGGCACCGACCAGGACGTGGTCTGGCCCGCATATTCCAAGACCATCGACTACGAGCTGGAATTCGCCTGCGTGATCGGCAAAACCGGCCGCAACATCCCGAAGGACCGGGCCCGCGACTACATTTTCGGCTACACCATCTTCAATGACCTGTCCGCCCGCGACGAACAGAGCCAGGAGATGCTCTCCAGTCTCGGGCCGGGCAAAGGCAAGGACTTCGACAATTCCAATCCGATCGGCCCTTGCATCGTCACCGCCGACGAAATCCCCGACCCGTATGTGCTGGACATGATCGTGCGCGTG
>DATMQV010000231.1:0-3195 GCA_035566615.1 Xanthobacteraceae bacterium
CGCCGGTCACCAGTACGACTTTGTCCTTCAGCCGGGGCATGGCACTCCTTCTAGAGTGGACGGCCATTGAAGCCGCAATGTCACGCTCATTCCCGCGCAAGCGGGAATCCAGCCTGGGTCCCCGCTTACGCGAGGACGAGCGGGTTAAGACGTCAATCCGCCAGCGCCTGTTCGAGATCGGCGATGATGTCGGCTTTGTCCTCGATGCCGATCGAGAGCCGCACCACGTCGGGTCCGGCGCCAGCGGTAATCTTCTGCGCGTCCGTCAATTGCCGGTGTGTGGTCGAGGCCGGATGAATGATCAAGGAGCGCGTGTCGCCGATATTGGCGAGATGCGAAAACAATTGCACGTTGGACACGAGCTTGACGCCGGCTTCGTAACCGCCGCGCAGTCCGAAGGTGAAAACGGCGCCGGCGCCGGCCGGGCAATATTTCTTGGCAAGGTTGTGATAGCGGTCGCCGGGCAGGCCCGGATAGCTCACCCATGCCACCTTCGGATGCGCCGCAAGCCATTCGGCGACCGCCTGCGCGTTGTCGCAATGCGTGCGCATGCGCAGCGGCAGCGTCTCGATGCCGGTGAGAATGAGGAACGCATTGAACGGCGACAGCGCCGCGCCGATGTCGCGCAGCGCCAGCACGCGGCAGGCGATGGCGAAAGCGAAATTGCCGAAGGTCTCGTGCAGCACGATGCCGTGATATTCCGGCCGCGGCTCGCACAGCATCGGATAGCGGCGCTCGCGCGACCAGTTGAAGGTACCGGCATCGACGATCAGGCCGCCAATCGAGTTGCCGTGGCCGCCGAGAAACTTCGTCAGCGAATGAATGACGATGTCGGCGCCGTGGTCGATCGGCTTGCACAGATAGGGCGTGGCGAGCGTGTTGTCGACGATATAGGGCACGCCGGCGCGCCGCGCGATTTGGGAAACCGCGGCCATATCGGTAATCACGCCGCCCGGATTGGCGATCGATTCAGTGAAGATCGCCTTGGTCTTGGGCGAGACGGCGCGTTCGAAAGAGGCGATGTCGTCGGGGTCGGCCCAGACGACGTTCCAGCCGAAATTCTTGAACGCGTGCGTGAACTGATTGATCGATCCGCCATAGAGCTTGCGCGAGGCGACGAATTCGTCGCCCGGCTGCAGCAGGCAGTGAAATGTCATCATCTGCGCGGCGTGGCCGGATGCGGTCGCGAGCCCGGCGGTGCCGCCTTCGAGGGCTGCGACACGCTCCTCCAGCACCGCCGTCGTCGGGTTGCCGATGCGGGTATAGATGTTGCCGAAGGTCGAGAGGCCGAACAGCGAGGCGGCGTGGTCGACGCTTTCGAAAACGTAGGACGTCGTCTGGTAGATCGGGGTTGCGCGCGCGCCAGTTGTGGGGTCCGGCTGCGCGCCGGCGTGGATCGCAAGCGTGGCAAAACCCGGGATGCGTTCGGTCATGCGCCGTTCCTTTGGGCCGGTCCGTGGAGGTATTCGCGGCGGGAGGACGTTTCCCGTTTATAGGACCGGCCGCAGGCGTCAAGACGCAAACACAGGCGCGCGGGCCGCGCTTATGATCAAGGCACCGGCGACTTCGTCAGTGGGCGTTCACCAACAGCAGTCGGCAGGATTCCGAGATCCGATCGCGATTGGTCATGAGGCAGCTTGCGATGCGCTCGCGATCTGGAATGAATTTAGCGCATACGGTCAGCGCATCCATCATGCACGCTTTGCGCCCCGCCTGTTCGTCATCTGCCTTGCTCGCGATCGGCGCGAGCGCGACGACGAACAGCGCGGACGCTAGAAGAGCGCCCATTTTCATTGGTTACTCCTGACAAAGTTCACTGACTGGGACACAGAATCTGCAGAGCCGAAGCGAGTGTCATTAAGTCAGGAGAGAAATGAAAAAAGACTCTACAATGTTGCTCCGCATTTTAGAAACCGAGATTTTCTTGGTGTGTTGAGTCGCCGGCCTCACTCACACGCCGCCGTCGCTGCGTTGCGAGCGTTCGCTGGCCGACGTAAGCCCGCCCGGCACGGAGGAGCGCTGAAGCGAAAGGCGCTGGATGCCGCCAGTCCTTACCGCTTTCTTGGCGCTGATCGTGCGCGTGTTGACGCCCATCCAGGCGATCTCGGAGGAGAGGCGGCCATATTCGATTTTCGGGCAACGGTTCATCACCACCTTGACACCGTTGGCCTCGGCGAGCGCCGCCGCCTCGTCGTCGCGGATGCCGAGTTGCATCCAAATCACTTGCGGCCGCGGATTGAGCTTGAGCGCTTCTTCCACGACGCCCCGCGCATATTCCGACGGCCGGAAGATATCGACCATGTCGATGGGCTCGGGGATGTCGGCAAGTCGTGCGTGAATGCGCTGACCAAGCAACTCCTTTCCGGCATGTCCCGGGTTCACGGGGATCATGTGAAAGCCTCGTTCAAGCAGATATTTGAAAGCAAAGTAGCTTGGCCGGATCTCGTTTACCGATGCGCCGACCATGGCGATCGTCTTCATGGTATTGAGGATGCCGCGGATGTAGGTATCGGAATAGGAGTCGTGGTTCATCGTTCGAAAGACGCAACTGTTGCAAAGCGTCGGTGTGAAAGGTCAGCGGTCTTCCCACTTTGGGGGCCGCTTGTCGATGAAGGCGCCGATGCCTTCCTCGGCGTCGCGCGCAAGCATGTTCTCGACCATGACCTCGGCGGTATAGCTGTAAGCTTGGTGCACCGGCATTTCGATCTGACGGTAGAAGGCCTCTTTGCCGAGCTTCACCGTCAAAGCGGATTTCGCCGCGATCGTCTTGGCAAGCTTCACGGCTTCGTCGCGTTCTCGGCCAGGCTCGGTCACATGATTGATCAGGCCGATGCGCGCGGCATGCTCGGCCGTGATCAGTTCGCCGGTCAGAAGCATCTCCATCGCGTGCTTGCGCGAAACGTTGCGCGAGAGCGCGACCATCGGGGTCGAGCAGAACAGGCCGATATTGACGCCGGGCGTGGCGAACTTGGCGGTCCGCGAGGCGACGGCGAGATCGCAGCTGGCCACAAGCTGGCATCCGGCCGCCGTCGCGGTCGCCTGGACGGCGGCAACGACCGGCTGCGGCAGCGTCACGATCTGCTGCATCATGATGCTGCAAGTCGTCATCATGTGCTTGAAATAGGCGCGTCCGCCGTCTTCATCGGAGCGCCGGCGGCTGAGCTCCTTGAGATTGTGGCCGGCGGAAAATGCCGG
>DATMQV010000232.1:0-20599 GCA_035566615.1 Xanthobacteraceae bacterium
CTTACGACTTTACGAGTTTGCGCCCGGTCACCGCTTCGAGGTTCTGGAAGTAGATCTTTTTCCGGTCCATCGGCGACAAGTCGAGGGAATCGAGTATCCGCAGCGTCTCGCGCGGATACATGGTGCCGCCTTCCGGATCGAACGGGCAGTCGGAGGCGAACACGATCTTATCGCGCGGGAAGAATTCCAGGCCGGCCTTGGTCGCGGGCTCCGCGGTGAAGACGGCGGTGTCCGCCCAGAAATCCTGTTTGAAGTAATCGAGCACGCGCTTCTTCAGGCTCTTGCGCAAGCTCACATAGTCGGTGTCTGAGGTGCGCGACCCCATGACATCGTTGCCGGGTCCGAGGCGGCCTTCCAGCATCGGCACGATGCCGCCGAAATGGTGGGTGATGATTTTCAGGCCGGGATGGTCGTCCATGATTTTCGAGTAGACAAGGCGGATCATCGCCGTCGCGGTTTCGTACGACCAGCCGAACGTCCACCAGATTTCGTAGAGCGATTTTTGCTCGGAGATATAGTCCGGCACCTCGGCGCCGCGTACCGGGTGCAGCCAGATCGGAATGCCGAGCGCGCTCATCTTGGCGAAGAACGGCCGGTATTCCGGCCGGTCGAGCGGCCTCCCCGCGACATTGGTGTAGATCTGCACGCCAAGCGCGCCGAGTTCGTTGACCGCGCGTTGCGCCTCGCCGACGCCGGCGTCGCTCGCCGCAAGCGAGACCTGCGCCACGAAGCCCGGGAAATGATCCTTGTCCTTCGCGACGATCTCGGCCAGCCCGTCATTGATCAGGCGGCAGAGTTCGTCGATCTGCGCGGGCGTCTTGGCGATCAACTCAATCGGCGGCTGCGAGTAGCTGAGGATCTGCTGATAGTCCTTGTGGCCGTCGACGATCCCCTTGCGCACGTCGAGGTCGTAAAGCGCCGGCAGCGAGCGCACGCGCTTGCCCATGTCCCTATAATCGGCTGCCACGTCGTCGAGCTTGTCGAAGAATCGCTTCGGGAAAAAATGCGTGTAGGCGTCAATGCGCATGGGCGATTCTCCTCCGCCGGGCACGCTTCTATCGGAAATCAACGCCGCCTTGAATGCGCTCCATCCGGGCGCGGCGTTGTGGCGCGCGAAACCGCGCGATCTACATGGTGCCGTCCGCCTGTTCGGTTTCCGCTTGTTCGTTCGCTGCGTGCCTGAGACATGCGACCACGTCCGCCGGGATCGGCTGCCTTTGGATATGCCGCGGATCGCCGGCATCGCGTTTGGCCCAGACCCGCGTCTCGAAGCCCTCGACCGCAAGCGCGCCGCCTTTGCTGATCCGGTGCTCGAGCTTGAAGGTCGATTCGCCACACTCGACAAGCTTGGTTTCGATCGAGATGTCGTCGCCAAAGCGGGTCGGCTGGCGAAAACGCGCGCGCGTCTCCACCACCGGATGTCCGACGAAATCGTAGGCCTTGAGGTACGCGATCTTGTTCATGCCCAGCGCGCGCTCGATGAGGGCAGTGGTACCGGTATCGAAGATCTCGAAATAGCGCGGATAGAAGATGATCCCGGCGGGATCGCAGTCGCACCATTCGATGCGCGTCGTGCGGACGTTGCGGAGCATGTCGGCGCCTGATTATCGGGGCGCCATGCGGAGCGCGGCGTCGAGCCGCACGACCACGCCATTGAGATAGCGGTTCTCGATCATGTGGTGGACGAGCGACGCGAATTGCGATGGATCGCCGAGCTTTTTCGGGAAGGGCAGGGAAGCCGCAAGGCTGTTCTGGGCCTCTTGCGTGAGGCCAAGCAGCATCGGCGTCAGGAATATTCCCGGAGCGATGGCGTTGACCCGAATGCCGTATTGGGCGAATTCGCGCGCTGCCGGCAACACAAGACCGATCACGCCGCCCTTCGACGACGCGTAGGCCGCCTGGCCGATCTGGCCCTCATAGGCAGCGACCGAGGCGGTGCAGACGATAATGCCGCGCTCTCCGTCGGTCAGCGGCTCAAGCGGGATCATGGCGGCGGCCGCAAGCCGCATCGCATTGAAGGTGCCGATCAGATTGATGCGGATGATGCGCTCGTAGTCGGCGAGCGGCTGCGGCCCTTCCTTGCCGACAATGCGCTTGGCGGTGCCGACGCCCGCGCAATTGATCAGGATCCGCGCCGGACCGTGATCGGCGGCGGCCTTGGCGATCGCCGCCTCGGTGGAAGCGCTATCGCTCACGTCACAGGCGATCGCGATGCCGTTGATGTCGATCGCCACCTCGGCGGCGGCTTTGGTATTGACCTCGAGAATGGCGACCTTCGCGCCAGCCGCGGCCAGCATGCGCGCCGTGGCCGCGCCGAGCCCCGAGCCCCCGCCGGTGACGAGAGCCGCATGTCCACGAATATCCATGATCAACTCGCTTGTGCTGTTGGCCCCCACCCTGATCCTCTCCCGCTCGCCGGGGAGAGAAGGGAAGGGGCGACGATGACATTGGCCGATGGCGGGTCGGCGTAAAGTTCTTCGACCAAGGCGGCGCGATGCGCAAGCACCGCGCGCTGGTTGATCGATCCTTTGTCGGTTACTTCGCCGACGTCAAGCGAGGGCGGCTCGGCAAGCAGAATGGCGCGGCCGATGCGCGCCGACGTGCCGCGGCGCGGGTCTGAAAGCGCGCCGAGGAACTGCTCGAACGCCTTGCGTACCTGCGGATGCGCCAGAACAACGGCAGCAGCCGCGTCAGGCGGCAACTCCGGCGCGCGCTTACGACAGGCTTCCACGTCGGGGATGATCAGGGCGGCGAGTTCGTCGCGGTCGGGACCGGCCAACACCACGTCGCGCACGAGCGGCGCACACTGCGTGATGAAGGCCATGCGCAACGGCCCGACGCTCACCCATGTGCCGGTGGCAAGCTTGAAATCCTCGGCAATCCGGCCGTCGAACAAGAGCCCTTTGGCCGGCTCGGCGGCATCGGCGAATTTGAGCGCATCGCCGATCTTGTAGAACCCTTCTTCGTCGAAGGCCGCCGCCGTGAGCGCCGGTGCGCGCCAATAGCCGGGCGTGATGTTCGGCCCCCTCATCCGCGTTTCGAGCTTGCCTTCGTTCGGCACGAGCTTGAGTTCGAGGCCAGGGAGCGGCAGGCCGATATTGCCGATCTGCTCGCTTTCCCAGCTGCAGGCGAGCGCGGCGGGAGCGGTTTCGGTCGAGCCGAGGCTCGTCAGAAACATGATGCGCTCGCCGACGGTCTTGACCGCGAGTTCCTGGAACGCGTCATGCACATGCTGCGACAGGCCGGCGCCGGCGTAGAACATCAGCTTGAGGCGGCTGAAAAACCTCTCGCGCAACGCCCGATCCTCGGACAGATGCGGCAACAGCATCTCGAAGCCCTTCGGCACGTTGAAATAGATGGTCGGTGCGATATCGCGCAGATTGCGCGCGGTCGCCTCGATGGCGCCCGGCATCGGCTTTCCTTCATCGATATAGAGCGAGCCGCCGCCGTCGAGCACCAGGCCGAAATTATGGTTGCTGCCGTAGGTGTGATTCCACGGCAGCCAGTCGACCAGAACCGGCGGCTCGCCGTCGCCCAGAAAGGCGAGGCCGCCGCGGATCATCGCTTGATTGGCGCACAGCATCTGCTGCGTGTTGATGACGCCCTTGGGCTGGCCGGTGGAGCCGGAAGTGAACAGGATCTTGGCCACGGTCGCGGGTCCGACCTTCGCATGCGCGGCTTCAACGGCAGCCGTCGGGCGCGCGTCGAGGAACTCTGTGAAAGGCGTCATCGGCCGGTCGCTTACCGGATTGGCGGTGACCGCCACCTCCACGTCCTGCGGTACGGTCGCCGCGATCGCGGGTGCGAAGGCTGCTCCGTCGGCGGCGAAGACGAGACCCGGCGTCAAAATCTCGATGATCGCCTTCAGCTTCTTGAAGTCGCGCGAGGCCAGCGAATAGGGCACCGAGATCGGCGCGTAGGGCACGCCCACATGCATGGCCGCCAGGCCGAGCAGCGCATGCTCGATGTCGTTGCCCGAAAGGATGGCGATCGGCCGCTCCGGCGAAAGCTCACGCTCCAAAAGAGCCGCCGCGATGGCGCGGACGCTCGCGAACGCCGCCCCATAGGTCACGCTGCGCCAGGCGCCGGTGCGGTCGCGCTGCGCGAGGAAGATGCGCTCGGGCTCGGCTTCGCCCCAATGTGCCAGCCGCTCGGTGAGTTTTTCCGGATAGGGCTCGAGTGCGCGTGGCGAGCGCAGCAGGATGGTGC
This sequence comes from Xanthobacteraceae bacterium, assembly GCA_035566615.1. Classification (GTDB taxonomy): domain Bacteria; phylum Pseudomonadota; class Alphaproteobacteria; order Rhizobiales; family Xanthobacteraceae; genus BOG-931. Next base: position 4,210 of record DATMQV010000232.1, read on the forward strand.
CGTCCGGCTTGCGCTCGACCTCGACGCTCGCCGGTCCGAGCCGCACCGGTCGCAGCGGCGCTTGTTCTCCCGATCGACTTTTTGCCGGCGCAGTCGACATGGATGAGACCTGTTATCCGCGCATGACCTTGGGGCCGCGCTTTTCCAGGAACGCTTTCAGCCGCTTCTTTGCTTCTTCTTCGCCCTGGGCGATCGCCGCAGTCAGTGCTTCGGTGGCGAAGCCCGCGGCCGGATCGCTGCGGGCAATGCGCGGCAGCATGTGCGTGACGGCGAAATTCGTGAACGGCGCATTGCCGGCGATGCGCTCGGCGAGTTCAATCGCTTTGGCCAAGCCGGCGCCGTCATCGACGAGATATTGCGACAGCCCGATCGCCTGGCCTTCCTCGGCATTGAGCGTGCGTCCCGTCAGCATCATGTCCATCATGCGGGCCACGCCGAGAAGCGGCGGAAGCCGCACTGAGCCACCGCCACCGACGAAAATGCCGCGGCTCCCCTCAGGAAGCGCGTAGTAAGCCGAGCGTTCCGCCACGCGGATATGCACCGCGGCGGCAAGCTCCAGCCCGCCGCCGACCACCGCGCCGTGCAGCACGGCGACGACCGGCACTTTGCCGAACTCAATGCGTTCGAACGCACGATGCCACGAGCTCGAATGCGCGACGCCGCCGAAGACGTCGCGCTCTTCAAGCTCGGTGAGGTCGAGGCCCGCGCTGAAATGATCGCCGTCGCCGGCCAGCACCACGGCGCGAATTTCGGCCGGCAAGGCGTCGAAGAACGCCACCATGCCCTGCACGAGCGTGTCGTTGAGCGCGTTGCGCTTCTCGGCCCGATGCAGCCGCAGGATCGCGACCGGGCCGCGCAGCTCGGCGCGGAGCGAAGAGGGAAGCTTGATGGCGTTCAAATCGGAACTCACAGTCGATCGCTGAACCGCGCCTGCGGCGGCGCTCCAGCTTGCCACAGTTTGAGATGCGAACAAATTGTCAGGTCGAGACTTCGACAATTCCCGCGCACCAATGCCTCGTTATTTTGCGACCAGCGGACAGCCGCCCTCGTTGAGCGGACGGAAGGCGTGTTCCGCATCGATCGTCGCCGTCACTTTGAAGACATCCCAGGTGCTTTTCGATTCGGCCGGCGACTTGACCTGCAGCAGGTACATGTCGTGCATCGCCCGCCCGTCTTCGCGGATGGTGACATGGCCGAACAGTGGATCGTCGATCGGCGTTGCCTTCATGGCGGCGACGACAGCGCGTCCGTCGGCCGGCGAGCCGACGCGGTCCACCGCATTAAGGTAAGCCATCGTTCCGGAATAGACGCCGGCATGCATGTGGTTCGGCATCTCCTTCTTCACGTAGCGCTCCTGATAGCGCGCAGACCAGGCGCGGGTCTTGTCGTTCAAATCCCAGTAGAAGGCGTTGAGCGCCACGATGCCCTGCGCCGTCTTCAGGCCGAGCGCCGGAACGCTTTGCAGATCGAAGATCAGCGCGACGATCTTCTGCTTCTCGCCGAGATTGAACTCGGCCGCCTGCTTGATCGCGTTGACCGTGTCGCCGCCGGCATTGGCGAGCCCGATCACCTGGGCGCCGGAGGCTTGTGCCTGCAGCAGGAAGGAAGAGAAGTCGCTGGCGCCGAGCGGGTGGCGGACGCTGCCAAGCACCTGACCGCCTTCCGCCTTCACTTCTTCGCTCGCCTGCTTTTCCAGGTCCTGACCGAACGCATAGTCGGCCGTGACCAGGAACCAGCTCTTGCCGCCTTGCGCGAGCACGCCGCGCGCGACGCCGTGCCCCATCGCCCAGGTATCGTAGGTCCAGTGCACGGTGTTCGGCGAACATTTCGCGCCGGTCAGCAGCGAGCTGCCGGCGCCGGAGCCGATCAGCACCTTGTTCTTCTCGCGCGCGATATCGGCTACCGCGAGCGCCACGGCGGAATTGGGCAAGTCGATGATCATGTCGACGCCGTCCACGTCGAACCAGCGTCGCGCGATCGACGCCCCGACATCGGCTTTGTTCTGGTGGTCGGCGGCGAGGATCTCGACCTTGCGCTTTGACTGGTTGGCGAAATCCTCGGCCGCGAGTTGCGCCGCCACCACCGACCCCGGTCCCTGAAAGTCGGAATAGACGCTCGACATGTCGTTCATCACGCCGATGCGCAGCGTGCCGTTCATTTCGGCTCCGGCCGGAGAGCACAGAAGGGAAAACAGGGCGGCTAAGGTGGCTGCGCGCTGACGCATGCGATCCTCCCACAAACGATGGCCGTTCTTATTGGCCTTTTTGGATTCGCCTTATTGGCGGCTGGCCGGCACGGCTATCGGCCGGCTGCAAAATATGTTGTCATTGACAACAATATTGGTCAAGCGCCTTGCTGGCCGCCGATATCCGGCGGATTGCCGCAGAACCGGCCGAATGGAACAGGCAACAGGGAAAAGCCCTATGGAACAGGCTGCGGGGAGGGCTCCAAGCATGAAGGCCGCGCGCAGGCGGAAATCTGCCGTCTCCGGGCCGGCGGCCGCGCCCAGGCGGCGGCCGGGCGCCGGGTCGGAGACGATGGATCTCGCCCAACTCAACGACCGCGTCGGCTATTTCCTGCGCCGGCTGCAGGTCGCGATCTTCAAGGATTTCATTCGCACGCTCGGCCCGGTCGACGTCCGCCCGGCGCAGTATTCGGTGCTGGTGCTGATCGCCGCCAATCCGGGCCGCTCCCAGGCCGCGATTGGCAAGGCGCTCAATATCGAGCGGGCGCGGCTGGCGCGCATGCTGCACGAGCTCGAGCGCCGGCAATGGATCGAACGGCGCGTCTCGTCCGGCGATGGCCGGTCCCATTCGCTGTTCATGACCGCCGCCGGCAAGGAAGCCATGGTGCGGATCGAGAGTTTGGCGGCGCAGCACGAACGGCAGATGGTCAAGTTCATCGGGCGAGATCTGCGCCAATTGCTGCTGGAACGACTGCAGAAGTTCGGCAAGCGCTGACCGCGGCCGCTGATTTGACCCCCTCGCCTTCGGTCCCTAGATAGGGACGGATAAGCCGAAAACGATTTGGAAAGGATACGCCGATGCGGGAGGTCTTCATTTGCGACGCAGCGCGCACCGCCATCGGCCGCTACGCCGGCTCGCTCGCCAAGGTGCGCACCGACGATCTCGCGGCGGCGCCGATCCGCGCGCTGGTCGCGCGCAATCCGCATGCCGACTGGACGCAACTCGACGAGGTCTTTCTCGGCTGCGCCAATCAGGCCGGCGAGGACAACCGCAATGTCGCGCGCATGGCGCTCCTGCTGGCCGGGCTGCCGGAAACCGTGCCCGGTATTACGGTCAACCGGCTGTGCGCGTCCGGGCTCAATGCGGTGGGCGATGCGGCGCGCGCGATCAAAACCGGCGACATGGATTTTGCGATTGCCGGCGGGGTCGAGTCGATGACGCGCGCCCCAATGGTGATGGGCAAGGCCGCCGAGGCCTTCTCACGCAACGCCGAAATTTACGACACCACCATCGGCTGGCGTTTCATCAATCCGCTGATGAAGGCCCAATACGGCGTCGATTCGATGCCGGAGACCGGCGAAAACGTCGCGGAAGAGTTTCAGGTCGCACGCAAGGATCAGGATGCGTTTGCGCTTCGCTCGCAGCAGCGCGCCGCCAAAGCCGTCACTGCCGGATATTTTGCCGAGGAAATCGTGCCGGTCGAGGCTCCGGGCGGCAAAGCCGGTCCGATCGTGGTCGATAAGGATGAGCACCTCCGCGCCGATACCACGCTCGAGGCTCTCGCCAAGCTCAAGCCGTTCGTGCGCAATCCGGGCACGATCACGGCCGGCAACGCGTCAGGCGTGAATGACGGCGCCGCCGCGCTCATTCTCGCAAGCGAGGAGGGCGTGAAGGCGCACGGCTTGACGCCGCGGGCGCGCGTGCTCGGCATGGCGTCGGCCGCGGTCGCGCCGCGGATCATGGGCATCGGCCCCGTACCGTCGACGCGCAAATTGATGGAGCGCCTCGGGCTGAAGATCGGCGACTTCGATCTGATCGAGTTGAACGAGGCCTTCGCTTCGCAGGGGCTCGCCTGTCTGCGGCAGTTTGGCGTCTCCGACGATGCCGAGCACGTCAATCCGCATGGCGGCGCGATCGCGCTTGGTCATCCGCTCGGCATGTCCGGCGCCCGGCTCGCGCTCACCGCCGTGCATGGCTTGGAAAAGCGCGGCGGCAAACGCGCGCTCGCCACCATGTGCGTCGGCGTGGGGCAGGGGGTTTCGCTGGCACTGGAGCGGATCTAGGCGACCTCGGCACGGCGATGGGCGAAGCGATCCGATTCGTACTTTCAAACTTCACCCTCACGTTTCTTGCTGTTGGTCTCATTGCTTCGCTCGTTGCGCTCCTGCGTACGCCCAAGCCGCTGACACGTCCAATTGTCATCGAGGCGCTGTTCTTCTATTTCCTAATGTTCTCGATCGGCATCGGCTTTCTCTACAACTTCATCCTGCACACTTTCTTCGGCGAAATGACTGCGCGCTTTATTGGCTGGTCCGACAGTCCGTTCCAAGCGGAGGTCGGATTCGCGAGCCTCGGTTTTTCGGCCGTCGGGTTTCTGGCCTGCTGGCGCAGTTTCGACCTTCGGCTCGCGGCAGTCCTTGGCCCGGCCGTGTTCTTGCTGGGCGCCGCCGGCGGGCACGTTTATCAGATGGCGAAGACAGGCAATTTTGCGCCAGGCAACGCCGGCGTGATCCTCTACACAGACGTACTGATCCCGGTGATCGGCTTCGTCCTGCTGTGGCTGCAGCACCGTTGCGGGGCGCGCGCAAGGCCAAGTGTCAGTTGAAGCGAGCCGGTTTGAACCAAGCCAAATCCATCCAGCTCAATTTGATCCAAGTCGGATTGAGCGAAGTCGCCGAAATGCAAGTCATACAAATGATCAAGTTATACAAATGATAAAGGAGAAACGCTTGTGCCGATGAGCCCGGGGTATATTCCCTTTCACCCCAATCCTTCCAAGCCGAAATTCCGGCCGCCGCCGGGCGCGGTCGATGCGCATTGCCACGTCTTCGGACCGGAGAGCAAATTTCCCTACGCACCGGAACGCAAGTACACGCCCTGTGATGCGCCGAAGGAGAAATTGTTCGCGCTCCGGGATTTTCTCGGGTTCGACAAGAACGTTATCGTGCAGGCGTCCTGCCATTCGAAAGACAATCGCGCGATGGTGGACGCGCTCGAGTCTTCCGCCGGCCGCGCCAAGGGCGTGGCCTTTGTCGGCGAAGAGGTGACCGACGACGAGCTCAAATGGATGCACAAGGCCGGCGTGCGCGGGGTGCGCTTCAATTTTCTCAAACGCCTGGTCGATTTCACACCGCGCGATGTGCTCGAGCGCATCGCCGCCCGGGTGGAGAAGCTTGGCTGGCATGTCGTGCTCTATTTCGAGATGCACGATTTGCCTGAGCTTGAGGATTTCTTTACCGCGCTGCCCACAACGGTCGTGGTCGATCATATGGGCACGCCCGACATCAAGAAGGGCGTCGACCATGCCGAGAACCAGCGCTTTCATCGGCTGATGGACCGGCACAGGAACTTTTGGGTCAAGACTACCTGTCCGGAACGGATGACGCTTGCCGGCCCGCCCTATGACGACGTGGTGCCGTTCGGCCGCGCACTGGTCGAGCGCTTCCCCGACCGGGTGATCTGGGGCACCGATTGGCCGCATCCCAACATGAAGAAGGAAGCGCCCGACGACGGGCTGTTGGTCGATTACGTCCCCAAGATCGCGCCCACGGCCGAGCTGCAGCGGAAGCTTCTGGTCGACAATCCCGTGCGGCTTTATTGGAGCTGACCTCTTGGCGTCACGGCCGGGAGTCATGGCCGGGCCTTGTCCCGGCCATCCCGATCAACTTGCACAGCGGCGCCCTACTCATCGGGATGCCCGCACCAAGTGCCAACAAGTGCCGGCATGACGGGTAGATGAGGGCTGAGGTTAGAACAGTTCGCACGTGCAGGAATTGCTTACGTTGCCAAGCTTTGCTGCGTTATATATGTGAAGCCGCAGGAGAACGCTGATGGCCCGCGAACGACACGAATACGACGACATCCCCGGCACCTACGTTTTTGACGCCGAACGCTCGCGCCAGGGTTACGGCATCAACATGTTCTGCATGTCGCTGATGCAGGAGGAGAACCGCCAGGCCTTCAAGGCCAACGAGGCCGAGTATCTGAAGAAATTCAACCTGACGCCGGCACAGACGGACGCGATCCTCAAGCGCGACTACAATCGCATGCTCGAGCTCGGCGGCAACATCTACTTCACGGCCAAGCTTGGCGCCACCGACGGGCACTCGTTCCAGCATCTCGCCGCAGTGATGACCGGCAACAGTCAATCAGACTACGCCAAGATGATGCTCGAGGGCGGCCGGTCGGTCGAAGGCAATCGCTCGCGCTCAGGCAAGAACAGGCCCGCTTCGCTGATCGCTGCCGGTGCAGGCAAGAAGTCCGTGAGCGCAAAAGGCGCGAAGGCTAAACCGGCAGCCAAAGCTTCCGGCAAGAGCAAACCGAAAGCCGCAAGCAAGATCAAGAGCAAGGCAAAGTCGAAGTCCCCACCCAAATCAGCAAAGCGGAAGTGAAGCCGTGGCCAGGATCGTCGCAGGTATCGGTTCATCGCATGTGCCCGCCATCGGCGCGGCAATTGACAACGGCAAGACCGAGGAGCCGTACTGGAAGCGGGTGTTCTCGGGCTTCGAGAAGTCGCAAGAATGGATGCGCGAGACCAAGCCTGACGTCGCCATCATCGTCTACAACGATCACGCTTCGGCCTTCTCGGTCGATCTGATCCCGACCTTCGCGCTCGGCTGCGCGGCGGAATTCCCACCGGCCGACGAAGGCTGGGGCCCGCGGCCGGTGCCGGTCGTGCAAGGTTACCCGGCGCTCGCCTCGCATATCGCCCAGTCGGTGATCCTCGACGAGTTCGACCTCACCATCGTCAACAAGATGACGGTCGATCACGGCATGACCGTTCCGATGAACCTGTTGTTTGGCAAGGTCGACAAGAATGCGCATTGGCCGTGCCCGGTCATTCCGCTGGCGGTGAATGTGGTGATGTATCCGCCGCCGACCGGCCACCGCTGCTTCATGCTCGGCCGCGCCATCAAGAAGGCCGTGGAATCTTATCCGGACGATCTCAAGGTGGTGATCTTCGGCACCGGCGGGTTGTCGCATCAGATCAGCGGGCCGCGCGCCGGCCTGATCAACAGCAAGTGGGACAAGGCGTTCCTCGACAATCTGTCGAAGGACCCGCAGAAGCTCGTCAAGATTCCGCATGTCGATTACATGCGCGAGGCCGGCGCCGAAGGCATCGAGATGGTGATGTGGCTGATCATGCGCGGCGCGCTCGACGACAAGATCGACGAGGTCTATCGCTTCTACACGGTGCCAGCGTCGAACACCGCGGTCGGCCACATTATTCTTGAAAATCATCGCCGTGGCGCAAAGGCTGCGGGGAAGCAGAAGCCGGCGGCCACCAAGCACAAGCGCGCGGCTGCGCGCGCCAAGGTTCATCGCGTCCGCAGCTAGCTCGTCATTGCGAGGAGCAAAGCGACGAAGCAATCCAGTTCCGCTCAATCAGTCTGGATTGCTTCGCTTCGCTCGCAATGACGCACTTGCGCGCAAGACGGACAGAGTAAGAGGCAACCCATGAAAATTTGCGTCGCCGGTCAGGGTGCGTTCGGGCAGAAGCATTTGGATGCGCTCAAGCGCATACCGGAGGTCGAGGTGACCTCGCTGGTCGGCGGCAATCAGGACGCCACGGCGGAAGTCGCCAAGAAGTACGGCATTCCCCACCATACCGGCGATCTCTCGGAGGGCATCAAGCGCGCCGACGCAGTGATCCTCACCACCCCGACCAAGATGCACTTTCGTCAGGGCGAGCAGGTGATGCGCGCCGGCAAGCATGTGCTGGTCGAAATTCCCGTCACCGACAGCGTCGAGGATGCCGAAGCGCTGGTGAAGATCGCGAAGGAAACCGGCGTGGTTGCCATGGGCGGCCACGTGCGCCGCTTCAATCCCAGCCATCAGTTCATTCACAAGAAGATTGAGAAGGGCGAGCTGAAGATTCAGCAGATGGACGTGCAAACCTATTTCTTCCGCCGGAAGAATATGAATGCCGCCGGCCAGCCGCGCAGCTGGACCGATCATCTATTGTGGCACCATGCGGCGCACACCATCGATCTGTTTCAGTATCAGACCGGACAGACGATCTCGGATTGTTATGCGGTGCAGGGGCCCATTCACGCGCAATTGGGAATCGCCCTGGACATGGGCATCGTCGCCAAGGTGCCGTCCGGTTCGATTTTGACGCTGTCGCTGTCGTTCAACAATGACGGGCCGCTCGGCTCGTTCTTTCGCTACATCTGCGACAACGGCACCTATAAGGCGTATTACGACGATCTGGTCGACGGCAAGGACAACAAGATCGATCTGTCCAAAGTCGATGTATCGATGGACGGAATCGAGCTTGAGGATCGCGAGTTCGTCGCGGCGATCAGAGAAAAGCGCGAGCCGAACGGGAGCCTTGCGCAGCTTCTTCCCTGCATGCACGTTCTGGGCAAGCTCGAAAGCATCGTCGACCCGCAGCGCAAGGCGCACGCCTAGACGGCGTTCATCTCCTTCAAGGTCGAACCGCTGGACGGAACCGGCGGCCACTGTGCTTTGCGTCGGCAATCGGGCCGATGCTACTATTGTGCCCATCCATGCGGCGGACGGTCGGCAACGTCATGTTGTGGGCTCAACGCCTCCAGCTTTCATTGCTGCCATGACCACTGAGCAAGATCACGCTGGATCCGCTCCAGCTACCGGATCGGCCGCCGGGCGGAAAATCGTCAATCTGGCGCTGCAAGGCGGCGGCAGCCACGGCGCCTTCACCTGGGGCGTGCTCGATCGCTTGCTCGAGGAAAGCCGGCTCGAATTCGAGGGCGTCACCGGAACGAGCGCCGGCGCCGTCAATGCGGTCGTGTTCGCCGACGGCTTGGCTGCCGGCGGGCGCGAGGGCGCAAAAGAGGCGCTGCGGGTCTATTGGCAAAAGGTGTCCGCGCTCTCGGCCCGCGGTCCGTGGGCGCCGTCCATCATCGATAAGGCGAATCCGGACTACGGCCTCGAGCATTCACTCGGGTTCATCTTCCTCGAGCCGATGACTCATTTCGCCTCGCCCTATCAGATGAATCCGCTCAATATCAATCCGTTCAAGGACCTGCTCGCGAAGGCCATCAATTTCGAGCGGGTGCGCCGGCAGACCGCCGTGAAGCTCTTTCTGTGCGCGACCGACGTGCAGACCGCCAAGGTGAAGATTTTCTACGGCAAAGAAATTGACGTGCCGCGCCTGCTCGCCTCGACGTGCTTGCCGCTGTTGATGCAAGCGGTCGAGGTCGAGGGCGAGTTCTATTGGGACGGCAGCTATGCCGGCAATCCGGCGATCTTTCCGCTCATCTACAATTGCGATGCGCGCGACATCCTCATGGTTCACATCACGCCGGCCGAGCGTCCGGGTGTGCCGACTACGTCGCTGTCGATCATGAATCGCATGCAGGAGATCAGTTTCAATACGGCGCTGATCCGCGAAATGCGCACCATCGCCTATCTGAATAAGCAGATCGAGGACGGCAAAATGGGCGGCGGCAAACGCATGCTCGTCCATCTGATCGAAGCCGAGGATTTGATCCGTGGCTTTTCGTGGTCGAGCCGGCTGAACAGCGATTGGGATTTCCTACTGCATCTTCACGAGATGGGCCGCATGCGCGCCGATCAATGGTTGGCGGCCAATTTCGACCGCATCGGCCAGGACTCGACGGTCGATCTCTACGAAAAATATTTTTGATCGTGACGCGATGGTGAACGCGTGCGCTGCGTGGGGGCCGCCGCGTTTACCTTTGTGTCTCGCGTGTGTCTTGCGTCGTCTCGCCGGCTGCCTTTCTCGTTGGCAGCGTTCGAGGCTGCCTAAATTTTACGTTAGGTTGCGTTTTCGGAAGATGAGACCAGCCAAAAAAATAATGTTTCGGTCTTTGCAGTGCAGCAAAGGAGAATTATTTACAGTACAACTGTGAAAGCTGATTCCCCCGTAGCAGCAATGAAACTGATCGATCAAGATTCCGGCGCAGCTGGTGTCCGCACCGCTTCGATCGCTGCCCACAAAAATATCGCTGCTCAGAAAGTCGTCAACTTGGCGCTTCAAGGCGGCGGAACCCACGGCGCTTTCACGTGGGGCGTGCTCGATCGGCTGCTCGATGAGGAGCGCCTCGCGTTCGAAGGAATAACCGCCAGCAGCGCCGGCGCGGTTAACGCCGTGGTGCTCGCCGATGGCTTCGCGGCCGGCGGCCGCAAAGGCGCCAAAAAGGCGTTGCGCGCCTTCTGGCGGAAGCTGTCGCGGGATGCGTCACACACCCTTTTCCGGCCGTCGCTGATCGACCGCATGAGCTCGCGGCAAGGCCTCGATCATTCGCCGGGCTACGTGTTCATGGAGGCGCTGGCGCACTTCGCGTCGCCCTATCAATTGAACCCGTTCAACTACAATCCGCTCAAGAAGCTGATTGAGGAAAATGTCGATTTCGAGCGCGTCCGGCAGCAGGACGCGATCAAGCTGTTCCTGTCGGCGACCAATGTGCGCACCGCCAAGGTGAAGGTCTTCTCCGGCAGGGAACTCCGTTCCGAACATGTGCTGGCCTCGACCTGCCTGCCGCTCTTGATGCAGGCGGTCGAAGTCGACGGCGAGCATTACTGGGACGGCGGCTACGCGGGTAATCCCGCCATCTTTCCGCTGGTCTATGAATGCGAGACGCCCGACGTCGTGCTCGTCCACCTGACGCCGGCCGATCGGCCCGATGTTCCGACCTCATCGCCTGCGATCATGAATCGCATGCAGGAGATCAGCTTCAACACCGCGCTCATTCGTGAGATGCGTTCGGTCGCGGTGCGCAACCGCCGCGTCGACGAAGGCATCATGCCCGGCGGCAAGCGCACCTTCGTGCATCTGATCGAGGCCGAGGACATCATTCGCGAGTTCACGGCGTCGAGCCGGCTGAACGCGGACTGGAAGTTCCTGAACAAATTGTTCCACGACGGCCGCGCCCGCGCCGATCAATGGTTGGCGGCCAATTTCGATCGCATCGGCATCGAATCGACGGTCGATCTCGCCGAAAAGTATTTTTAACCGGCGTGTCAGACGGTGGTGCCGTCGCTTTGGCTCCGTCGCAAAGTCGATCGGCTGGCCGATGGTTAATTGGGTCTTAACCTCGCCACTCCTATGCTATGTCGTCGCCGACGCGGCGGGCGGTCCCGCTGTTCATGATGTATAGGATGACCCGCCAGGAAACTTCATTACCGGTCCGCGCGCCCGATTCGCGCTCGCCGTTTGTGCGACTGCGCGAGTTGCTGGGTGACATTCCGCCCGGCAAGCCGGCGATCAGCATGGCTGTGGGCGAGCCGCAGCATCCGATTCCGCCGTTCGTCGGGCCGATCATCGCCGCCCATGTCGATGAGTTCGGCCGCTACCCGATGAACAAGGGGCTCGATGCTTTCGGCGAAGCCGTCGCGCAGTGGCTTAACCGCCGCTACGCGCTCGCGCGCCCCGTCGATCCCGCCGCGGAAGTGCTGGTGCTCAACGGCACCCGCGAGGGCCTCTTCCTGGCCGCGCTTGCCGCAAAACGCTGGGCGGCCCCGCGCGCCGCCCGTCCGGCCGTGCTGGTGCCCAATCCGTTTTACGCGGCGTATTCCGCCGGCGCCATCGCCGCCGATTGCGAGCCGGTTTATCTGCCCGCGACCGCGGCCTCCGGATTTTTGCCCGATCTCGATGCGCTGAGCGACGGCCTCTTGGCGCGCACGGTCGCCTGTTACCTCGCGTCGCCGTCCAATCCGCAGGGCGCGGTGGCCGACAGCGCGTATCTCGCGAAGCTCGCGGCGCTGGCGCGCCGTCACGGTTTTCTCATCTTCTGCGACGAATGCTATTGCGAGATCTATAGCGATCGGCCGCCGCCCGGCATGCTGGAAGCGGCCGGGCCGGATTTTTCCAACGTCGTCGTTTTCCACTCGCTGTCGAAACGCTCGAGCTTGCCCGGTCTTCGGGTCGGCTTCGCAGCCGGCGACCGGCGCTTCCTCGCGTCCTATCTGGAATTGCGCAACGTCGCCGCGCCGCAAGTGCCGGTGCCGGCGCAACGCGTCGCCATCGCCGCTTACAACGACGAGACGCATGTCGAGGAAAACCGGCGCCTCTATCGGCAGAAATTCGATCTCGCCGATCAGATCGTCGGCGACCGCTACGGCTATCGCCGTCCCGCGGGCGGCTTCTTTCTGTGGCTCGATGTCTCCGCGCAAGGCGGCAGCGAAGTGGCGACGCTCGCGCTCTGGCGCGAGGCCGGCGTGCGCGTCGTGCCCGGCTGCTATCTCGCGCGCGAGCAGGCCGACGGCAGCAATCCGGGCGCGGACTATATTCGGGTCGCGATGGTGCAGAACAAGGAGATCACCGCGGAGGCATTGCATCGCCTCGTTGCGGTGTTGGGCTGAGGCAGAGAAGGCGTCGAGAGCAACATCATGTCGATGATCGACCGCGGTCTCGATGGCATGGCCCTCCTTTCCGGCCATCTCGGCGCCATGTTGCGCCGGCGCCTGCGCGAGCTCGGCGGCATCGCGCTGTTGAGTCTTGCCATGATGGCGGCCTTGGCGCTTGCCACCTGGTCGGTGCACGATCCGTCGCTGAGCCATGCGACGGACGCGCGCGTGCATAATCTGCTCGGCCGGCCCGGTGCGATTGCCGCTGATCTGATGATGCAATTGCTGGGACTAGGCTCGCTGGCGCTGCTCCTTCCGGTCGGCATTTGGGGCTATCGCCTGCTTGGTCATCGCCCGCTTGGCCGCGAACGGCTGCGCGTGATGCTTTGGATTTTCGGCGCTTTGCTCACCGCGGCTTTTGCGGCGTGCCTTCCCCGCGGTGTGCATTGGCCGCTGCCATCCGGGCTTGGTGGCGTCGTCGGCGACGCCATGCTGCGGGCGCCGGCCATGGTGCTTGGCACGCCGCTTCTTGGATTTTACCGGTTTGTGCTCGCCGTCATTCTCGGACTGGCCGCGCTCTTCACCTTCGCCGGCGCTGCGGGATTCATCTGGCGCGGCGCCGCCGACGATGAGGCAGAGGAAGAAGAAGAAGACGACGAAGATGACGGGACGGAAACCGAGGAAGCAGACCGGGATACCGCCTGGGTTTCGCTCGGCGGCCTGATCCATACCGTCTGGAGCTTCCGCACCCGCCTTGCGCTTCTGTTCCGTGGCCGCGCGCGCACGGCGGCGCCTGCGCGCAGCGAGGCCGCCCCGCCCCGCCGCGTCGAGCCGCGGTTCGATGGCCGGCCGGATCCGCGCACCGAAGAAGAAGCCGAGGACGAAGTCACCGGCGCACCGGCGCAACGCGCGGCGCGTAAGCCGCGATCCGCACCGGCGCCAAAACCGCGCCGCTCCGGCGGCGGTTATGCGCTGCCGCCGCTCGAGCTCTTGACGCAGCCGAGCAAATCCGCACGCTCGACCATCACCAGCGAAATGCTGCAAGAGAACGCGGCTGCGCTCGAAGGCGTGCTCGGCGATTTCGGCGTGCGCGGCGAGATCATCAATGCGCGGCCGGGGCCGGTGGTCACGCTCTACGAGCTCGAGCCCGCGCCCGGCATCAAATCGTCGCGCGTGATCAGCCTTGCCGATGACATCGCCCGCTCGATGAGCGCGCTCTCCGCGCGCGTCGCCGTGGTGTCGGGCAGGAACGCAATCGGCATCGAACTGCCGAATCCCACGCGCGAAAAAGTCTTCCTGCGCGAGCTGCTCGCCTCGCGCGACTATCTCGACAACTCCGCACGGTTGCCGCTGTGCCTCGGCAAGTCGATCGGCGGCGAACCCGTCCTGGTCGATCTCGCGCGCATGCCGCATCTGCTCATCGCCGGCACGACCGGTTCGGGCAAGTCGGTCGCCATCAACACCATGATTCTCAGTCTGGTCTATCGCCTGCAGCCCGACCAATGCCGGCTGATCATGGTCGATCCGAAAATGCTCGAGCTATCCGTCTATGACGGCATTCCCCATCTGCTCACGCCCGTGGTCACGGATCCGAAGAAGGCCGTGGTCGCGCTCAAATGGGCGGTGCGCGAAATGGAAGAGCGCTACAAGAAAATGTCGAAGCTCGGCGTGCGCAATATCGACGGCTACAACGCGCGTGTCGCTGACGCGAACGGCAAAGGCGAGAAGCTCAACCGCACCGTACACACCGGCTACAATCGCGAGACCGGCGAGGCGATCTACGAGAACGAGGAACTCGACCTCGAGCCGCTCCCGTACATTGTCGTCATCGTCGACGAAATGGCCGACCTGATGATGGTCGCCGGCAAGGACATCGAAGGCGCCGTGCAGCGACTGGCGCAAATGGCGCGCGCCGCCGGCTTGCACGTAATCCTGGCGACGCAGCGGCCGTCGGTCGACGTCATCACTGGCACGATCAAGGCGAATTTTCCGACCCGCATCTCGTTCCAGGTCACCTCGAAGATCGACAGCCGCACCATTTTGGGCGAGCAGGGCGCCGAGCAACTCCTCGGCCAGGGCGACATGCTCTATATGGCGGGCGGCGGCCGCATCAGCCGCGTGCACGGGCCGTTCGTCTCCGACGAGGAGGTCGAAAAGGTCGTCCGCCATCTCAAGGCGCAGGGCGTGCCGCAATATCTCGAAGCGGTGACGGCGGAAGAGCCGCAGGACGAGGACGGCAATCCGGTGTTCGATTCGACCGCGATGGGTGCGCCGGAAGGCGGCGATCTTTACCAGCAGGCGGTACAGGTCGTGACCCGCGACCGCAAAGCCTCGACCAGCTACATTCAACGCCGGCTGCAGATCGGCTATAATCGCGCCGCATCGCTGATGGAACGCATGGAAAAGGAAGGTATCGTCGGGCAGGCGAATCACGCTGGCAAACGCGAGATCCTGGTCGAGGCTGCCGAAGAAGAGCCGTTTTGAGAACCAAGCGGTCGATCGTTAACGCGATGGGGGAAGCGCCAGCCGCGAATTCGCCATATCATTTTGCTAACAATCGCTTGGTGAGGCGTACGTGCCTAAGGCACGGGGAGAGGGTGATGACAGGATCGGGGGGCCGGGCGATTTTGTTGGCAATGGCGTGCGTCGTCTTTGCGACAGCTTCCGCGGTTGCAGAAGACGTACCGCTGCCCGCGCCGCGGCCCAAGGCGGGATTAACATCTCCCGGATCGGCAGCGCCTCCCTCGCCGGCGGCGGCAGCAGCGCCGGCCCAGCCGGCCTCGAAAGGATTTTTCCCGTTCTCGCTTTTCGGCAACAAGAGCGCTGGCTCGAGCCAGGCTGCGTCGTTCGACGCCAAACAGCGTGCCATGCTCGACAAGGTGAGCAATTACCTATCGAGCGTGCAGACCATGGTCGGAAACTTCGTGCAAGTCGGTCCCGACGGCCGCCGTGTCGACGGCACCTTCTCGATCCAGAAGCCCGGCAAAGTCCGCTTCCAATATAACCCGCCGAGCCCGATCGATATCATCGCCGACGGCTCCTCGGTCGTGGTCCGCGACCGCTCGCTCGAAACGGCGGACTTCTACCCGCTGTCGCAGACGCCGCTCCGCTATCTGCTCGCCGACCATATCGATCTTGTGCGCGACACCGACGTGCTCAGCGTTTCCGCCGACGACACCTTCGTGACGGTGGTGATCGAGGAAACACAGGTCATGACCGGAACCAACCGGTTGATGATCATGTTCGACGCCAAGAACCTGCAGCTCAAGCAGTGGACGGTGACCGATCCGCAGGGGCTCGACACCACGGTTGCGGTCTACAATCTGGACTCGATGAAAAAGCCCGATCCGAACCTCTTCGTCATCAATTACATGAAATAGCCGGCCGGCCGCATCACTGCGCGGCCTTGCTCGCGATGCCGTAACGGCCGGGTGCGATCGCGCCGTTTGGATCAAGCGCGGCTTTGATGCCGGTGCAGGCATCGCGGAACGCCGGCATTGCCTGGCGCATGTGGAAGTCGTGATAGTCCACCGGCGCACGGCCGACGAACACGCCGCGGGCGCCGACTTCTTCCGACATTGTCCGGTAGCAGGCATCGGCGCGGGCGCGCTCGTCGGCATCCTCGCGGTTGAATGTGATGACATGCAGCCCGCGGGCGAAGCGCGCGCTGCAGACATTCATCACGGTGTAGTCGTGCCCGAACTGCTCATAGATCTTGCGGCATAGCCGCTGGAACTCGTTGGCGACGCGGCCGTCCATCGGCGTTCCCGGCAAAAACCAGATATTGCCGCCGCCCGGACGCCATTTCAGCAGTCCAAGCTCGCCGATGCTCGGCACGCCGGAAAAAGCGTTGATCGCGACCTGTAGCGGCGGGATCGCCGCGGCATCCTCGTGCGAGATATAACGTG
>DATMQV010000233.1:0-4213 GCA_035566615.1 Xanthobacteraceae bacterium
CCTTCAGCGACGTGAAAGAAATTCACAAGCGCAAGCCTGCCGCATAGTCTGAAGAAATCGGTGCAACGAACGAGTAAGTGACATGCCCCGGCCGATGAAAGTCAAAATGTTTATGGATGCGAAGCCGAGCATTGTCGAAGAACAAATCAATGCTTGGTTGGACCATATCGGCTCAGCAACCATCGTGAAGACGGAAACATTAGTTACGGCGACAGCCGGGAAAACCGACGATGGTACCTATCCGTGTATCGTTGTGACGGTCTGGTACGAACCGCCAGAGCCAAATTAGTACACTACCGAGAGAAGGACTGGATTGCTTCGCAGCTCTCGCTCGTCGCAATGACGATCTTGATTCGATCAATATCATCGCTCTCTAAGCGCAAGTCTTTAGCTCCCGGCCAATTCCTCGCGCAAGATTTCCAGCTCCAGCCACTGTTCCTCTAGCGCGGCAATCTGCTGCTGCAATTCGCCAAGCGCGGCGGAGATTTTCTCGAAGCCGGCGCGATCGCGCGCGTAAAATTGCGGATCGTCGAGCTTCATCTGCAGCTTGCGCATATCCTCTTGCAGCGCTGCGATGGTCTTCGGCAACGTCTCAAGCGCGTGCTTGTCTTTGAAGGTCAAGCGCCGCCTGGCCGGCGGCTCCGCAACGACGGAAGGCCCTGGCTTCGCGGTTTCGCGCGCCTCCCGCCCTTCCCGCTTCGGCCTCTGCCGGGTCAGGTCCGCACCGCGCTGCGCCAGCATATCGCTGTAGCCGCCGGCATATTCGACCCACTTCCCCCCTCCCTCCGGCACGATGACGCCGGCGACCAGCCGGTCCAGGAAATCGCGATCGTGGCTGATCAGAAGGACCGTCCCCGGATAATCGGCAAGGGTCTCTTCCAACACGTCTAGCGTTTCCATATCGAGGTCGTTGGTCGGCTCGTCGAGCACCAACAGGTTTGACGGCTTGGCCAGAGCCTGCGCCAGCATAAGCCGCCCGCGTTCGCCACCGGACAGCTTGCCGACCGGCGTGCCGGCTTGCTCGCCGGTGAACAAAAAGTCTTTCATATAGCTGACGACATGCTTGGCTTGCCCACTGACCATGACGGTGTCGCCGCGGCCTCCGGTCAGCGTCTGCGCAACCGAGATATTCGGATCAAGGCTGTCGCGCTGCTGATCGAGCGTCGCGATTGCAAGCGACGATCCAAGACGCACCGATCCGGTATCCGGCGCAAGCATGCCGGTGAGCAGGCTGATCAGCGTGGTCTTGCCGCTGCCGTTCGGCCCGACGATGCCGAGCCGGTCGCCGCGTTGAATGCGGGTTGAAAAATCGGCAACGATGGCGCGATCGCCATAGCTCTTGCTGACACCGGTAGCTTCGATGACGCGCGCGCCGGACGGTGCTGCGGAGCCCGCGGTGATGGCGACGTCGCCCGCCGTAGCGCGATAGGTGCGCCGCTGCTCGCGCAGCGTTTGCAACTGACCGACGCGGCGCATGTTGCGTTTGCGCCGGCCGCTGACGCCGTAGCGCAGCCAATGTTCCTCGGCGACAATCTTGCGGTCGAGCTTGTGCTGGTCGCGTTCCTCCTCCGCCAGTACCGCATCGCGCCACTCTTCGAAGTGCGCGAACCCGCGTTCGAGCCGGCGCGTCTCGCCGCGATCGAGCCACACTGTGCTGCGCGACAAGGTCGAGAGAAACCGCCGGTCGTGGCTGATGATGACCATCGCCGAGCGGCGCGCGTCGAGGTCGCGTTCCAGCCATTCGATGGTCGTCAGATCGAGATGATTGGTCGGCTCGTCGAGCAGCAGAATATCGGGGGCCGGCGCCAGCACGCGGGCAAGCGCAACGCGGCGCGCCTCGCCGCCCGAAAGCCGCGCCGGATCTTCGTGTCCGGTAAGGCCGAGTTGCTCGAGCAGGTAGAGGGCGGCATGCACATCGTCGGTGGCCCGCAGTCCGGCCTCGACGCAGGCCAGCGTCGAGGCAAAGCCGGAGAAATCCGGCTCTTGCGGCAGGTAACGCACCAGCGCGCCCGGTTGCACAAACACCGAGCCGCGATCCGGTTCGACCAGGCCGGCCGCGATCTTCAGGAGTGTCGACTTCCCCGAACCGTTACGCCCGACCAGCGTCACGCGTTCGCCTGGAGACACCGAGAGCTCGGCCCCCGTGAGCAGAGCGGTGCCGCCGAAGGTCAATGCGATATCTTTGAGCTGAAGGAGCGGAGGGGCCATGTGGGATTGAGCCGGTGTGAGCGTGCAGGCTCTATATAGGCCGGGAAAGCCATGCGCCATGCATCTGTGTCGGCGCCGCATTCGGGCGCCAGGGATGCTTTCCCGCGCTGCCTCCCCCATAATGCGGCATGGCTGTCGATTTTCGCCCGCTTGCGATTGCCACTGCGGGCTTTACCGCTTTCGTTAATCTCTATTCGCCTCAGGCGCTCTTGCCGGAGCTGTCGCACGAATTCGGCGTCGGTGCGGGCGAGATCAGCGCGCTGATCACCGCCTCGTCCGCGGCCATTGCGCTGACCGCCCCCTTCACCGGCGCGCTCGCCGACGTTATCGGCCGCAAGCGCCTGATCACGGCGGCGGCGTTTGTCATCGTCATTCCGACGCTGATGATGGCCTGGGCTTGGACCGTGCCGCAGCTCGTCGTGCTGCGCTTCGTGCAAGGGCTGCTGCTGCCGCCGATCTTCACCGTGGCGGTGGCCTATGTGGGCGACGAATGGCCGCCGGCGGACGTTGCGCGCATCACCGGGTTGTTTGTTTCCGGTTCGAGCGTGGGCGGTTTCTGCGGCCGTTTCGCCACCGGCGCGGTGGCCGATCTGCTTGGCTGGCGCGCATCGTTCGGGGCGGTTGCGCTGATAACGCTTGCCGGCGCGATCATCGTGACCATCGCGCTGCCGCGCGAGCGCCGTTTCGTGCGCTCGGGCGGCTTCGCCGCTTCCGCCAAGCAAATGATCGCGCATCTGCGCAATCCGCGACTGCTCGCGATCTACGCGGTCGGGTTCGGCGTATTGTTCAACTTCATCGCTACCTTCACGTATGTGAGCTTTCACTTAGCGGCGGCTCCCTATTTCTTCACGCCGACGCTGCTGGGCGCGCTATTCGCCACCTATCTCGCCGGAAGCTTCACGGTGCCTTGGGTCGGGCGTGCCGTCGTCTTGTTTGGCCGCCGCCGCTTCGTGCTCGGCGTCATCGCGCTATGGATCGCCGGTGCCCTACTGCTGCTGGCGCCGCCGGTACCCGCGATCATCGTGGGACTCACGATCTGCGCCGCCTGTGGGATGCTGTGCCAGGCGATATCGACCGGCTACGTGATCACCACGGCCAAGGAAGGACGCTCGTCGGCGGCCGGTCTCTATGCCTCGTCTTTCTATGTCGGCGGCAGCGCCGGCGCGTTTTTGATCGGCTTCGTCTGGAACGCGGCCGGCTGGACCGGCTGCGTCGCCGCCATTGTCGCGGTGCAGGTGGTCATGGCAGCGATCGTCGCGACAGCCTGGGACCGCTCGCGGATTTAGAGCATGATCCGGAAAAGCGGAAGCCGGTTTTCCGAAAAGATCATGCTCCACCAAAAAATTGGCGCTCAGCGGCTGTCGAGATTCGATATCTGCTTGACTTCGCGCGGCGGCGACGGCGCCGCCGCCTTGACCGGCGCGACGAAGCCGCCGGCGGCGACGTCGGCCAGCGAATCGCGGTCCAGCGTATCGTCGTGCTTATAGACGTCCTCGCGGAAATTGACCGTGCCGTCGCGCGTCACCCAGCCGGTGACATAGACCCAGGCGACCGGTATCCGATGCGGCAGGTTGATGACCTTGAGATGGCCGGCGGCGATCCCCGCGTCGATCGCGGCGCGACTCCAGCCCGGCGTGTCTTGCAACACCCAGGCGGCGAGATCGCGGACATTGTCGACCCGCGTGCAGCCATGCGAGTCGAAACGATAATCGTCTGCGAACAAATTTCTCGACGTCGTGTCGTGCATGTACACCGAATACGGATTCGGCATGTCGATCTTGACGTTGCCGAGCGCGTTGAAGCCGCCGGAGTCCTGTCGGATGGTGAAGTTCGGCGAGCGGTCGGACGACCAATCGACCGATTGCGGACTGATCTCCTCATCACGCGCTCCCAGTACGCGCATGTGCATCCGGCTCAAGTAGCTCGGATCTCGGCGCATGTGCCGGATGATCTCATTCTTCGTAATGGACAGCGGCACGGTCCAGGTCGGATTGAGATTGACCGC
>DATMQV010000234.1:0-2580 GCA_035566615.1 Xanthobacteraceae bacterium
CTTGCAGCATCCCACGCCGCTGCGGACGGCGCCGTCACGGAACCCGTCTTCCGCCGCGTCATGGCCTCGTTCGTTACCGGCGTAACGGTCATCACCACACAGGTGCGCGGCGAAATCCGCGGCATGACCGCGAATGCGTTCATGTCCGGCTCGCTCGAGCCGCCATTGTGCGTCGTGTCGGTCGGCAAGAAAGCCCGCATGCACGCGTTCCTGCTGGAGTCCGGGCATTTCGGCGTCAACATTCTCGCCCGTGGGCAGGAAGCCCTGATCGGTCATTTCGCCGGCCGGCCGGTCGAAGGAATCGATCCGAAATACGAATATGCCGGCGACACGCCCCTGTTCGCGCACGCGATCTCGTCGATTGCCGCCAAAGTGACCGCGCGGCACGAGTGCGGCGATCATTCGCTGTTCATCGGCCATATCTTCGCGCTGCGCCACAGCGACGGGCTTTCCCCGGTCGTTCTGCACGTCGGCAAGCTCGCGTCGCTCATGCCGCACGAGAAGACGATTTGGCCGACGCTCGATTTTTGGTGAGCGTCGCGGCCGCCGCACATCCGCCTCCCTCATACCTGCCCTGCGCGCCATCGACATGCGACTTTCGCGGCGTTCCTGCCTACAATGCCGGTTGAAGTATGATTTCGGCATCGGAGCATGATCCGGAAAAGTGGAAGCCGGTTTCCCGAAAAGATTATGCTCAAACAAAAGGCTAAAGCGGGATGACGATTCGAAGAAAAGTCATCCGGCTCTGGGTGATGCAGCATGAGCCGAAGAGATCGCCGGGCCGCATTGGCGCGCGGCAAGCCTGAACCGGCGGCGAACCTGACAGAGCTTGCGGCCAGAGCCACGCTTGCCTTTCAGGAAGGCCGCGCGATCGACGCGGAAGTTCTGTGCAAGCAAATCCTTGCGCTCGACGCGCGGCAGCCGACCGCGCTGAACATCGTGGGCCTGTTGTATCAGGCATCCGGCAATCACCGGCTGGCCGCCAAGACGCTGGCGAAGGCCGTCGCTGCGAACGAATTGGATGCCGCGTGCCAATACAATCTCGCCGCCTCCTACCAGGCATTGGGTCAGCGTACCGACGCGGCCCGCCATTATCGCAAGGCGCTCGCGCTCGGCTTGAGCGGCAAAGGTCCTGAACCGTTTCTGCTGCAAGATGCGACGATCATCCAATGTCTCAGCCGCATGGAGGACCGGTCCAGCCTGCCGGCTAGGAATGGCAGCGTGTTCGGCGCCGGCGAGATCGCAGCCATCGCCGAGAATACTTTTCTCCGATGCGCGCTGGGCTCGACGATTATTCGAGGCGTCCCGCTTGAAGCGTTCCTGACCGGGTTGCGGCAGGCCTTGCTGCGCCTTGCCGACTATGGCGCTGCAGGCTCCGTCGCTCTGCCGAACGACGTGCTCGGCCTCTTTTGCGCGCTCGCCGAACAGTGCTTCCTCAACGAATACGTCTTTGGACAAACCGCGGAAGAAACGAGCCGCGCCGAGCCTTTGCGTACACTCTTGCAGCAGAAGCTGGGCCATGGGGCGGACGCTCCGATCGGCCTCGTCGCAGCGGTCGGCGCCTATTTCCCGCTCCACGCCGTCCCCAAGGCGGAGGCACTGCTGAGCTTAAAATGGCCGGATTACGCGGCCGGACTGCTGCGACAGCAAGTCAAGGAGCCGCTGGAAGAGATCGAAGATCGCGCTGCAATACCTGCGCTCACGGCAGTCGACAACAGCACCTCGGTCGAGGTCATGCGGCAATACGAGGAAAATCCCTATCCGCGCTGGACGATCAATCCGCTGAGCGTACTCGGTCGTCCGAATGCAAGCGCGGACCGGCCTCATGCCGGCCCGAGCATTCTCATTGCCGGGTGCGGCACCGGCGAACATCCCTTCGACATCGCGCAGAAATCACCCGAGGCATCCGTCCTCGCCATCGATCTCAGCCGCGTGAGCCTAGCCTACGCGCGCAGAAAGACGCGCGAGGAAGGCTTGCGCAATATCGAATACGCTCAGGCCGACATCCTCAACTTGTCGACGCTCGACCGCACCTTCGATCGCATAGAAACGGTCGGCGTGTTGCATCACCTCGCCGACCCCAAGGCGGGGTGGCGGGTGCTGCTTTCATTGCTGGCGCCAAACGGCACCATGCGCGTCGGCCTCTACAGCGAGATCGCGCGACGTGGAATCGTCGAAGCGCGCGTCATTGTGGCCGAGCGCGGTTACCAGCCGACTGTCGAAGGCATTCGGGCCTTGCGGCAGACAATCATCCGCGAGAAGGACGAGCCGCGCTGGAAATCGCTGGTCCAAACGATCGATTTCTACAGCACGAGCGGCTGCCGCGACATGTTCTTCAACGTCATGGAGCACAGGCTGACGATCCCCGCCATGCAATCGTTCCTGGACGAGCAGGGCCTTGCGTTTCTCGGCTTTGAGCTCGACCCGAAAATCATCGAACAGTTTCGCCAACAGAACCCGGGCGCGGATGCGCTCACCGATCTTGACGCGTGGGAGGCTTTCGAGGCCGCCAACCCACAGACCTTCCTGAACATGTATGTGTTCTCGATTTGCAAAAAGCACGCGGGCGCAGCCGCACCG
>DATMQV010000235.1:0-3348 GCA_035566615.1 Xanthobacteraceae bacterium
TTTTGACGCGTTTTCTTTACGCGAACCGCTACGCACTTCGCTTGAAAACGCTATAGAGCGGGATGAAATATTGGTCGAATCGTTTCGTCGGCAGGCTCTGTTCACCTCTCCCCGGCGGGGAGAGGTCGGATTGCAAAGCAATCCGGGTGAGGGGCCAGAGCCCTAATGAGAGACCGCACCCCCTCACCCCAACCCTCTCCCAAGGGAGAGGGAGCGCGCTTCCCCGTGGCTCCAGCTCGACCTGATCTCATCATGCTTCAGCGTGATGTTTACTGGCGTCCCAGCCGGGTCGCCTTTTCGACGCGATCAAATCTCTCCAGCGAGAGGATCGCATCGGCCAATTGATCGGCCCGCCCGTTGAGAACGGGTCGGGCGAGGGTCAGAAACTTCTGCGCCATCGCCTGGGCGTCCGGGAAGGAGCTCGGCTCACCGGAGGGATCGTCATGAATTCGCTCATGCACGCCGTCGTCGGTGGTGATGCTGACGCGCGCACCGAAAGGGTGGCTTCGGCCAATTTCGAGCCGGTCGTCCTGCACCACGTCGAACTTGTCCGCCAGCGCGTCGACGGCCGCATCGCCGAGCCTGTCATAGTCGTCCCAGCCGAAACGGCCCTGATCGAGCGCAACGGCGCCGGTGAAGAACATCGAGAACTGGCCACCGACGACGGAGGTCGGGTGGCGCTTGGTAGCGGCGTCGCCGGTGAGCGTGATGCCGTTGCGGTGCAGCCCGATCTCGACCCGCCTGATCTGGTCCGGCGTCAGATTATGCTCGCGCCGCATCGCGATCAGCGCATCGAGCGCCGCATGGGTATAGCGGCAACTCGGGTAGGGCTTTACGCCGATCTTCAGGGTCTCGTAGACCTTGCCGAGGCCTGCGGTGGCCTTGTCCGGACGGGCGTTGTCGGTGTACCCGACCAACAGGCCATGCTTTCCCTCGACCGATTGCGTTGAGCCGACGAAATCGTTGCGTGCCAGCGTCGCTGCGATCACGCCGTTCATTGCGGCTGCGCCGACCTGATAGCGCTTGTTCCAGGCGCCATTGACTAGAAACTGCAGCGAGCCCGCGGCCTGGCTGCCCGAGACCCCGAACGCCGCGACAAGCTGTTCCTTCGACAAACCGAAAAGCTTTCCCGCCGCGGCAGCAGCACCATAGGTACCGGCGGTGGCGGTCGGATGGAAACCGCGGGCATAGTGCGAGGTTGGATCGAGCGCGTTGCCGAGCCGGCAGCACACCTCGTAACCGGCGACGATGGCCGTCAGCACATCGCGGCCCGAGGCACCGACCAGTTCGCCGACGGCGAAAGCCGCCGGAACCACCGGCGCACTGGCATGCAGCGAGGAATCGGCGTGGGTATCGTCAAAATCAAGCGAATGACCGAGCGCGCCGTTGAGCAGCGCGGCGACCGCCGGCGACCAGGTCTTGGCATCGCCGAACACGGTGGATTCGCCGTGGCCATCGAGCGCCAGCGTTTCAAGCGTCTTGAGCAGCGAGGGCGTGGATTCGGCGTCGCGCCGCGCCCGTATCGCGCTGCCCAGGAAGTCGAGCGTCAAGACCTTGGCGCGCGCGCGAACTTCCTCGGGGATATCCTCGTAGCGGAGATCGGCGACATAGGCAGCGAGCGTTGCGGTTTCATCGGCCATCGTCGGTCCCTTGATTTGGTTTGCGGACCAGGTCCGCAATTTTCCCAAGCCTAAATCTCCGCCGCCGCTTCTTCAATGGCCGCCATCGTATGGCCGGGCGGCGCGGCCATTATCGGGACGAGGGCTCGCAGACCTGCCCGATGATGGTTTTGGCGATCTGGCGGTGAAAGGGCAGGATGATCGTGAGGTAGGCACGCCCGACCCAGTTATGGGTCAGAACAAGGGTCGTTGCCGTCACCTCCCGGCCCCCCTTTACGGGTGAGACGTCCACAACGACGCGGAAATCGAGGTGATGATCGTCGAAACCGGCGACCAGCCGTTGCGGCGTCTCGCTGAGCACGGGAAACAGTCCGATCATCCCTTGCGTGCTTGCATCACCCGCTCCGGACGTCTTCAGGCCGAACGGCGCGACGAGCATGTTCCGCAAATCCAGCAGCGTCTGAACCCAGCGCGGATTGCGCGAAAACATCCGTACGGCTGCGGTGCGTGCATCGAGCGAGGCATCAGTGACGGTGACGCGGAAGGCGTCGGCGAACTGTGCTCCGGCCAGCACGCTGTCGCGGTCGACATCGGGTTTGATTTCAAGCACGGTCATGGCGACACATAGTCTTGCGCGCCGTTTGGCGAGAACGCAAGACACAAGCACGCGCGAAATATTGTGAGATTTTCAGGAATAAAAATCAGTGCGCGGCCGGGCCGCGCCGCCGCCTGGGTACACGCCCTAGCCACCTCGCGCCGGCACGCGGGTGATTTTGGCGCCAAGCGCGTTGAGGCGCTCGTCGATCCGCTCATAACCGCGCTCGATCTGATCGGCGTTGTTGATCGTGCTGACACCCTCCGCGCACGCCGCGGCAAGCAGCATGGCCATGCCGGCCCGAATATCGGGCGAGGACATCAATGCGCCCTTGAGCCGGCTTGGTCCGGCCACGATCGCCCGGTGCGGGTCGCACAAGACGATCCGTCCGCCCATCGCGATCAACTTGTCGACGAAGAACATTCGGGATTCGAACATCTTCTCGAACATCAGGATCACGCCGTCGCACTGAGTTGCCGTGACGATGGCGATCGACATCAGATCGGCCGGGAAAGCCGGCCAAGGCTGGTCCTCCAGTTTGGGGACGTGACCGCCAAAATCGTCCTGGATTTTGAGCGTTTGTCGGCCGGGCACGACGAGGTCCGCGCCTTCCACCTCGGAGATGATGCCGAGCCGTTCAAAACCCATCCTGATCGAGCGCAAATGTTCGACGCCGGCGCGCGCGATGCGCAGCGGCGAGCGGGTTACCGCGGCAAGGCCCATCAGGGAACCGACCTCGATGTGATCCGGCCCGATCGCGTGGCTTGCGGCACCAAGGGTTGCCGGGCCGTGGACGACCATCGCGTTGGTGCCGATGCCTTCGATGCGGGCGCCCAGCGCGACCAGGAAATGCGCCAGATCCTGCACGTGCGGCTCGGAAGCCGCGTTGCGCAGCTGAGTGGTGCCGGGGGCCGCAACCGCCGCCATCAGCGCGTTCTCGGTTGCCGTCACGCTCGGCTCATCGAGAAAAACATCCGCAGCTTTGAGGCTGGAGCTGCGGAATTCGAGCCGGTCGGACGCCGTCACGGTTGCACCGAGCTGTTCAAAGGCGAGAACGTGGGTATCAAGACGCCGCCTTCCGATCACGTCGCCGCCAGGCGGCGGCAGAGTCACGCCGCCGCAACGCGCCAGCAG
>DATMQV010000236.1:0-2012 GCA_035566615.1 Xanthobacteraceae bacterium
AAATCTTCCCGGAAGTGCTTCAGGGCACTCATTACGGGGTAGGGCGTGAAGCCACCCAGTGCGCATAGCGAGCCGAATTTCATGGTGTTGCAGAGGTCTTCTATGACGGCGATATTTTCGCTTACGCGTTCGCCGGCGCGAATCTTGTCGATCGTCTCGGCGCCGCGAGTGGAACCGATCCTGCAGGGAGTGCACTTGCGGCAGGATTCGATCGCGCAAAACTCCATTGCAAAGCGCGCCTGCTTCGACATATCGACGGTATCGTCGAACACCACGATGCCGCCGTGACCGATCAGGCCGTCGCGCGCCGCGAAGGCCTCATAGTCGAAGGGCGTGTCGAACAGGGCACGCGGAAAATAGGCGCCGAGCGGGCCGCCGACCTGGACGGCGCGCACGTCGCGTCCGGTAAAGGTGCCGCCGCCGACATCGTCGACCAGTTCGCCGAGCGTCATGCCGAAGGCAGTTTCGAACAGCCCGCCATATTTCACGTTGCCGGCGAGCTGGATCGGCATCGTGCCACGCGAGCGGCCCATGCCGAAATCGGCGTACGCCTTTGCGCCGCCGGCGAGGATGAAGGGGATCGCCGCAAACGACAGCACGTTGTTGATCACGGTTGGCTTGCCGAACAGGCCCTTGTGAGCGGGCAAAGGTGGCTTGGCGCGGACGATGCCGCGACGGCCCTCGAGACTTTCAAGCAACGAGGTCTCTTCGCCACAGACGTAGGCGCCGGCGCCGACCCGAACTTCGAGATCGAAGCCGTGCGAGGAGCCGCCGACGCGTGAGCCGAGAAATCCGGCGCGCCTGGCTGCAGCGATGGCTGCGTTCATGGCTTCGACTGCGTGCGGATACTCGGAGCGGATGTAGATGTAGCCCTTTGTGGCGCCCACCGCGACGCCCGCAATGGTCATGCCCTCGATCACCACGAACGGATCGCCTTCCATGATCATGCGGTCGGCGAACGTGCCGCTGTCGCCCTCATCGGCGTTGCAGACGACGTATTTACGGTCGGCGGCGGTCTGGGCCACGGTCTTCCACTTGATGCCGGTCGGAAAACCTGCGCCGCCACGGCCGCGGAGGCCCGAAGCCGTGACATCGGCGAGAATGTCGTCGGAGGTCAATGCCAGCGCGCGCTCCAGGCCCTTGTAACCGCCATGGGTGCCGTAGTCCGCAAGCGAACGCGGATCGACCAGGCCGCAGCGCGCGAACGTCAGGCGGGTCTGTCGTTTCAGCCACGGGATCTCTTCGGCAATACCGAGACGCAGAGCGTGCGGCCCGCCGGCGAGTATTGCGTCGATCACCGATGCAACGTCGCGTTCGCTTACGGGACCAAAGGCGACGCGGCCTTGCCCCGTCGCGACCTCGATCATCGGCTCCAGCCAATAGAGGCCGCGCGACCCCGTCCGGACAATATCGATTGCGATGCCGCGCCTCGCAGCGGCCTGCTCCAGCTTCGAGGCGATATCGTCGGCGCCGACCGCGACTGCCGCTGCGTCGCGGGGAACGAATACGCGCAAGCTCATCGTTGCGCCTCCGCGACCAGCGCGTCGATGCGCGCCTCATCGAGCCTTCCCACCACGCGGCCATCGAGCATCGCTGATGGCGCGGTGGCGCACAGGCCAAGGCAATAGATGGGCTCCAGGGTGACGCGCTCATCAGGCGTGGTATTGCCCAGCGCTATGCCTAGTCTGGCTTCGGCGCGCGCGGCGAGCACGTCGCCGCCGGCAGCCTGGCAGGCTTCGGCGCGGCACAGCTTCAAAACGTGCCGGCCTGCCGGCTTGCGGCGGAAGTCGTGATAGAAAGTGAATACGCCATGAACTTCGGCGCGGGACAGATTCAGCGCAGATGCAATCATGGGTATCGCCGGCTCCGGCACATAGCCGAAGGTTTCCTGAATGGCGTGAAGGATGACCAGTGTGGCACCTTCGACCTGCGCGTGCCCGGCTATGATCTCGGCGCCTCGCTCGGCGTCCCACGTTTCGTAAACGGTCATCGTCCGCACTTTCGATTGGCTG
>DATMQV010000237.1:0-6438 GCA_035566615.1 Xanthobacteraceae bacterium
GGTGTACGGTCACCTGCCCGTATGGGCCGATGGTGTACTTGCGCAGCTTTGAGCCGGCGCCGCCAGTGCGATACAGAACTATGAATACCTTGCGACCTTTCGGCGTAACCTTTACGCCAAACCCAGGGAGCGCGGCATCCCAGTAGACTATGTCGGATGGCGGAGTCGGCAGTGCGTCGATGACCGTCTTGGTCAACTTCACGCGCGGCATGGAACGAGGCTCCCAGCGCCCTGCTACCTTTACATCACATAGGTAGCAGCAGAAATGAAACAGCGGGAGCGAACGTGCTACGCAGTCCAAGTCGACACAAGCAAAATCAACAGGTTATGAACGACTGGCAATCAACTTCCATCTCTAGGAAACTCCTCTCCGAGAACCTTGCGGGAGAGGGCGGCTTAGCATTTTGGCAATCGCAATCGGGTGAGGGGAAGGTAGATCCGCGGCTTCAATTGCCGCCGGCACTCGGCTGCGAGTTCGGCTTGGATTTGGAGGTGGCCTTCGGCTTGTCCTTCGGCGGCCGCGCTTTCGGCGCCTTGGATTGCGCCTCGGCCGAGACCGGATCGAAGCCGACATAGACGAGATACTCATCGAGCGCTGTGGCCGGCGTTGGGATCGGGAAGCTCAGCGCCTCTTCCACATAAACGAACGGCGTGTTGCCGGTGGCACCGACGTCGACCGGGACCATGATGAACTTGGTCGCGATCGGCCGCATCCCCGACGACGGTGTTTCCTGCACTACCGCAAAGCGCAACGGCACGCTGACTTGGCCCGGGCTGCCGGCCGGTCCGAGCACGATGCGTCCCTCCACGCCGACCTTCATCACCATGTTGCCTTCGACCGTGGAGCATTCGCGCGCCAGACGCACGAAGCTCACCTGGTACTTCAGCGTCATCGCCGTTCTTTCGCCGGTTGGTCCGACGGTGAGGGTCGCCGCGCCGCGGCGGACTTCGACCCCGGGGCAATTGACGTCGGCCGGCACGCCGGGGGCGGTTTGCGCGACCTTGGTAGAGGAGGAGTTTGAGGAATTGTTCACGGGGACCGAGCCGGCCGTGCCGTGCTGCGCATCCGGCGTCGCTGCACTGGGCGCACTTGTCGCCGCGCAACTCACGAACACCGCGAACCAAAGCGCGGGCGCAAAGAGCGCGCAGCGGTACCTTTCTAGTCGCTCACCGGTAACCGGCATGACGCCGCCGCTCGTCCAGGATGTCCCCGATGCCTTTGTTATATCAAGGGAACCGTGGCCATCCCAAGGCGGCAAATGGCGCGTGGTTAAAGCGGCGAGGCGCCAAACCAAACGGCTGAAGGCTGAAGTGACGGCAAGCGTTGTTGGAGACACCGCCGGTGACATGCGCCTCTCCGCTAACCCTTCGAATCCTTCAAGCGTCCGTAGAGCAGATGGTCCTGCCAGATGCCGTTGATGCAGAGATATTCGCGCGCATAACCCTCGCGCACGAAGCCGGTATTTTCCAGAAGCCGGATCGAAGCGGTGTTGGTCGGGATGCAGGCCGCTTCCAGCCGGTGCAGCCGCAGGGTGCCGAAGGCGAACGGGATCACCGCACGCACCGCCGCCGTCATGTAGCCCTGCCGGACGTGAGGAAGCCCCATCCAGTAACCGAGGCTGCCGGCCTGCGCGACGCCGCGTCGGACATTGGCCAGCGTTAGCCCGCCCACGAGCCTGCCGTCGGTGCTGCGGAAGATCAGAAAGGCGTAGCTCTGGTCGGTGCGCAGGTCTTCGGCATAGCGCCGGATGCGGCGGCGGAAGGCGCTGCGGCTTAGATCATCGGCCGGCCAGGTCGGCTCCCAGGGCGTGAGAAATTCGCGGCTGTGCTCGCGCAAAGCCGCCCATTCGGCGTGGTCGGTCGCCTGCGGCGTGCGCAGGATCACGCCCTCGCCCACGACCGAAGGCAACGGATCGGCGAAGTTGATGGTGCGGAAAAACGCCATCGAACGTGCTCAGCGGCCGAAACACCCTCCGCTCATTCCCGCGAAAGCGGGAATCTAGCAAGTGCGGGAAGCTGGGTCCCCGCCTTCGCGGGGACGAGCGGACGTCGGATCAATACCCCCCTCATGCGGCTTGGCGGTTCAAAGTCTCCGCAATGGCGGCGGCGCTTTCAAGTCCCGATCCGAGCCCGAGCACGGCGATCGCCGGCTTGCCGCGGCGGATCAAGGCGCTGCCGGCGGCGCGCGCGCTCTCCACCGTCACCGCCTCGACCTTCTCGACCAATTCGCTGAGCGGGATGGGCCGTCCCCAGGCCAGCATGTGCCGCGCCAATTGTCCGACCCGCTCGCCCGAGCTTTCCAGCGCCATCAGCAGACCGGCTTTCATCTGCGCCTTGGCGCGGGCGATCTCGGCTTCCGAGATGGTCTCCGCCGCGTTGGCGATTTCGTCGACCGCAAGCCGCATCAGGTCGGCGGCGTCGGCGGCGTCGGTGCCGGCATAAAGCGCGAACATGCCGACGTCCGAATAGGCGGCGTGGTAGGAATAGATCGAGTAGCAAAGCCCGCGCTTCTCGCGCGCTTCCTGAAACAGCCGCGATGACATGCCGCCGCCGAGCACGTTGTTGAACATCTGCAGGCTGTAGAGCGAGGGATCGTTCTGCGCCACGCCCGGCAGCGCCAGCGCAATGTGGACCTGTTCGAGCTCGCGCTTCTCCACATGCGTGCCGCCGCCGAAGTGCGCCGGCTCCGGCGCCGGGCTCGATGGCCCGTTGAAGCCGGCGAAGCGCTTCTCCACCTCGGCGACCACCGCCTCGTGGTTCACCGCGCCGGCGGCGGCGATCACCATGTCTGGCCCGCGATAGTGGCGCCCGAGATAGTCGCGAAGCCCCGTGCCGTCGAACGAGCGCACAGTTTTTGGCGTGCCCAGGATCGAGCGGCCGAGCGGCTGATCCGGAAAGGCGACGACATTGAGATGCTCGAACACCAGGTCGTCCGGCGTGTCGGCGACCGCGCCGATTTCCTGGACGATGACGTTTTGCTCGCGCACCATCTCCTCGCGGTCGAACGCCGGCTCGGACAGAATGTCGGACAAGACGTCGATCGCGAGCGGCACGTCGGCTTTCAAGACGCGGGCAAAATAGGCCGTGTTCTCGACGCTGGTCGCGGCATTGAGATCGCCGCCCACCGCCTCGATCTCCTCGGCGATCTGCCGCGCGCTCCGCCGCCGCGTGCCCTTGAACGCCATGTGCTCGAGGAAATGCGAGATGCCATGCTCGTCGTTGCGTTCGTCGCGGCTGCCGGAATGGACCCACACGCCAAGCGAAGCGCTCTCGAGATGCGGCATCGTGTCGGTCACGACCTGGATGCCGGATTTCAAGGTGGTCACCGCTACGCTCATGCTGCCGCTCCTTCCTGCGCGGCACGGCTCGTCGACAGGACGAATTGCTCGACCGCTGATTGATCCGCCGGCAGCGCGGTCATGCGCTGCGGCCGTTGATTGAGATCCGAAAGCCATTCGGGCAAAGCGGGGCGCGCCCCGGTCGCCGCCTCGACCGCTTGGGGAAATTTGGCCGGATGGGCGGTGGACAACACCACCATCGGCAGCGCCGGATCGCGCTGTTCCTTTTCCGCCACCGCGACGCCGACCGCGGTGTGCGGATCAATGAAATTGCCGGTCTCGCGCCGTACGGCGCGCATCGTGGCCGATACCTCTTCCTCGTCGGCGCGGTCGGCGCTGAACACGGCGCGGATCTGCGACAGCGCGTGCGCCGACAGCGTGAAACGCCGCGACTGTGTCAGCGATCCCATCAGCCCGCGCACCGCGCCGGCATCGCGGTTGTAAGCGTCGAAGAGGAGCCGCTCGAAATTCGACGAGACCTGGATGTCCATCGACGGTGAGGTCGTCGGCACCACCGCGCGCAATTCGTAAGTGCCGGTCGCAAGCGTGCGCGCCAGAATGTCGTTGACGTTGGTGGCGATCAGGAGCCGGTCGATCGGCAGGCCCATGCGCTGCGCCACATAGCCGGCATAAATGTCGCCGAAATTCCCGGTCGGCACCGTGAACGCGATCCTGCGGCGCGGCGCGCCGAGCGACACCGCGGCGGTGAAGTAATAGACCGTCTGCGCCACGATCCGCGCCCAGTTGATCGAGTTGACGCCGGAGAGGCGAACGCGGTCGCGAAAGGCGGCATGGTTGAACATGCCCTTCACGATCGCCTGGCAGTCGTCGAAGGTACCGTCGATGGCGAGCGCATGGATGTTGGCGGCG
Organism: Xanthobacteraceae bacterium; assembly: GCA_035566615.1. Classification (GTDB taxonomy): domain Bacteria; phylum Pseudomonadota; class Alphaproteobacteria; order Rhizobiales; family Xanthobacteraceae; genus BOG-931. The sequence continues at coordinate 4,209 of DATMQV010000237.1, forward strand.
TTCGCCGTCGTCATCATGCGCTGCTGCACGTCGGAGACGCGGCCGTTCGGGAACAGCACGATGAGATCGACCTGGTTGCGGTCGCCGAACGCCTCGACCGCGGCGCCGCCGGTGTCGCCGGAGGTCGCGACCACGATAGTGCGGCGCTCGCCGCGCGCCGCCAGCGCGTGGTCCATCAGTCGCGCCAGAAGCTGCATCGCCACGTCCTTGAACGCGAGCGTCGGGCCGTGAAAAAGCTCGAGCGCGAACGTGTTGGTGCCGAGCTGGCTCAACGGCACCACGGCGGGATGGCGAAAGGTGCCGCAGGCCTCGCGCACCATGCGGGCGAGATCGGCCGCGGCGATCGAATCACCGGTGAACAGCCGGATCACGTCGAGCGCCACCTCCGCATAGGGCCGGCCGGCGAAGCCCGCGATGGTGGTGCGGTCGAGCATCGGCCAAGCCTCCGGCACATAGAGGCCGCCGTCGCGGGCGAGGCCCGCGAGCATCACTTCGGCAAAGCCCAAGCCGGCGGCTTCCCCTCGGGTGGAGACGTGGCGCAAAACAACAACCCTCAAGCCCCGGCGCCAAGCCGCCGGGAAATAAACCATTGATTTTCCAGGATATTCGCGTCGGGCGGCCAACGGGTCGCCCGTCCCGGACTAACCCTGACACTTATAGAAAAGCCGCCTCTTTCACAAGGAAGGCGGCGCGCTGTCATGCGCTTGCCCGCCATCCTCGCGGCGCGGGTCGCGCCCGGTTCTGAACGCCCAGACCGCGAAAACGGCCACCAGAACGAGCGCCAGCCCGTACCAGGTGACCACGTACTGCAGGTGCTCGTTGCGTAGCCGCACGTCGAGCTTGCCCGGCTGCGGCCAGCCGCCGGGCGGCACCGGCGCTTCCTGCTCGACATAGAAGGGCGCGACCTCGTTCAGCCCTTTGGCGGCGGCTATGGAGGATGGGTCGCGCAGGAACCAGAGATTGTGCTCCGGGTCGTCGCTGGGCGAGAACCAGGAGCGTGCGTCCGGCCAGCGCAGCGTTCCGGTGATTTGGGCCGGTCCGCTCACATGTCCGCCGGGGCGGGCGGCCGGATTGGCGAAGTCCTGCGGCACGAAGCCCCGATTGACCATCACCACGCCGCCGGCGGCGAGCCGCGCCGGCGTGAACACCCAATAGCCCAGGCCGGAAACGTCTGGCCGGAACGCGGAGGCGGCGGCATAGACCAGCGCCTCCTTGCTTTCGTCGAACGTGGCGGTGAAGGTCACGCGGCGATATTCGGTGTCATCGCGGTCGAGCCTCGGCCAGGTCGCGGGCGCCGGTAATAGACCCGGGGCCGCGGCGAGCCGCTCGGTCAATGTCGCGATCAGGTCTTCCTTCCAGGCCTTGCGCTGAAGCTGCCAGGTGCCGAGCGCGATCAGCACGGCGAAGACGATGACCGCAGGGATGAAGAGGCCGATCAGCGTCCGCAATCGGCGCGGCTGAGACTTCGGTGGAGTGAGGGCTGAAACCGGCGGCGGCGTGCTCAAGGCTCGCGTCCGGTCAGCCGTCCTTCGGCGGCCTTGTGGTGAAACTGGAGCGCGATCAAGAGGCCTTTCATTGGCCGCAGCGGCCCGAGTGTCACGATCAGGATCAGCGGCAGCCACAAAGCGGCGTGCACCCAGTAGGGCGGCCGGTAGACGATCTCGGTCACCAAAGCCGCGCCGACCACGATGAAACCGGCGAAGAACATGATGAAGACCGCGGGCCCGTCGCCGGCATCGGCGAAGCCGTAATCGAGCCCGCAGACGTCGCAACCCGGCCGCAGCGTGAGAAATCCCTGGAACAGCTTGCCCTTGCCGCAGCGCGGGCAGGCGCAGGCGAGCCCTGCAAGAGCGGCTCCGGAAAGTGTTTGGATCGTCTGTTCAGTCACTCTCATATCGCCTGTCAGGGTGCGCATCCCGGGCGCGCCACAGCGCACCTGACATATTGGCGCGGGTCCATGCCCGCTATGGCGGCGGTCCGCCGCAGACCCGGGATCGTGCCAAACGCCGTGTCTGCGACGATCCCGGGCAGCGGTGCAGCGTTTCACGCCGCACCGCGTTCGTGAAAAGTAGCGCGTTACTCCGGCACGCCGCCGGAGCCCCACACATAGATGCAGGCGAACAGGAACAGCCACACCACGTCGACGAAGTGCCAGTACCAGGCGGCGAATTCGAAGCCGAGATGCTGGGTCGGCTTGAACTGGCCGGCGAGCGCCCGGGCGAGGCAGACG
>DATMQV010000238.1:0-4935 GCA_035566615.1 Xanthobacteraceae bacterium
GTGATCGGCGGCATCGAATATTGCGTGTTCTGGATGCTCGCTTGCGTCGCGCTCGCCGTCCTGACATGGCCAAAATGATTTTTGGCCGAGATGATGACTAAGAAGTCGCGGCTAGCCGCAGCAAGGCGTCAATCGAGAACATGTCGCGGAGCATAAAGCATGATCAAAGCGGGTATCGTCGGTCTTGGCTGGTGGGGCAAGACGCTGGTGGAGTCGGCTGAGAGCAGCGACGCGATTCAGTTCGTGGCGGGCACGACGCGTACAATCACCCCGGAGGTCGAAGCCTTCGCCAAGCAAAAGGGTCTTCACCTGACGGCGAGCTACGACAACATGCTGCATCACGCCGGCGTCGACGCGGTGGTGCTGGCGACGCCGCATTCCATGCACGCAACGCAGGTGATGGCGGCCGCTGCCGCCAAGAAGCACGTCTATTGCGAGAAGCCGTTCACGCTCACCAAGCGCGAAGCGGAGGATGCGGTCGCAGCCGTGCGCAAAGCCGGGGTGACGCTCGCGGTCGGCTACAACCGCCGCTTCCATCCGGAAATGACAAAGCTGCGCGACATGATCCGAGGCGGCGAGCTCGGCACCATTCTGCACGTCGAAGCCACCATGACGTTTCCGAATGTGCTGTTCATCAATCCATCGCATTGGCGCGCCGACAAGAGCGAGACGCCGCTCGGCGGCCTGATGCCGATGGGCGTACACGCCATCGACGGCATGATCGATCTGTGCGGCCCGATCGATCACGTGTTCGCGCAGACGTTCCGCCGGGCCGCGCCGATCGACGCCGACGACACCACCTCCATTCTGCTGCGCATGAAGGAGGGCCCGTCCGGTTATCTTGGCACCATGACCACGACCGGGCCGGGCTTCAGCTTCCAGGTCTACGGCTCCAAGGGTTGGCTGCGGCTGGAAGGCCTCACGCACGTGGCCGGTGCTTCATCCGAAGAACGGCGGACGCGCCTGTTCGGCACCTGCAAATTCCAGCCTGTAAAGGGCGAGGCGAAAGTCTGGGAAGCTGCAAGCCTCGATGTCACTCGCGCGGCGCTTGAAGCCTTCGCTAAGGCCGCTGCCGGCGGCTCGGCCTATCCGGTCACGCTCGATCAGGCGATCCAAGGCGTCGCCGCGACCGAAGCGATCATCCGCTCGGCCGGCTCCGGCAAGGTAGAGCAAGTGGAATGAAGGCCGGGCAATGTTACCCGTCACCCTGAGGCGCTCGGCGCGCAGCGACGAGCCTCGAAGGGCGACGCCCGAGCGCTTCGGCCGCATCCTTCGAGGCTCGCTTCGCTCGCACCTCAGGATGACGGAATGGTTGTCTAGCTTGCGGAACTAAAGAACACAGGAAACAAACAAATGGATCTCGGCAACGGTCTCGGCCACCTCACATATTCGACCCTCGTCCATCCCGCCGACGACTGGGAGACGCTGTACCATTCATTGGTCACCTATCTGCCGAAAGTGAAAGCGCGGATCGCCGGCAACAAGTCGTTCGGCGTGTGCATCCGCCTGTCGGCGAACACGGCGCAGACGCTGGCGGCGAGCTCCGCCGAGCGCGACAAGCTCAAGAAGTTTCTCGCCGACAACGACATGTACATCTACACCGCCAATGCCTTCGTCTACGGCCACTTCAAGGGCGAACTGGTGAAGGAGCAGGTCTACGAGCCGGATTGGCGCGGCGAGGAGCGCACCCAATACACCATCAATGTCGCCAATATCCTGGCCGATGTCTGCCCGGAGGGCGTCGCACCATCGATCCAGACCTCGCCGCTCGGCTTCAAGCCGCGGGTGACCGGCGGCGACGTGGTCGCGAGCTATACCGACCACGTGTTGCGCGTCGTCGCGCATCTGGTCGCGCTCGAATCGAAGACCGGATGCACCGTGCGGCTGGCGCTCGAGCCGGAGCCGTTCTGCTTTCTCGAGACCACGGACGAGACCGTCGAGTATTTCAACAAGCACCTTTATTCGGGCGCGGCGGCGGAAAGGCTTGCCAAGCTTGCGCACCTGCCGATCGCGGAGGCGAACGCGGCCCTGCGCCGGCATCTCGGCATCGTCTACGATATCTGTCATCAGGCGGTCGAGTACGAGGACATCACCCAATCGCTGCAGAAGCTGGTCGATGGCGGTGTCCCGATCTTCAAGCTGCAGGAGGCCGCCGCTCTCTATGTTCCGGAAGTGACGCAAGGCGCGGTCGATACGCTCAAGAAATACGCCAAGACCATCTATCTCACGCAGACGATGGAAAAGCGCGACGGCAAGATCAACCGCTATCTCAATGTCGACGATGCCATCGCCGCGTTCGAAAAGGATCCCGGCGGCCAGCGCGAATGGCGCACGCACATTCACGTGCCGGTGTTCCTCGACGATCTCGGCCAGTTTCGCACCACCCGATTCGCCATCGAAGACGCCTTGCGCTTCCACAAGCAGAAGCCGCTGTCGCGGCATCTGGAAGTCGAGACCTATACCTGGGACATGCTGCCCGACAGCCTCAAGACCGGCGACATCGTCGACTATGTGTGCCGCGAACTCGACTGGGTGGGCGGGCAATTGGTGTAACACTTCTTTCCCTCCCCCCTTGTGGGGGAGGGTAGGGAGGGGGGGTCGGGAGGTTGCGCAAGAGTGTAGACGGGCGCTCGTCTAAGCACAGCACCAACCTCACGACCCCCACCCCCAACCCCTCCCCGCAAGGGGGAGGGGAGCAGTCAGGAGACACACAATGAAAGTCGGATTCATCGGGCTTGGCCGCATGGGCGAGGTGATGACGCGGCGCCTGCTCGACGCCGGCCACGAGGTCGGCGTCTACAATCGCAACGCGGGCAAGGCCAAGCCGCTGGTCGATGCCGGCGCCAAGGCGGTCAGTTCGATCAAGGCGGCCGCGCAGTTCGGCGACGCGGTTTTCACCATGGTGTCCGATGACGCCGCCGTGCTCCAGGTGGTCGGCCAGCCGGGCGGCCTCAAAGACTCGCTGCCGAAAGGCGGCATTCACATCTGCGCCGGCACGCACAGCGTCAGCGCCATCCAGAAGCTCAAGGAGATTCATGCCGAGGCCGGGCAGTTTCTGATCGCCTCGCCGATGCTTGGCCGGCCCGAAGTGGTGGCAGCGGGTCAGGCCGGCACTGTCGTGGGCGGGCCGCCGGACGCGGTCGCCCGCTGCCGGCCGTTGTTCACCGCCATTGCGCCGCGCGTCGTCGATGCCGGCCCCGAGCCGGCCGGCGCCGCCGTCATCAAGATCGCCAACAATTTCGTGCTCGGCTGCGCCATCGAGGCGCTGGGCGAGGGCTTCGCGCTGGTGCGCAAATACGGCGTGGCGCCCGAGGTGTTTTTCGGCGTCCTGACCGAAGGCCTGTTCAACTGCTCGGCCTACAAGAGCTACGGCAAGATCATCGCCGATCAAAAATATCTGCCGGCCGGCCAGCGCGCTATGAACGGGCTGAAAGACGCCAACCTAGCGCTCGCCGCCGCCGAAGCGGTCGGCGTGCCGTTGCCGAGCGGTAACGTCTGGCGGGATCGTCTGGTCGGCGCTGTCGCTCACGGCGAGGGCGAGCACGACTGGGCGGTGATGGCGCACGATCAGGCGAGGGCGAGCGGGCTGGTGTGATGCGCAGAACGCCGTCATTGTGCCCTCTCCCGTTGCCGGAGAGGGCTGCTCAGCGGTTCGACAAAAAGAATGGGTGAGGGGTCGAGATCACGACCCTCACCCGGCAATGCTTGTTTGGAGTCGCGCGTTGCCCGCTCCCGCAAGGGAGAGGGCACACATTCAGCGCTCAGCCAAACAGCGGCTTGAAATCTTCGACGAATTGTTTGGTCGTGATAGGCGCGCGCCCGACCAGATCGTCGATCAGCTTGGTGTTCTCGGTCGAAAAGCCGCCGGCGGCGCCGACCTTGGCGATGGTGACGAGATGCGCCACCAGCCAGTCCGGCATGCCGCGCGACTTCATGCCCTGCTCGGCCTGTTCGGGCGTGATGCCGACATACGCGATCGGCCGGCCGAGCACCAGCGAGAACACATCGGCGAAGGCGCCGTGGGTCGTGAGCTTGCCGGTAAACTCGTAGGTCTTGCCCACATGCGGCGCCGGATCGACCAGGATGCGCGCGCCCACCGCGCCGGTGTCGCGCACGTCGATCAGCGCCACCGGCAGGTCTTTGGCGAAGGGCAGCACTATCTTGCTGTCGGTCTTGATCGAGGCCGCCTGGCCGAGCACGTTCTGCATGAACAGGCCCGGGCGCAGGATCGCCCATTTGATGCCGCTTGCTTTGAGCCGCTCTTCGATGGCGGCGTGGCCGCGGCCCACCACCGATTCCGAATCCGCCTTCGCAACCGAGCGGCCGCCGCCGACCCGCACCAGATATTGGGCGCCGGCTTTGAGCGCCGCCTCGAGCACGTTGTTCTGCTGCTCGACCATGCCGGGATTGTGCCCGGTGACCACGAACACGCTTTGAACGCCGGCGAGCGCGTTTTCCAGCGCCGGCCGGTCCGTCAGTTCCGCCACGGCGGTTTTGGCATCCGCGCCCAGCACCTCGCGCGCTTTGTCCGCATTGCGAACAACACAAACTGGATTTTGTCCGAGCGCCCGAAGCTCTTTCACCACCGCGCGTCCGGTATTGCCCGTTGCCCCGACTACCGCAATCGTCATCGTCGTTTCCTGCCCACTAGGGTTCGCGTGCTTTGCCGCTGTGCCCTATCAGGTTTTTTGCGTCCTTGAAAACTCCGTTTTCGCCGCCTGCGGTATGATGTGTCTTCGCTGATTGTCTTGGCTCGGCGTCTTGGGTAATCCTGTATGTGCCGGTCCCGGCGAAGCCCCTTATGTACCGAAGAAATTACGAGGAACACCCGATGAAATATAACCGCCCGCAAGCGACCGCCTCCTGGGGCACGATGGCCAAGGACTGGGAGCGGGGTATCGATTACGATCGCCTGCACAAGGCGCGGGTGAAGCG
>DATMQV010000239.1:0-11356 GCA_035566615.1 Xanthobacteraceae bacterium
AAAAAAGCCGCCCGTGCAAGCGGGTCGCGCTCGCGCAAGCCGGCGCGCGGCAAGCGGCGGTAGCTCGCAGTCACCGCACAAAGAAAAAGGCGCCAATCGCGTCGGTCTGAAACGATTGGCGCCTCAAAGGAGCCGCTAAACCTGTCGGCGCGCGTTTTTTATTGGAAACCCCACGACTGACGGCCTTGCGCCGCGCGCCGGCGCGGCGCCGGCTGCGGATCGCCGAAGCCGCCGCCGAAAAGCCGCGAGAAGAAGTTGCCGCCGTTCTGATAGCCCTGATAGCCGTTTTGATAGTAGCCGCCCGCCATCGCAGCCGGGCGACCACTATAACCTTCGCGGCGCTCGACGGGACTTTCGGCGATCTTGCGTTCCTCGCCCCGCAGGATCGCGATCAGCGCCAGATCGCGGCCGTACATGTCTTCGCGGAATTCCAGACGGCCGCTTTCATCGACGAACGCCGTCTGATAGGTCAGATGGACCGGCAGGTTGTGCGGGAATTGAATGTCCTGCTCTCCCCGGCTGGCGATCATCTTGTGAATGCGCTCCTCCGAGTAGCCATCGCCCGGCCGCACGATGCTCAGCAACACCTCGGCGTATTTCACCGGATCTTGCACGCGCATGCAGCCATGGCTGAACGCTCGCTTGTCGAGCGCAAACAGGTTTTTGTCCGGCGTGTCGTGTTGGTAGACAAGGAATTTGTTCGGGAAATTGAAGCGTATCCGGCCGAGCGCGTTATGGTCACCGGGCGGTTGCGAGATGTGGATGCTGCCGTCCGGATTGTAGGAGACTCGCAGCCCCATCCGCCCAAGCACGGTCGGGTCTGCGGCCAGCGCCGGCATGTATTCTCTGGCGACGATCGAGGGCGGCACGTTCCAGGTCGGGTTGACCGTGATGTACTTCATCTCCGCGGTCATGATCGGCGTCGCCATGGTCGGCTTGCCGGTGACGATCCTGGTCATCCAAACTTGGTGGCCGTCGTGGAAGACGCGCAGCGTGTAGTCCGGCAGATTGACGATCACATAGTCCTTGCCGAGGTCGTGCGGCATCCACCGCCAGCGCTCGAGATTGGCGAGGATGGTGTCGATCGGCCGGTCGGGCGAACGGCCATTGAGCGCGTCGATGGTCTGCTGCGTGAGCAGGCCGCTCACCTTGAGCTCATGCTCTTGCTGGAACTTTTTCACCGCGTCGGCGAGGGCCTTGTCGTAGATCGTGCCGTCCCCGCTCAGCCCAAACCGCTCGCGCAGTTGCGGCACGCGGTCGTCTTGTCCGCCGAACTTGGGTGGCGGCCCATTCGGGATCGGCGTCTTGCCGGGCGTGGTTTTGCCCGCGCGCAAGTCGGCGAGCTTGGCTTTGAGCGCGATATAGTTCGGCGCCTGCGGCTCGTAGCCTGCAAGCGTTGCGGCCACATCCTTGGCGTCAGCCATGGCGCCGAGAACGTCGGCGGGCACCGGCGGTTTCACCTCATAGAGAATGGAGCTGCTGACGCGCGACCAGTGCACGCGTCCGACCGAAGCATGATGGGCGTAGGTCACGACCGAGGCGGAGAGCCGCACTTCCGCTTCCGCCAATGCAGCGGGATCGGTGACAGATGCGGAGATGTTCGGCACCGGATAATCGGCGGGATCGAGGCCGTCGGCATCGACCTGGCCGAGATACGCGATTGCAGCCGCGGCGCGCGCGTTGAAATTGCCGTCGGTGATCCAGATCGGCGCGTAACCGTGGGCGGCGTAATAGGCGTCGAAAGCCGGCCGATCCTTCTTGCCGCCGACGATGCGGTCGAACTTGCCACTGGCGAGCTCGCGCAATTGCGTGGCGATCGGCGTATTGGCATCGGCGACGACCGGCGTGGGCGCTGCCGCAGGTGCTGCCGCGTTATCAGTCGCGGGCGCCGCATTGTCGGCAGGCGCGGTTGGGCTGGGGGCGGGGACCTCGTCGCCGCCGGTGGCGGTCGCAGCAGCAGCGGGTTGCGTCGCCGGCGCTTCGGTGACCGTCGGAGCGGGAGTGGTTCCGGTCGTGGCCGGTTCGGCGGGCGCCGCTGCTGTCGCGGGCTCGGCCGGGTTAGCCTCCGCTGCTGCGGGTTCAGCCGGTTCGGAAGGCGCGGCGGTCGCCGCCGGTTGTTCGGCCGGTGCCGCCTCCGCGGGTGCGGCGGCCGGTTGCTCGGTCTTTTCCTCGGCCGGCGCGCTTGCCGACGCCGGCGAAGAATCCCTTATGTCCTCCGGCTTGACGATCGCAACGACCGCGTGGTCGGCCCTCGCCTGCGGCTTCGCGGCCGGGGCGGCCATCGGTTCTTGGCTTGAGGGCTCGGCCGGCTTGGCAGAGCGGTTGATTTCGCCGGACGGGGCGCCGGTCGCGGCCGGGGCGGTGGCCGTTTCGGCGGCCGTTCCGAACTTCGGCTCCGCCGAGGCGATGCTGGCCGCGCCGGCAAGGAGGAGGATGGCCGCGGTCGAAGCGAGGAGACGGTCAATTCGGACGCCCGGCATTGCAAATTCTCCTTTGAGTCCGGCGAAAGGTCGCAAAACTTTCGCTCGGGCTGGGTATTTGGGGTTCCCAACCTCGTCATTTTTACGAAGCCAAAGCCTAATTTAGCGCTTACCCTACGCGACCGGTTCCGGTTTGTCCCACGAGGCGGGCCGCGCCCAGGGCCAATTTCAGGCGATTTTCCGCGGCTGTCGCTCTCCTGCAACGCCTTCGGTGCCGGGGTCGTCGCCGCCGCCGTGCAATCCGAGGGTTTCCAACTTCCGATAGAGGGTCGAGCGGCCGATTTGCAGCCGCCGGGCGACTTCCGACATCTGCCCGCGGTAATGGGCGATGGCAAAGCGAATCAGTTCGGCTTCGATCTCCTCCAGCGGACGGACGTCGCCGGCGCGATCAAGGAGCGGCAAAGCATCGAGCGGCACCGCCGGGAGCGGCGGCATCACTGGCCGCTCGGGGAGCGGCGCCATGGCCGCCGCGGCAGCAAGGGCTTCCCCTGGATGGTCGGCCAGCGCCTCTAGGGCCTGAACGGGCTGAGAATGAGCGCCCGCCGAAAGCTGCGCGGTGATTTGCGGAAATTCGTCGACCCCGAGGCTGTCGCCGTCGGCGAGCACAACCGCTCGGAACACGGCGTTTTCGAGCTGCCGGATATTGCCGGGCCAATGATAGGCCATCAGAAGCTGCAGCGCGTCCGGCGCTATGGCACGGATGCGCTTTCCCTCCTCGGCGGCAAACAGCGCCAGGAAGTGGCGCGCCAGCGCGGGAATATCGGCCGGCCGATCCCGCAGCGGCGGCACCGTGATCGGAAATACGTGCAGCCGGTAGAATAGATCCTCGCGGAAGCGGCCTTGCTTCACATCGGCGATCAGATCGCGATTGGTGGCGGAGACGATGCGCACATCCACCTTGACCGGTTTGCGCGCACCGACCGGTTCGACTTCGCCTTCTTGAATGGCGCGCAGGAGCTTCACCTGCGCTGTCGGCGGCAATTCGCCGACTTCGTCGAGGAAAAGCGTGCCGCCGGAGGCTTCGACGAATTTGCCCGTATGCCGCTCGGTGGCGCCGGTGAACGAGCCCTTCTCGTGGCCGAACAGAATCGACTCGATCAGGTTTTCCGGCATCGCGCCGCAATTGACCGCGACAAAGGGCTTGCTCCGCCGCTCGCCCGAGCCATGGATGGCGCGCGCCACCAATTCCTTGCCGACGCCGGACTCTCCCGCGATCAGCACCGGAATGGTCGAGGCGGCCGCCTTCTCGGCGATGCGCAGCAAGCCCTGCATGCCCGGGCTTTTGGTGATGATGTCGGCAAAGCCGAGCGTGCCGGAGCGGCTGTGTCTGATGCGGTTGAGCTCGCCCTCGAGCGCGCTGGTATTGAGCGCGTTGCGCAGACTGACGTGCAGGCGCTCGGCGCCGACCGGCTTGACCACGAAGTCGATGGCGCCAGCGCGCATCGCGGAGACGACATTGTCAATGCCGCCGTGTGCGGTCTGCACGATCACCGGCACCGCGATCCCCGCCTGCCGCATTTTCGCCAGCACGCCAAGCCCGTCGAGATTCGGCATCACCAGGTCGAGGATGACGCAATCGATGCGCGCGCCCTCCGGCGCATTGAGCAGCGCCAGCGCGGCATCGCCGTTGTCGCGGGTCAGCGTCTCGTAGCCGAATTTCTGCAGCATGCCTTCAAGCAGGCGGCACTGCACCGGATCGTCATCGACAATAAGGATCGCCATCATTTCCCCGGCAATACGCGGACGGCGGGTGTGCCGTTTCGGGGCACTCTGGGCGAGCGTTCTTAACGGGCTGTTAGCGCCATCGGGTATTTCGGGCTCTATCTGGCGACGAGCCGAGGCCTAAGGGCAGTCCGTTTTCCTCCATCTCGTTGGGAGTCCGGCGAAGATAAAAAGAATCGCCGCATGTCGCGCCCGCCGATTCGCCGGAGCCCCAAAGGAATGCTGGCTCGCGTCTTATGGTGTGGGGTTGCGCTACTCGTTCACTGCCTTCGTACTGAAACGCGGCCAGAGCTGCTGCCACTCTTCCTCGGACATCGGCTTGTAGCCGATGACACGCCGGCGAAGTTCTTCGTTCTCGAGATAGGGAAATGCCAGCCAACCGGCTCTGCGCGCCAGCTTCAGGTAGCGTCTGGCAGCAAATAAGTCGGGCTTCGGCCGTTCGAGAGCTTGTCGAGCAAGAGCGTGACATTGTCGCGCCAACTTCAGCGTCGCCTCGAGCGCCAAATGAGGGCTCTTCGGCTTCTGATGAGCGGGCGCGTTCGGCGGCAGTCCGCCATCGTCGGACTTCGCCAGTGCGATCAACGTCTCCCAAAGATAGCCGCTCGACAATTCGTCGGCGTCGATCGTGAACTCTCCCTGCACGTTCGCCGCAGGAGCGCTGACGTGGGTGACGCGCGCGCGAACAGTCGCTTCACCCACCGAGACCTCAATTACTTCGCCGAGTGCCGGGACCGTCGCTCGGTGCTGTATCTCGATCGTCTCGCCCTCGGCGTCGCCGATGCGCCTGAGCTTCATCACGCAGGTCTTGAGTTCTGTTGCGAACGTTCCGACAACAGTCATGTTTGAGCGAAGCTCCAACGCGGCCGGGCAGCGATGGTGCTGCGGGAGCCGTGGTTCGAATGAAAAAAGGCGTCAAGTCGGTGCTGCGGGCTTTTGCGTACGGCAATCGGTCATGACCGCCCGAATTCATCCCTTAGGGTCGTTCAGAAGATTTGCGGGACGGTAAAAGGCGTTGGTGCTCAACTACCGGCAATGACGTTTTTTGGATTTTTGTTGATGTGCCGGGCGAGCAACGCGATAGGCGTCACGATTGTTCCCGCGCCTTCGGGCTTCACCGGTGGCGCCCGCCTTCAGCGGTCGCGGGCTGACGTCGCATCGTGCGAGCGACCAAGCGGATCCTCGCCGAAGCGGTTCGGCCCATTGCTGCCGGGCAGAAAGCCGAGAACCAGAAGAAGCAGAAAATAAGCCACCACATGCAATCGGTTGAACTCGCTCAAACCCGCAACGAACGTGACGGCCGGCAGCAGCAACAGCCACCACGCGGACAGATTAAGGTCGTGCAGCCGCTTGGCGTAAATCGCGATAACCGGCCATGTCAGCGCCAGCGAGATGAATTCCGGCCAGCCGAACGAGTCGACCTCATTCCGCCAGGCCTCGTTGTCTGGGGTGTCGCCGGGCAAGAAATAGATCGCGCCGCCGGGATACGGCAGCGAGTGCACGAGGATGAGCGCGATCACCACAATGCCGAGATAGCCGAGCCAGAATTCCTGGCGACTGACGCGACCACGCAAAGACAGAAAGAACCAGGCGAAAGCGTTCATTGCGTTCGTTAAGTGGGGCCTCGCGCCGCAAAAATGGCTTTTTGCCGACGAAGCGACGTTACAAAAATAGGGCGGGTGGTGAGCGTGGTGCGTGGTCGTGTTGGGCTAGTGTCCCGTTTCCGAAGTTCGCAAGGCTTCCGGCCCGTTCGTATGCGAACTTCGGAATTAAAAGGGACACTAGCAAATTTATGATCCAGTGCGGGTTTTGGATTTGAAGTTCCTATCCGAGTGAGCCGCTTGATCTTAGGAACTTCATATCCACCGCACTAGGTGTCGGAAAAGCATCATAGCAAAAGGTGAGCGATGGCCGCGAGCGAGATCGGCGTCATCCGGACATTGTTGAGCTCCAAGCCGCGGCCGCAGGGTTGGGCCGAGCGGCGGGCGCGGATCGACGAAGTTGGCTCGGTCTGGCCGGTCGCCGCCGATGTTGAGCTTGCCAGTGTCGATTTCGGCGGCATCCCGGGCGAGTGGTCGATCGTGCCCGGGAGCGAGAAGGGGTGCGTGCTGCTCTTCTTTCACGGCGGGGGCTATTGCTCGGGCTCGCTGCGCAGCCACCGCCGGCTGGTGAGCGAGGCGGGCAGGGCGGCCGGCATCCGCACGCTCGCCATCGCGTATCGCCTGGCCCCGGAGCATCCGTTTCCCGCCGCGCTTGACGAAGCGCTGACCGCCTGGCGCTTTTTGCAGGCACAAGGCATCGCGCCGGCGCAGATCGCGGTCGGCGGCGACAGTGCCGGCGGCGGGCTCACGGCCGCGCTGATCAATCACTTGCGCGCGGCCGGCGAAGAGCAGCCGGCTTGCGCGTGGCTCCTATCGCCGTGGACCGACCTGACCATGTCGAGCGCAAGCCTTGCGACCAAGGACGCGGTCGATCCGCTCATCCACAAGGATTATCTCGAACAGCTGGCGCGCGCCTATTTGCCGAAGGGCTTCGACAGAAAAGATCCGCGCGTGTCGCCGCTCTATTCCAGCTTGCGCGGATTTCCGCCAACGCTGGTTCAGGTCGGCTCCGACGAGACGCTGATCGACGACTCTGTGCGCTTTGTCGGTGCCGCGGGCTCAGCCGACGTGGCGGTCACGCTCGAAATCTGGCCGCACATGATTCACGCGTGGCCCATGTGGAACGCGCATCTGGAAGCCGGCCGCCTCGCCTTGGCGAGCGCCGGCGCCTTCATGCGTCGGCATATCGCAACGGACCGCGCACGGAACCGCTAGCCGCGCTGCGACAGCACCGCGGCAAACGTCTTCGCGAATGTGTGCGTATCGCCGGGCCAGCGCGCCGACACATAATTGCCGTCGCGCACCACAAAAGCCGGGCGGTCGTCGTCGAACGTGTCGCGCGTCAGCCCGTCGGTCTTGCGCCGGTAGTCGGGCGCGTCCGGCGGCACATCGAGAAAATCTTGCGGCTTCGCCAGCGCGCGCGTGACTTCCTGCTGAACCGACATGTAGCCGTGAGGCTCGCCCGGCTCGTCCAGATAGGTTCGATAATAGTTGGGGTCCCAGAAGCGCACGACGCGTCCGACCATCTCGGCTTTGTGCTCGAAGCTCCAGGTCAGGGCCGTCGTGCGGTGGCCGTAGAGAACCGAGAGCCCGTTTGCCGCGCGGCTGCGCGCCGCGAGCAGCACGCCATGGCAAATGGCGGCGACCGGCGCATCCGCGGCGAAGAATTCCGCCACCATGCGCTGCAGGATTTCGCTTTCCAGATAGTCGCGCATGCCGCGCGCGCGGTGCCCGCCGGGAAGAAGAAGGCCGTCGAAATCTTGCCGCCGCACGTCGCCCCATTTCAACGGCGCCGCAAACGCCGGGTCCTTCTCCAAGGCCGCATAGGCGCGCCGCGCGTCGGCGTTGGCGCGCATCAGCTGGCCGATGGCGACGAGCTGCCGCACGCCCGGGATGAAGCCCCAGATGTCGAGACCTTCGCCGGTGAGCATCAGGTCGTCGGCTTGGCCGGGCTTTCCGTCCGGCGTGGCGAAGGCGACGCTGTGGTTAAGGCGCTTTAGGACGCTCCAGCTCACCGCCGCTTCGCTCGGATCGAAATCGCGGTGCGGGATCGGAATGAGTACCTTTGCCATGATCAATACCGGCTAGCGGCGCGCGGGCGGACTGGCGGACTTGCGCCTGCCTTAATGCTGCGCCACATGAAGCCCGGTTCGGCCAAAAGATTTGATACACGCGGCTCCAAACATCCACCCATTCAACGTCATTCACGCGCCCGACAGGATCATGCCTTCCAAAGCCATCGTCCGTTCCAAATCAAAAGCAATAGCGGTCAAGCGGCAGGCCAAGAATAACCCGGCCAAGAATAACCCGGCCAAGAACAGCCCGGTGAAGAATAGCCCGGCCGGCCGCAAAGCGGCACTTCCAAAATCGGGCTCGGCGCTCGGCGCATTGCCGGAGTGGAACCTGGCCGATCTTTATTCCGGGCTCGATGATCCCGCCATCAAGCGCGATCTCGCTCGGATCGATTCCGAATGCCTCGCGTTCGAGGAAGCCTTCAAGGGCAAGCTTGCCGTATTGGCGCAATCGCCGGAGGCCGGCAGCGCGCTGGCGGAAGCCGTGCAGCGCTATGAGGCGATCGACGATCTGATGGGCCGCATCGGCTCCTATGCCGGGCTCCTGCATGCCGGCAACACCGTCGATCCGGCCCGCACCAAATTTTATGGCGACGTCCAGGAGCGGCTGACCGCCGCCTCCACGCACCTTCTGTTCTTCACGCTCGAGCTCAACCGCATCGACGACAAGCTTCTCGAAGCGGCCATGAGCGACGCGGCGCTCGGCCATTACCGGCCGTGGCTCGAGGACGTGCGGCGCTATCGTCCCTATCAGCTCGAAGACCGCGTCGAGCAGCTCTTCCACGAAAAGGCGATGACCGCTTCGGGCGCCTGGAACCGGCATTTCGACGCCACTATCGCCAACCTCCGTTTCAAGGTCGGCGGCAAGCCGCTCGCCATCGAGCCGACGCTCAATCTGTTGCAGGACCGCTCCGGCCCAAAACGCAAGGCCGCGGCGGAGGCTTTGGCGCTGACCTTCAAGGACAATATCCAGGGTTTCGTGCTGATCACCAACACGCTCGCCAAAGATAAGGAGATTTCCGACCGCTGGCGCGGCTTTGCCGATATCGCCGACGATCGTCATCTTTCGAACCGGGTCGAGCGCGAAGTGGTCGACGCGCTGGTCGCAGCCGTGCGCGCGGCGTACCCGAAGCTGTCGCACCGCTACTATGCGCTCAAGGCGCGCTGGTTCGGCAAAAAGAAGCTGCCGCACTGGGATCGCAACGCGCCGCTGCCGCAAGTGCCGATCCGCACCGTCGGATGGATCGAAGCGCGCAACACGGTGCTCACCGCCTATGGCGCCTTCTCGCCGAAAATGGCCGCCATCGCCGAGCGCTTTTTCGACGAGCGCTGGATCGACGCGCCGGTGCGTCCCGGTAAGGCGCCGGGCGCGTTCGCCCATCCGACCACGCCGTCGGGGCACCCTTACGTGCTGCTCAACTATCAGGGCAAGCCGCGCGATGTGATGACGCTGGCGCACGAGTTGGGCCACGGCGTGCATCAGGTGCTGGCCGCGCCAAATGGCGCGCTAATGGCGCCGACCCCGCTGACGCTCGCCGAGACCGCGAGCGTGTTCGGGGAGATGCTGACTTTCAGGAAATTGCTTGCCGCCACCGGCGACAAGAAAGAGCGCAAGGCAATGCTCGCCGCCAAGGTTGAGGACATGATCAACACGGTGGTGCGGCAGATCGCGTTCTATACTTTCGAGCGCTCAGTCCATACTGAGCGCAAGAATGGCGAACTCACCGCCGATCGGATCGGCGAATTGTGGCTAGACGTGCAGCGCGAGAGCTTAGGCCCGGCGATCGAGATCAAGCCCGGCTACGAAACCTTCTGGGCCTATATCCCGCACTTCATCCATTCGCCCTTCTACGTCTATGCCTACGCCTTCGGCGATTGCCTGGTGAACTCGCTTTATGCGGTCTATGAGCGCGCCGCCGAGGGCTTTGCCGAGCGCTACCTCGCGATGCTCGCCGCCGGCGGCACCAAGCACTATTCCGAGCTGCTCAAACCCTTCGGCCTTGACGCCAAGGACCCCAAATTCTGGGACGGCGGGCTGTCGGTCATTTCCGGGATGATCGACGAGCTGGAGACGATGGGCTGATCGGTAGGGGCCGTAAAACATTTGTTGAACGGGCGACGAAGGGGCGTTATACACATGTATAACGTGCCTTTTTGCTGTTCGGCTCCCGATCAGAGAAAACGACCATGAAAATCGAAATCAAGAAGATCGGTAATTCCGATGGAGTGCTGCTTCCGCGGGAGTTGATGCAGCGGCTTGACCTCAAGCGAGGTCAGCAACTGCATATCACACCGCTCCCCGGGGGCGGCTTCCAGGCGCTCCCCTATGATCCGGATTTCGAGCGGACCATGGAGATTGCCGACGAGATCATGGACAAGTACCGCGATACGCTGGCTACGCTTGCAAAATGATGGATTCTTGAAATGAGCGAGCCGGAAGAGCCGCTTTGGATTACCTTCGAGCAAGCCGTTGCGATCCACAGCCACCAACTGCGCCGCTTCGGTGGAGCACCGGGAATGCGCGACAAAGGCACGCTGCGATTGGCGCTCGATCGCCCCATCAACAAGTGGCGCTATGAACAGGCGCCGCTTGCCGAGCTTGCATCGGCCTATGCGTTCGGGCCCACGAAAAGCCCCGCCTTCGTCGACGGCAACAAACGCATCGCCTTCATGGCTATGATGACTTTCCTGCACAAGAATGGCGTTCCGTTCGCACCTGATCCCGCGCAATCGACGTCCATCATCCTTTCGCTCGCGGCCGGTGAGGTCAGCGAAGAAAGCCTCTCCCGCTGGATCAGGGACAATTGGCCCGCCGATACCGCCGGTTGAGCCCCCGGCGCGGTGGGTGCAGAGGCGGCCGGCCGCCGTTGCTCTCGCCTTGGGATTGCGGTAATTGCTCGCCGGAAGTTTTGAGGATTTTGACTGGGGACACCGATGGCAGAGCATAGCGAAGTGGCTTATACGACCGCTGATGGTAACGATTATCCGGCGCACGAGCAAACCTATGAAGGGTTCATCAAGCTCGTGAAGTACGGCACGTTCACCGTCGCCGTCATCGTCTTCTTGATGTATCTGTTCCTGACCTGATCCGTTCAGCCGCGCGCCGGCGGGCGGCGCGCCCCCCAGAATTGCTAAACCCCCCGGTCGCAAGATCGGTACCCATCTTCGCGGAAATGGCGCTAGTGTGCCGATACGCGCACCTTGCCCGCCGGAGGCCTCATGAAGATTGCCGTCGCCAAGGAAATCGATCCCTCCGAGCCGCGCGTGGCGGCGTCGCCGGATACCGTGAAGAAATTCAAGGCGCTGGGCTTCGATGTCGCGGTCGAGCCGGGCGCGGGCATCAAATCGGGGCTGCCGGATTCCGAATTCACCGCGGTCGGCGCCACGGTTAGCGCCGATGCGGTCAGGGACGCCGACATCGTCATCAAGGTGAAGCGGCCCGAGGCGTCCGAGCTTGGCAAGTACAAGCACGGTGCGCTGGTCA
>DATMQV010000240.1:0-11879 GCA_035566615.1 Xanthobacteraceae bacterium
CCTAAGCCCAGTCGCACAGGCGGCTATCGACCGTGGACTGAGGAAGACGTGGCCGCCTATGAAAAGCGTTGGCCAGTCGGTACACGGCAACGCGTTTGGCTCGACGTGTTGCTGTACACCGGCCTACGTCGTGGCGACGCCGTGCGGCTCGGGCGCCAGCACGTGCGCGATGGTGTCGCCACCATCAAGACCGAGAAGACTGATACCGAAGTCACGTTGCCAATCTTACCAGTGCTTGCCGAGACACTAGCAGCGGGGCCGTGCGGCGACCTAGCTTTCATTGCTGGCTCGCGCGGTCAGCCGATGGCGAAGAAGACTTTCAGCAATGAGTTCCAGATTGCATGTCGAGCTGCAGGCGTTCCGGGCTCCGCGCACGGCGTGCGGAAGATAGCGGCAACGCGGGCAGCTAATGCCGGCGCCACAGTCGCCCAGCTCGAAGCGATCTTCGGCTGGTCCGGCGGCCGTATGGCTGCGCTCTACACCAGGGCTGCTGATCGTCGCCGATTGGCGATGGAAGCAATGACTAAGCTTGCGAACGAAAAGCGAAAGTCTATTGTCGCACCTTAGCGTAAGGTGCGACACTCAGGGCGGAAAGATGAATGACAACAACTCTGCTTTTTCATTGGGAAAGGCGAGGTTTGCCTTTCCCGACAGCGCCAAGGCGGCCGAATGACGCTTGCCGCTGACTCAACGCTGATCCGCTGCCCCTGGCCGAAGGACGACGCGCTCTACGTCGCCTATCACGACGAGGAATGGGGCGTTCCCGAGTACGACGATCGCGCCCTGTACGAGAAGCTGGTGCTCGACGGCTTTCAGGCCGGCCTGTCGTGGATCACGATCCTGCGCAAGCGCGAGAACTTCCGCCGCGCCTTCGACGGCTTCGTGCCGGAGAAGATCGCGCGCTACACGCCGAAAAAGGTCGAGCGGCTGATGCAGGATGCCGGCATCGTGCGCAACCGCGCCAAGATCGAAGGCGCGGTGCTCTCGGCGCGCGCCTGGCTCGAGGCGATGGAAAAAGGCGACGGCTTCTCAAACCTGTTGTGGGATTTCGTCGGCGGGGAGCCGAAGATCAACCGCTTCAAGACCATCCGGCAAATTCCGGCGGAGACGCCGATCTCGCGCGCGATGTCAAAGGAGCTGGCGCAACGCGGCTTCAAGTTTGTCGGACCGACCATCGTCTATGCGTTCATGCAGGCGGTCGGCATGGTCAACGATCATCTGGTCGCCTGCCATCGCTACGAAGCGGTGCAGAAGCTGGCGCGGACGATATAAGCCCGCTCGTCCCCCGCAAAGGCGGGGACCCGGTTAGCCGGCGCACGCCTCTGGATTCCCGCCTTCGCGGGAATGAACGTAAGTTCTATCCGCTTGCCGCTCGCCGCCGCGCCAGGCTGAAGAAGATTGCGGCGAGCAAAGTGAGCGTGCCGATCACGGTGTAGTGCACCGAGGAATTGGCATCGATGTAGGACGAGGCGCTCGATGTGGCCTGCACCAGCGCTGCACCAAGAAGCGTAGAGATGAACGAGCCGCGCCCGCCGGTAACGCTGGCGCCGCCGAGCACCACAACCGTGATGCTCATCAGCGTATAGTCCGAGCCGGTGGTCGGCGAGCCGATGCCGACCTGGCCGGCCAGCATGAGGCCGCCGATCCCGGTCAACAATCCCGAAATGACGAACGCGAGCCAGGTCAGGCGCCGGCTGTCGATGCCGAGCCGATAGCTGGCAAGCGGGCTTGAGCCGACTGCGCGGAAGCTTCGGCCGAAGCCGGTGCGGAACAGTAGCCATTCGGCGCACAGGACCATCGCCAGCGTCAGCACCAGTCCGGCCGGCAGGAACCCGATCGGAAATTGCGCGGCATTGGAAATCGCGTCGTCGATCTGGCCCGCCGCGGTCGGCCGCAACAACAACGACACGCCTTGCAATCCGATGAAGGTCGCAATCGTCACCACGATGGCCGGCAGGCGCAGCGAGGTGATCAAGAAACCCTGCAACAGACCGAAGACCGTCGTGAGCAGAAGGATGATGATCACCCCGGCTGCGAACGGTCCGGTCTCGACGCCGTCAGGCGCGAGAAACGAAGCGAGCACGACGCACAATCCGGCAAGCGGCCCGATCGACAAATCGATGGCGCCGACCAGCACGGTGGCAAGCTGTGCGCTCGACAGGAACGCGAGGATGCTGAAGAACGACAGGATGCTTTTGACGCTGAACGGCGACAGGAAGTAGCCGTTCAAGGCCTGCGTGCCGCCGAGAATGATCGCGGTGAGAACGGCGAGCACCAAAGCCGGGAAATGATCGCCGGCGGCGAATTCGCGCCAGCGCCCCACCTGCGCGCCGGCCGGCGCCTTGTTCGCGCGCGAAACCGTCGCCGTGAGATTTGCTTCGGTGATGGCAGCGTCAGTGACCTCAGCGCCGGTCAATTCGTGAACGATGCGGCCGCGGGCGAAAATCAGCACGCGATCACAAAGGCCTTCCAGCTCGATGCCGTCCGAAGACGAGACCAGCACCGCCAAGCCCTGATCGGCGATGCCGCGCAGGCGCTGGTAGATTTCGCTGCGCGCGCCGATGTCGACGCCCTTGGTCGGCTCATCCACCAAAAGCACGCTCGGTTTGGCGGATATCTCGCGGCCGAACAGGGCCTTTTGCTGATTGCCGCCGGACAACTCGAACAGCTTGGTTTCCGATGATGGAGCGCGGATGCGCAAGTCGTTGATGATCGCCTTGCTGCGATCGGCCTCGGTGCCGCGGTCGACCACGCCGAAGCGGGAAATGGACTCCAAAAAGCCGAGACTGAAATTCTCGCGCAGCGTCAAATTGAGGAACACACCCTCGGCGTGGCGATCGTCGGGAACAAAGCCGATGCCGGCGCGGCGAAAAGCGCCCGGACTGTCGCCGCCGATGTTCGCATCCTTGACGCGCACCTCGCCGGAATAGCGGCGGTCAATGCCGGCGGCGGCGCGGATGAATTCGCGCTGGCCCTCGCCTTCGATGCCGGCAAGCCCGACGATTTCGCCGGCGTGCACCACCAGATCGACCTGATCGAATCCGCGGCCGCTCAAGCCTTTGACCGAAAATAGTGCGGGTCCGACGCTCGTTGCCTTTGCGGGGAAAATCTGGCCGAGCGGACGGCCGGCGATCAGCGCCACGATCTCGCTCGAGGTGATCTCATCCCCCAGCCGGCAGTCGATGATCTCGCCGTCGCGCATCACCGAAATGCGGTCCGCCAGTTCGTCCACTTCGTGCAGGCGGTGCGAGACATAGACGATGCCGACACCGTCGCGCTTGAGCTCGCCGATCAGATCGAACAGCTTGCGCACATCGGCCGCCTGCAACGGCTCGGTCGGCTCGTCGAGGAAGAGCACTTTCGGCCGGGTGACCAGCGCGCGGGCGATCTCGACCACATGGCGCTGCGCCAGCGACAATTCGGCGACGCGCTTGCCGATCGGCATGCGCAGTTCGTCGGTGGCGACGCGCGCGATCAGGCGCTCTGCCTCGGCGGCGCCGGCCGCGCCGACGAACGAGGGCGCCGCAAGCTGAAGATTTTCCAGCACGGTCAAGTCGGGCGCCAGCGCCGGATGCTGGTACACGACTGAGACGCCGTCTTCGCGCATCTGCCGCGGATCGGGCGCGCCGACATATTTGCCGTCGTAATAGATGGCGCCGGAATCGGCGCGCAACACACCGGCGGCGACCCCGATTAGCGTCGATTTGCCGGCGCCGTTCTCGCCGACGATGGCATGAACCTCGCCTGGGTAAATCAGAACATCGACGCCCTTGAGCGCGCGCACCGGACCGAAACTCTTGCGGATGTCCGCAAGCGTCATCACCGGCACGTGCGCGGTGGTGGCGACGACCGCTGTGCTCATCGCGTCAGGCACGGCGACGTCATGCATAGCGCAGCCGCCGGGTTATTTCGGGCAACGCCACGCCGCCCAGCACGATAAGCGCGTCAGCCAAATCTTCCGCCGAGCTGCCGAAGCCGAGCGCGGTCACCAGTTGCGCGAGATAAGTGAGAAAGAACGCGCCAATGACGGTCGCGACGACGCTGCCCTTGGTGAGGCCGCCGAGCGGATTGCCGCCGACCACGACCGCCGCAATGGTGCCGAGCAGATAAGGCAGTCCGCACAGCACCGTCGGCGAGACCAGATAGCCGGACAGCATGAGCGCGGCGATGGCATACATCAAACCGGCGATCGTATAGGTGAGAATGGTGTAGGCTTTCAACGGCACGCCGACGACGTGAGCGGCCGCCGGATTGACGCTCACCGCGATGAAGCGGCGCCCGACGGTCGTGACGGTCAGAACAAACACCGTCACTCCGGCGACCAAGATCAGCATCCAGACCAAGGTCGGCACGTAAAGGAAACTGCCGGTGAAAAACTTCACCATCATCGGCGGCGACTGCACCGACGCGCCGGTGGAGACGAAATAGGTCAGGCCGAACAGAATGGCGTTGACGCCGATCGTGGTGACGAGCGGCGGCACTTGCAACAGCGTCACGATCAATCCGGTGATCGCGCCGATCAGCGCGCCGGTCGCGAGTGCGCCGAAGATCCAGAAGATGACCACGCCCGTATCGGTGCTGCTGTCCGGCAGCTTGGTCACGACCACGGCGCAGAACGACATGACGCCGGCGGTGGAGAGATCGAGCCCGCGCTGCTGGATGACCAGATGCTGGCCGATCGACGCGACCGCCAGAATGGCGAAATACGGCAGTGTGGAAAGGATCGCCGCGGTCGAAATCGTGCTCGGTGCCGCGATACCGCCGATCAGCACGAGGATAGCCGTCGCGATGAACGCCTTGGCCGCCAGCGGCAATTCGGTCAGGTCCATGCCCAGTGCGGGCAATCGCAGACGGCTCGTTCGTTCGTCCGCCATCTCCTGGCCGGTCCCCTTACCAAAAACAATTCAGCCCGCGCCTCCCCCGTCGCCGGGGGAGGCCGGCGAAGGCGACGCCTTCGCCGTTTGCGGACTTAAAGCCCTGACACGATCAACAAAACCGCCTGGCTTACTTGCCGAGCGCCTTTTTCTGCTGATCGTTGGTCAGCATCGAGCCCGGGATCGAGTCCATCGGCATCGACTTGTCGCACTTCAACGCGAGCTTCGGATCCTTCGAAGTCGTGTCCTCGACGACCGGCAGCGTGATCAGGCTCGGCTCGTCGTTGTCGATGCCCTGCGCCGCAGCCACCGCCTTGCGCAACGCGAGCCGCACCATCCAGGTGTGCGCGTCGATGCTCATCATTTTCATTTCCGGATGTTCGGCGGTGATGCAGCTCAAGTCCATGAGCGCCTGACCGACATAAGCCGGGATCGGCTTGCCGGCGGCGACGAAGGCGCGGATCGGACCGACCGTCTCGCTATAGATGCCGTCGATCTGCGGATACTTGGCGATCAGCGCCGCGGTCTTCTGCTGCGCGACAGCCGGGTCCCACATGGTCGGCACCGGCTCCTGCTCCAGCACCTTGATGCCGGGATACTTGGCGAAGACCGGGCGCCAGCCGTGCGTCTGTGCTTCCGTCATCGGATTGCCCGGCGTGCCGCCGAACATGATGATGTTGCCCTTGCCGCCCAGCGTCTTGGCCAGCCATTCCGCGGCCTGCGCACCGACTTCGCTTTGGCTCTCGGTGGCGCGGTCGAGATAGTCCTTGCCGATGACGCCCGGGAACTTGTCGCCGGTGTCGTAAGGCACGACCGCAACGCCGGCGCCGGTCGCTTCGCGCGTTGCTTTGAGAATCGCCGGGCCGCCGTCGAGGAAGGCGACGATCACGTCATACTTCTGCGCGATCAGGCCTTCGATATCGGCGATGTGTTTTTCCGGCTTGAACTCGGCATCGGTGTAGCGGGCGTCGGTGATATTCTTGCACTTCGACGCCTCGTCCTCGAATTCTGCGCGCGTGATGTGCCGCCAGTAGTTGCCGCCCCAGCCGTCCGCCAGCGCGACCTTGAGCGGCTTGGTGCCGCAGAATTTGGACATCGGCTGCAGATCAGCCACCGTGCCCTTCTTGTCGGGATAGAGTTTGACCTTGGAGATATCGACGGCGTAGCCGACTGTGGCCATGGCTACCACCAGACCCAACGTCGAAACGCCGACAGCTAGACTGCGAGCTGACAACATATATTTCCTCCCCTGTGCATCTGTTTTTGATCCCGATCGAACAAGCGATCAGCGATTCACAGATGATCTTTGTGCTTTGGAAGCATACTCCTTTTGCGGCCGGTGCCAAGCTCTGTGACACTGCCAAAAAGTTAATCACTTCTAGGAGAAAAATGACGGTGGGACCGGGCCCTTCGTTTGGTGGGCAGCGCTCTCGTCAGCACCGCCGCGACGAATGACGCGCGTTCGATCCGCGGCGCGCGACAATCAGCACAAGCAAGAGTGCGTACACACGCACGCGCAAGTTTTGTTGCGGCAAAGCGCGCGGCTAGTCACTTGCGCGCTGCGGCGACGGACTGGCATAATCCCTACACACTTGGCGGCTAACCCAAATAGCGGCTCATCAAAATTCGAAACGGGAGGAATTCATGCTCAAGAGCACCGAACACATTTTGACCACACATACCGGCAGCCTGCCGCGCGGCGCCGAACTTAACGATCTTTTGATCGCCGACGAGGCCGGCGAGAAGGTCGATCAGGCCAAGCTTGCCGAAAAGATCGAGAAGCGCGTCGCCTATGTGATGGAGAAGCAGCGCTGGGCCGGCGTTTCCGTCGCCAATGACGGCGAACAGGGCCGCGTCGGTTTCCAAACCTACGTGCCCAAGCGCATGCACGGCTTCGGCGGCGAATCGAAGCGTCCATTCGGCAAGGAATGGCTGGAAAATCCGCTCTACACCGAGAAGTTCTCGGCGCGCCTGCCCAAGACCGGCAAGGTGTTCGGCTGTCCCGAATGCGTCAGCGAATTGAAGTATTACGATAAGGAAGCGATCAAGACCGAGCTCGCTCGCTTCAAGAAGGCGGCCGCGACCATCAAGCCGCCGTTCGCCGAAATGTTCTTCGCCGAGCCGTCGCCGGGCATCATCGCGACGACGATGCTCAACGCGCACTATTCGACCTACGAGGGCTATCTCGACGCCATCGCGCGCGAGATGCATTACGAATATAAGTCGGTGGTCGATGCCGGCTATGTCCTGCAGATCGATGCGCCTGACCTTGCGATGGAACGCGTGCTGCTGTTCCAGGACAAGACCGAGGCCGAATACGTCAAGATCGTCGAGCTGCACATCGCCACCCTCAACAAAGCGCTGCACGACATCCCGCGCGACCGCGTGCGGCTGCATATCTGCTGGGGCAACTGGGAAGGCCCGCACATCTACGACATCGGCCTCGAGCCGCTGCTGCAGGCGTTCTATCAGGCCAATGTCGGCGCGCTCAGCATCGAGTTCGCCAATGCGCGCCGGCAGCACGAATATGCGGCGGTGAAGAAGCAGAAATTCCCGGACAACATGATCCTGATTCCCGGCGTGATCGACTCCAAGATCAATCTGGTCGAGCACCCGGAGGTGGTGGCGCAGCGCATCGAATCCGCCGTTGCGGCAGTCGGCGACCGCGAGCGCGTCATTGCCGGCGTCGATTGCGGCTTCGGCACCTTCGCGGGCTGGGAGTGGGTGGCTGAGGACGTGGTGTGGCTCAAGCTTAAGACGCTGCGCGAGGGTGCCGATATCGCCAGCAAGCGGCTGTGGGGCAAGAAGGCCGCGGCGTAACGCGTCTTGTTCCTCCCCCTGAAAGGGGGAGGACGACGGCCACAGGCCGGCGGACGAGGGTCGCGTTCGCAACGACCCCTTCCCTGACCTCCTTCGTCGATCCGACCCTCCCCTTCCGGGGGAGGGTCATTTTTTATGTCGTTTGCGAAGTGTCGGCGGAAAGCTACTTTCTGCCGGCATGAAAACGCAAACGCGTGTGATACTCCCGCGCGCCTGGCAGCGCATGCTCTCAGGCCGGCGGCTCGATCTGCTCGACCCTTCCGCGCTCGATATCGAGGTCGAGGACATCGCGCACGGGCTGGCGCGCGTGGCGCGCTGGAACGGGCAGACGAGCGGCGCGCATATTTTCTCCGTCGCGCAACACTCGCTTCTGGTCGAGACGCTGGCGCACAAACGCGCGCCGGGACTGGATCGCAGCCGACGGCTTGCCGTGTTGCTGCACGACGCGCCCGAATACGTGATCGGCGACATGATCTCGCCGTTCAAAGCGGTGATCGGCGACGCCTACAAGACCGTCGAGCGGCGTTTGCTCGGAGCGATCCATCGCCGCTTCGGCCTGCCGGCGAAGTCGCCGCCGGAGCTGGAAAAGTTGATCAAAACCGCCGACCGCCAAGCGGCCTTCCTGGAAGCCACCCGGCTCGCCGGCTTCGACATCGCCGAAGCGCGCCGGTTTTTCGGCCGTCCGCCGCTCGTGTCCACCTCGCTCGAGCGCGACTACCTCAAGCCGTGGCCGGCGGAGACGGCCGAGGCGCGCTATCTTGAGCGATTCGCCAAGCTTTTTGTCAAAAGCGAGCAAAGCCGGGCCGGCGAATAGCGGGCTTTTGAGCCTTTCACCCGTAACGCTCGTCCCATGGAGCGCGATGGCTTCGTCCGCCATCGCGCTCTGGATTTTTGGTTGAGCACGATCTTTTTCGGAAACTGGTATCCACTTTTCCGGATCATGCTCTAGACTCATGGGCCGCGATCGGCGCAGTGGGGGCTGCGATGGACGACTTCTTCTACATGCTGCTGCTTGCCGCATTGGCGATTCCGGTGATTGCCATTGCCGCACTCGTGGTTGCGCTCTCGCAATTCAGCGCCGTTCGTCGCCTCGACGAGCGGCTGCGCGCGCTCGAGTTCGCGCGTGCACCAGGGCTGCTGCCACAAGGGGCGGCGCCAACTGCTGCCCCGCCACAGCCGCTGACACCTGCGCCCACGCCCGCATCGACGCCGCAAACCGAAGCAGCGCCCGCACCGGCAACCGAAGCCGCGGAGGTTCCCGCGAGCGGACCGGGATCGCCCGCTGCTCCGCCGCCGCTGCCGCCATCGCCTCCCCCGTCGGTGCCGCCCGTCAGCGCCGCGTCGCCCCCGCCGCCGCCGCCGCGATCGATCGGCTTTGAAGAGCGGTTCGGCACCCGCTGGGTGGTTTGGGTCGGCGGCATTGCACTTGCCCTCGGCGGCGTCTTTTTGGTGCGTTACACGATCCAGCAGGGACTGATCGGCCCGGGCGTGCGCATCGCGCTCGGCGCGCTGCTCGCCGCCGCCTTGGTTGCGATCGGCGAATGGTCGCGCCGAAGAGAAAGGCTTGCAGGCATTCCGGGCCTGCCCGCCGCGGACATTCCGAGCATCCTGACCGCCGCCGGTACGGTGGTGGCTTATGCGACGGTCTACGCGGCTTATGCGCTCTACGAATTTCTACCGCCCGGCGCGGCATTCATTCTGCTTGGCATCGTTGCGCTTTTGACGCTCGCCGCCGCGCTCCTTCATGGCCCAGCACTCGCGGGCCTCGGCGTGGTCGGCGCCTTCGGGACGCCGCTGCTGGTCGCGTCCGACAAGCCGGAGTATTGGGCGCTCTACATCTACATCGCGATCGTTACTGCTGCCGCGTTCGCGCTCGCGCGCGCGCGTTTGTGGCTGTGGCTCGCCGTCACCGCCATCGTGCTCGGCGCGTTGTGGACGCTACCCGGCATGGACGTATCGCCGGTCGAAGCGATCGGCGCGCACGTTTTCAACGCGCTTGCCGGCTTCGTCCTCGCCGCGGTCTTTTTGGTGTGCGGATTGTTGTACGGCCCGGAGCCAAAGTCCGGCGAGGTCGAATGGGTCTCGACGCTGTCGCTATCGGTCTATGTGCTGGTCACCGCCCTCCTCGTCTTCGCGACCGGCGAAGACTCGGTCCCCTTCACGGCTTTCATTGTCCTCACCGCCGCGACCGTCGCCATCGCGTGGCGCACCGAAGCGGCAACCGCCGCCGTGCCGGTGGCCGCAATCCTAGCCATCGCGGTGATGGCCGACTGGGCCGTGCCACGAAACCTCAGCAACCTGATCGCGCCGGCAGGACCTGCGGCGCCCGCGATCGCCGATCCGCAGCGCTACGATTACGGTGCGCATTTTCTGCTCGCCGCCGCCTGGGCGGCGATGTTCGGCGTCACCGGCTTTTTGGCCCAGGGCCGTTCGACGCGCGCGCTCGCGCCGATTTTGTGGGCGGCATGCGCCGTAGTCGTGCCGCTCGCAATGCTGATCGCGCTCTATTACCGCGTCGCCGGGCTGGACCGATCGCCGCCTTTCGCCGGGCTTGCGCTGTTGCTCGCGGCGATTTTTGCGGTCGCGACCGAAGCGCTAGTGCAGCGCGCGCCGCGTCCCGGCTTGCCGGCGGCGAGCGCGATCTTCGCTACCGGCACGCTTGCAGCCCTCGCGCTTGCGCTCACCTTCGCGCTGGAAAAAGGCTGGCTCACGATCGCGCTCGCGCTGATGTCGCCGGCGGCCGCCTGGGTGAGCGAGAAGCGGCCGCTGCCGGCGTTGCGCTGGCTTGCCGCCGCGATGGTCATGGTGACGCTTGTGCGCATCGGCTATGAGCAGCGCATCGTCGGCGACGAGCTCGGCCGGACGCCGATATTCAACTGGCTGCTCTACGGCTATGGCGTTCCGGCACTTTCATTCTGGGTAGCGGGCTGGCTGTTGCGGCGGCGCCGCGACGATCTGCCCGCGCGCATCGCCGATGCGGGCGCGATCGTGTTCACCGTGCTGCTCGTGATCTTGCAGATCCGCCACTATATTGCCGGCGGCGACATCTACCAGCCGGTGAATGCGACCACCGAGGCGGCGCTCGACGTCAATGCCGGCCTAGCCCTGACCATTGCGCTCGAACACATCCGCGGGCGGACCGGCAGCATCGTGCACAATGTGGGTGCGCTCGTGGTCGCGGCGGCGACGCTGTGCGTCATTGTCTTCGATCTGATCATCGTCGTCGGCCCGCGCTTCAACAACAATCCGGTCGGCGGCCTGTTCTTCAACGCGATCTTGCTCGCCTACGGCCTGCCTGCGGTGCTCGCGATCATCCTGGCGCTAATCGCCCGCACCACGCGGCCGGTGGCCTATCGCATCGTCGCCGCCAGCACGGCGGTGATCCTGGCGTTGTTTTATTTGACGCTCCAGGTGCGGCGTTTCTTCCATGGCGAGATTCTCGCCGGGCCGACCAGCGATGCCGAGCAATATTGCTATTCGTCCGCCTGGCTCGTCTTCGGCATTGCCTTGCTCGCGGTCGGATTCTTTCTGCGCTCGCAGCCGGCGCGGATGCTGGCGCTCGGCGTCATCACGCTGACGATCGCCAAAGTCTTCATCATCGACACCGCGAGTATCAGCGGCATCTACCGCGCGCTATCGGTGATCGGACTGGGCGTGGTGCTGCTGGGCATAGGCTTTCTGTACCAGCGTCTGCTATTTCCGCGCGCGCCAGCCTCCGGCCCTGCCCCGGCCCCGAGCAGCGAATAGAGCCGCGTGGGTCACTTTGGCGGCGGCCGGAAACGCGATATTGACCGTTAAGCATGAGCCGGGCGGGGTCACACTTGTGCCGCCGGATACCTATATGAACGTAGAAAATGCAACTTTGATTCGCTGATCTAACTGGTTCCATGATTCACGTCTGTTCCCTTGCCCGCCTGCACGCCACTGTGGAAGACACCGGCGCGCGCCACGTCGTCTCACTGCTCGGCGACGAGGCGCCGATCGACCGGCCGACCGCGATCGTTGAAGAAAATCACCTGTGGCTGCGGATGCACGA
The DNA here is from genome assembly GCA_035566615.1 of Xanthobacteraceae bacterium. Lineage (GTDB taxonomy): Bacteria > Pseudomonadota > Alphaproteobacteria > Rhizobiales > Xanthobacteraceae > BOG-931. The sequence continues at coordinate 11,731 of DATMQV010000240.1, forward strand.
CATTTCCTCGCCGCTCGACGGCTACATCCTGCCGGACGAGGACCATGTCGCGGATCTGTTGAGCTTCGTGCGTCGCTGGGATCGCAGCGCGCCGCTGGTCGTGCATTGCTATGCGGGCATCAGCCGCTCGACCGCCAGCGCCTTCACCA
>DATMQV010000241.1:0-3635 GCA_035566615.1 Xanthobacteraceae bacterium
GGCGTGTGCGCCGCCGTTGGCGTGCCTTTGTTGCGCGATCACGAGGTTGTCGGCGCGCTCGCGCTGGGGCGTCCGCGGCCCGGTCTGTACAGCGACCGAGAGATCGAGCTGGTCCAGACCTTCGCCGACCAGGCGGCGATCACGATCGAGAACGTGCGCCTGTTCGACGAGGTGCAGGCGCGCACGCGCGACCTCACCGAGGCGCTGCAACAGCAGACCGCGACCGCCAATGTGCTCAAGGTCATCAGCCGTTCAGCCTTCGATCTGCAGGCGGTGCTAACGACGCTTGCAGAGTCGGCGCGAGATCTGTGCGGCGCGTCCTTTGTGACGTTGTCCCTGCGCGAGGGCGACGCGATGCGGCTCAGAGCGGAATCGGGCTGCACTCCGGAGATCATCCAATTCATGGGCGCGCATCCGATCCGGGCTGGACGCGAGACCTTCACTGGGCGAGTCATGTTGAGCGGCGAGGCGGTGCATCTCCCAGATGTGTTCGCCGATCCCGAATACGATTTCGGCGAGGGGCCGCGGATCGGCAACTACCGCGCCTTGCTGGCGGTGCCGCTGCTGCGCGAAGGGCGGGTCGAGGGATTGCGGGGTCCGTTTGGCGTGCGCCAGGTCCTCGGCGTTTTCGCGCTCGCCCGGCCCGATCCGGTCCCCTTCACGGAGCGCCAGATCGAGATGGTGCGCGCTTTCGCCGACCAGGCTGTGATCGCAATCGAGAACGCTCGGCTCTTCAACGAAGTTCAGTCCCGAACGAAGGAGCTCGCCGCGTCGCTCGACGATCTGCGCAAGGCGCAGGACCGCCTCATCCAGTCGGAGAAACTGGCCTCCCTCGGCCAGCTCACGGCGGGCATCGCGCACGAGATCAAGAACCCGCTCAATTTCATCAACAATTACTCGGCGCTGTCGCGCGAGCTGGTCGACGAGCTTGCCGACGCGATCAAAGGCGCTGCAGGCAACGAAGCCACCCACGGCGAGGCGGACGAATTGATCGGCGCCATAGGGGGCAACCTCGACAAGATTGTACAACACGGCAAGCGCGCCGATTCGATCGTCAAGAACATGCTCCTGCATTCGCGCGAGGGTTCGGGCGAACGAGCGACGACCAACGTCAACACGATGGTCGAGGAGGCGCTTAATCTGGCCTATCACGGCGCACGGGCCGAGAAGCCTGGATTCAACGTGACGATCGCCAAATCGCTTGACCCGAACGCGGGCGCCGCCGAGGTCTATGCCCAGGAGATGAGCCGGGTGCTCCTGAACTTGATTTCGAATGGGTTCTACGCGACGACCAAGCGCAAGCAGACCGCGGCAGACGGCGCCTATGAACCCACGATCGCCGCCTCGACGCGCGATCTTGGGCCAAAGGTTGAGATCGCGATCCGCGACAACGGCACCGGCATTTCCGACGAGGTGAAGGCGAAGATGTTCAATCCGTTCTTCACCACAAAGCCTGCCGGCGAAGGGACCGGCCTCGGCCTTTCGCTGAGCCATGACATCGTGGTCAAGCAGCATGGCGGCACGATCGAGGTGTTGACGGAGCCGGACGCCTTCACCCAGTTCACGATCGTGTTGCCACGGGGCGCGACTGGGGCATGAGCGGACTCATCCTAGTCGTCGACGACGAACCCGATGTCGCGGATTTGTTCCGTCAACAATTCCGCAAGGAGTTGCGCGACTCGCGCTTTGTCATGGAATTCGCCCTGAGCGCAGCGGATGCATTGGAGCGCGTCCGCGCCGCCGAGGCCGCCAAGCTTATTCTCATCCTTTCGGACATCAACATGCCGGGCATGAGCGGCCTCGACCTGCTGCCGCGCGCGAGGCAGGCGCGGCCGGATGTCCCGGTCATCATGATTACCGCTTACGGCGATGACGAGACGCGACGGAGGGCGGCTGAAGCCGGAGCGGCGGGGCTGTTCACCAAGCCGATCGACTTCCCGGAGCTCCGCGGCGAAATCGGACGCCGGCTGGATGCTGCCGCGAGTCCGTTATGACCGCGAAAGTCCTTGTCGTCGACGACGAGCCCGACCTTGAAGATCTGGTCCGGCAGAGGTTTCGTCGTCAGATCAAAGAGGGTTCGATCGCATTCGGGTTCGCGCGCGACGGCGTGGAGGCCTTGGCTGTGCTCGCCGAGCAAGGCGATTTCGACATGGTCGTCTCCGACATCAACATGCCGCGCATGGACGGACTGACGCTGCTCGCAAAGCTGCAAGAGGAGGCGACGAAGTTTTCCACCGTGATCGTCTCCGCCTATGGCGACATGGCGAATATCCGCACCGCTATGAACCGGGGTGCGTTCGACTTCCTGACCAAGCCGATTGACTTTACTGACTTCGAGGCCACGCTCCGCAAGACAATCGCCCATGTCGCCCACCTCAAGGACGCGCGCAAGCGCCAGGCGGAAGCGGAGCGCGCGCATGCGTCGCTATCGCGTTATTTTTCGCCCAATCTTGCCCGGAGTCTGGCGGCTGAGCAGAACGCGCTTGCGGCCGGCGGAGAGCGACGCGAGATCGCGACTCTGTTCACCGACATCGCCGGATTCACGCCGCTCGTCGAATCGCTCGATCCCAAACAGCTCGCGGAGCTTCTCAGCGGCTATTTCGAAGGCATGACTGAAGTCGTGTTCACCTACGAGGGCACGGTTGCCAAGATCATTGGCGACGCGATCCATGTTCTGTTCGGCGCGCCAGCCGATCAGCCCGACGCCGCAAGCCGGGCCATTGCTTGCGGCCTCGCGCTCGACACTCACGCCGAACGCTATCGGCAGGAATGGGTGGCGCGAGGCGCGCCGCTCGGCGTCACCCGCATTGGCGTTCATGCGGGACCCGCGATTGTCGGCAATTTCGGCGGCGGCCGGTTCTACGATTACACCGCTTACGGCGACACCATCAACACGGCGGCGCGCCTAGAAGCGGTCAACAAACAGCTCGGCACGCGCATCTGCGTAAGCGCCGCCGCAGCCGAGCGCGCGGAAGGATTTGTAGGCCGCCCGGTCGGCGATCTCCTGCTGAGGGGACGGACCGAGCCGATGCGGGTGTTCGAGCCGCTGCGGCCTAAGGAGCGCAAAAGTCGTCATGCCTTGGCCTATGCCGACGCATTCGCAAAGCTTGAGGCGCGCGATCCAGGCGCGCTCGCCGCCTTCGCTGCATTGGTCGGCGAATCCCCAGCGGACGCGCTTGCGCAGTACCACCTTAGACGACTGCTAAACGGCGGAACGGGAACGCGAATCGAAATGGCATAGGGTCGCTTGTAGTACGCCCCACAGTCGTCATCCGCATGAACGCTTCAAGTCGATGTCGTAATGTTCGCAAAAGGGCAGTGATGCTCGCATTGGAAACGGAGGCTTTGGCTCGCACTCCGGTCCTTCCCGAGGCGACCCGCGTAGGCGCGCTTCCCGCCCGAAGCAGAAGTCCACCCCTCGATGTCCCATTACTACCGACGCGAGCGGCACTTCCCGGCTCCGAACTCATCAAGGATCTACCTCCCCTCCCCGCCATGGTCCAACACTCGCGCCACTTAACTATGGTGAAGAACGAAATGGCCCTGCGTCACCTCGTCGTAATTTGAAGGCTCGGGTTTGTGCCCGAGCGGGAAGATGGGCGAGGCAAGAGGCTTGGCGCTCGGAGCTTCGTGGA
>DATMQV010000242.1:0-11917 GCA_035566615.1 Xanthobacteraceae bacterium
CCCCATTGCATCGAGGCGTTGAGGAGCCACACCCCGGAGAAATCGAGCGCGCCGGCGATGGCCGCGATCTCATCCACATAAGGCGAGCGCGAGCGCGCGAGCCAGCGTTGCGAAATCCGGTCGAACGACGGCACCAGCGGATGAGCGGCGCGCGGCAAGGAGCCGAGGCACGCGTCACGGAGCGCACGGGCATTTGCCGGATTTTCCAGCGCATGCCGGGGCGGACCGCCATCGCGCACATCGACCAGCGGAATAGCAGGCAAGACAGCGTTTAAGGCTGCGCTCAAAGGTGCGTTCATGACCGCCCTCCTACCTTCAAGTCATGTCCGGATTTTGTCGTGTGGCTCCTAAGGCGGGCTGAAAGCAGCCAAACAACGGCCCTTGGCCTTTCGCCGCGACCCCGCCAGCACAGCCCAGGTACGCTTGCGCCAGCGCACCGACGGGCCCAATTACCAGTCGTGGTGCCCGACACGCCATCATGGAAGGAAGCTGCGATGAACGACGGCAAAAGTATTCCCAAACGCTTCCTGGGCTCATCCGGCATCGAGGTCTCCGCCATCGGGCTCGGCTGCATGTCGCTGTCCGGCGTCTATGGGACGAGCAGCGATGACGACGGGATCGCGCTGATCCACCAGGCGCTCGACGCGGGGATCACGTTGCTCGACACCTCCGACATGTACGGCTTCGGCCATAACGAGGAGCTGGTCGGCCAGGCCATCGAGGGCCGGCGCGGCGAGGTGGTGCTGGCGACCAAATTCGGCAATCTCGGCGGGCGGGAAGGCAAAATCGCCGAAGGCCGGCCGGACTATGTCATCAGCGCCTGCGAGAAGAGCCTCAAGCGGCTCGGCGTCGATGTGATCGATCTTTACTACCAGCACCGGGTCGATCCGACCGTGCCGGTCGAGGATACGTTCGGCGCCATGGCGCAACTCGTGGCGCAAGGCAAAGTCCGCGCGCTCGGCATCAGCGAGGCGCGGCCGGAGACCATCCGCCGGGCGCATGCGGTGCATCCGATCGCGGCGGTGCAGAACGAATTCTCGCTCCTTTACCGCACCGAGGCGGAGGAAACGCTGCACATGACGCGCGCGCTCAACATCACCTTCGTGGCTTACTCGCCGCTCGGCCGCGGCCTCCTCACCGGCGCCGTGGCAGGCCAGAGCGACCTCGCCGAAGCCGACGCGCGCCGCCGGCACCCGCGCTTCGCGCCGGAGAATCTCGGCCGCAACGTGGCGCTGGTGCAGCGCATCGAGGAGATCGCGCAGGCAAAGAAATGCACGCCCGGCCAGTTGGCGCTGGCCTGGCTGTTGGCGCGGGGCGAGGACATCGTGCCGATCCCGGGCACGAAGCGGCCGGAGCGGCTGAAGCAAAATCTCGGCGCGCTCGCGATCACGCTGAGCGAGGCCGAGCTTGCGCAAATCTCCGATGCGATTCCGGTCGGCGCCGCCGCGGGCTTGCGTTATCCTGAAGCGCAGATGAAAAGCGTCTATCTGTAAGCGCCATTGCCGCGCGGCGCATGATCGCAAGGAAAGCATGATGCAGACAATGAAATTGGGCCGGAGCGGACCGGAGGTAAGCGCGCTCGGCCTCGGCTGTATGGGCATGTCGCCGGGCGTCTACGGACCGGCGGACGAAGCCGAAAGCATCGCCACGATCCGCACCGGGCTCGACGCCGGAATCAATTTTCTCGACACCGGCGACTTCTACGGCATGGGCCACAACGAGATGCTGATCCGCCGCGCGCTCGAAGGCGTGCCGCGCGACCGCGTGATCATTTCGGTGAAGTTCGGCTCACTGCGCGATCCGGCCGGCATGTTCGTCGGCAACGACAGCCGGCCCGCTGCGGTGAAGAACTTCCTCGCCTACACGCTGCGCCGGCTCGGCACCGACTATGTCGACATCTATCGCCCTGCCCGGCTCGATCCGACAGTGCCAATCGAGGACACGATCGGCGCCATCGGCGACATGATCCGCGCCGGTTACATCCGGCATGTCGGGCTGTCGGAAGTCGGCGCCGAGACGATCCGGCGCGCCCATGCGGTGCATCCGATCACCGATTTGCAGATCGAATATTCGCTGATGAGCCGCGGCATCGAAAGCAAGATCCTGCCGACCACGCGCGAGCTCGGCATCGGCATCACCGCCTATGGCGTTCTCTCGCGCGGGCTGTTGAGCGGCCGCCTGCCCCGCGCCGGCAACAAAGGCGATCTACGCATCGTGCGCATGCCGCGTTTCCAACAGGGCAACGTTGAACAAAATCTGCGGCTGGTCGAAGGGCTGCGCCAGATCGGCGGCGAGAAGGGCGCAAGCCCAGCGCAACTCGCGCTCGCCTGGGTGCGCTCGCGCGGCGACGATATCCTGCCGGTGATGGGCGCGCGCCGGCGCGATCAACTCAAAGAGTCGCTCGACGCGCTCGACCTCAAACTCTCCGCTGCCGACCTGGCGCGCATCGACGCCGCGGTGTCTCCCGAACTCACGGCCGGCACGCGTTATGACACGCCGCAGATGGCGCATCTCGACAGCGAGGGGCATGCGTGAGGCGCGCGGTGATCTTATAGGACAGGTTGACCGTCGCGTGACACTTCAGACCCAGTTGCCAATCAAAGCGTCACTTGCTTCTCGCCGCACTCCTTGCAGGTAAAAGCCGCGCGAACCTCGCCTTGATTTGCCGACACGCGATTCGGCGCGCCGCACTTTCGGCACTTGGCGTCGATACGGGTCTTGCCCTGCTTCACGACGATGTTTTTTCGCTCCAGCGCCTCCCTCACCAGACGCTCCGCCTCGTCGCGCATCTCCTGCTTTGACATTTCGCCGCTCTCCGCTTTCTGCGCAAGGTCATACAGCCGGCCGCAGACCTGGGCAATGAGCCGCTCGGACGACCATCATGCTACGCCCGATAAGTCGTCTCCATGTGACTGTTTTGCCACGTCGATCAGATCGGGGGACAAGCCGCACGGGCCCTGTGCGCAGCATCTAGGCTGCGGCGAATACCAGGCCCGAACAACCGCGGAGGCCGACTTATCTTGTCTTGGCCTATAGTGGGCTGCTTACAATGAACTTGAACGACGCAATTTCAGGATGAACAATGTCGATTGGCGAAGTTGAGACGATCGAGGCGACCACAACCACACCGCTTCTGTCGCAACCGATAGCCTTTCGCGGCGTGACGCTGCGCAACCGCATCGTGGTGTCGCCGATGGCGATGTACAGCGCCCATGACGGCTTCGCCGACGATTTTCACCTGGTGCACCTCGGACGCTTTGCGCTCGGCGGCGCCGGTCTTGTTTTCATCGAAGCGACCGCCGTCACCGAGCAGGGACGGATCACGGCGGGCTGCAACGGGCTGTGGCGCGATGCGCAAATCCCGCAGCTCAAGCGCATCACCGATTTCCTGCACCGCTTCGGCAGCGCGGCCGGCATGCAGCTTGCGCACTCCGGCTGGAAGGGCTCGACGCGGCGGCCGTGGCATGGCGGAACGCGGCTCGACGACGAGGATGTCAGGCTGCGCGGCGAGCATTCGTGGCCGATCGTTTCGGTCGGGGACGAATCCTTCGACGGCGAAATGCCGGGCCCGGCCGCGCTGACCGAGAGCGATCTTTCGGCCCTGCTCGAAAACTACCGCGCGGCCACGCGACGCGCGCTGGCGGCCGGCTTCGACGTGGTCGATGTCCATGCCGCGCATGGCTATTTGCTGCACTCGTTCCTCTCGCCCCTCTCCAACAAACGTGACGACCGGTATGGCGGCAGCATGGAGAACCGGATGCGCTTTCCGCTGGCGGTGGTGGAGGCCGTGCGCGCCGAATGGCCGGCCGATAAGCCGCTATTCGTGCGGATTTCGTCAGTCGACGGCATCGATATCGGCTGGACGATCGAGGATTCGGTCAAGTTCGCCAAGGCGCTGGCGGCGCGCGGCGTCGATGTGGTCGATTGCTCGTCTGGCGGCATGAAATTGCCGCGCGACAAAGCCTGGTGGCGCGCAACCCCGGCTTTCAAGTGCCGTTCGCCGCCAAGATCCGCAAAGAAGGGCACGTCGCGACCATGGCGGTCGGCCTGATCCTCGAGCCGCAGCAGGCTGAAGCGATCCTGCAAGCGGGCGAGGCCGATCTGATCGCGCTCGCGCGCGAGATGCTGGCCAATCCGAACTTCGCCGCGCAGGCGGCGCCCGCGCTCGAAGGCGCCGCCGGCTGGGATCTCTGTTCGGATCAGTTTCGCTACTGGCTGGAACGCCGCGCCAAGACGCTCAAGCGCGAAGGGCGGACGTAAGTTCTTGATCCCGTCCGATCCCTTGAAGTTGAATTTCGTCGCGCGTATCCCGGGCGCCGCGCAGCACCAAAGTGATGCGCTGCAGAACCGGGATCGTTTCAAACGCAAAGTTTCTGACGATCCCGGATCAGCGGCACATCGCTGTCGCGCTGCACCGCGTCCGGGAAAAGCGGCAAAAGCCCTGCTTTAAACCACAACGTGCTCGCGGGCGACGATGATCGGCAGATGGCCGTCGGGCAGGAAATTCGGCTCGTCGGCGCGCGTCGCCGCATATTCCGGCGTGGTCGTGCCACGCCTCATGTCGGCGGTCGAGGCGAACCAGGTGATCGCTAGTCCGTCGTAGGGGGGCGCCGCGTTTCTTTCATATTCGCTCAGCGCCAGGTGGTTCTGCTCGTAGCGGTGCATGACCGGGATGGTGGAAGCGAGCGGGCCATGCACGTTGCGCCAATAGGCGCGAAACGGTTCGAGCGCCATGCCCGGGCGCTTGTTGACGAATTCGATATTCTTGACGGCGTTGTCCGGAATGCTGCCGTCCTTGATGACGTGCACATCGACCGGCATGACCACGGCGCGCGCGGCGTCGAGAAACTTGGCTTCGTCCGCGCGCGCCGCGGCGAACTCCACCGATTGGCGATAGTCTTCATATGCGGTGGCCGAATCGAGCCACATTTCGCCGATGGCATCGAACAAGAGCTCGCCCTTGCCATAACCTTGCGGCAGCGCAAAGGATTGCACATAGCGGTGTAACCCCGGCCCTTTCGCCGCCAGCGGGCCGTAGATGTTGCGCAAGTGATCCTGGAACTCCTCGACCGAGAGTCCGGCGCGGCGTTTCATCAAGGTCACGACTTTCAGCATCGTTCGCTTCCCGATAGCGGGCGCGTTACCCGGACCACACCGGCCTTATCGCAATTCATCCCGCAGCACGCGTTTGAGCACCTTGCCGGAAGGATTGCGCGGCAACTGCTCGCGCAGGATCAACTGCTTCGGCACCTTGAAGGCGGCGAGATGCGTCCGGCAATGGCTCGCGAGCGTTTCATAATCGAGCGTGTGGCCCGCATTGAGCGCAATCACCGCCACCGGCCGCTCGCCCCATTTCTCATCGGGCAGGCCTATGATCGCCGCCTCGCGCACCTGCGGCATCTGATAGACGACCCGCTCGACCTCGGACGAGGCGATGTTCTCACCGCCCGAAATGATCATGTCCTTCACGCGGTCGGTGAGAAACAAGAATCCGTCGTCGTCCAGATAGCCGACATCGCCGGTGCGGAACCAATCGCCGTAAAAGCTCGCCGCCGTCTTCTTGGCATCGCGCCAATAGCCTTGCGTGATCTTGGCGCCGCGCAGGCAGATTTCGCCCGCTCGGCCGGGCGGCAGCGGCTTTCCGTCCGGATCGCGAATGTCGACTTCGACGTGCGGCAGCGCGCGCCCCACCGAGCCGATCTTCTCGATTTCGCGACCCGCCTCCATCAGCGTGTCGCCGCTACAGGACTCCGTGAGCCCATAACCGTCGATATAGCGGCCGTTGGTGAAATACTCGGAGAAGGCGCGGATGCGCGATTCCGGCGTGCGCTCGCCGCCTCCGATCACCCAGCGGATGGTCGAGACATCGAACGACGCGCGGTCGGGATGCGCCAGCACCGAGCCGAGCATGACCGGCGCAAGCCAAGCGCAGGTGAGCTTCTCGGTAGCGATCGAGGTGAGCACGCGCTCGACGTCGAAGTCGCGATGGACATAGAGCATTCCGCCGACCCACAGCACGGCCATGCCGGGCAGGTCGAATGCGCCGACGTGGTACAGCGGGCCGGTCACCAGCAAACGCGCATCGGCGTCCAGCCCGAGCGCGATGACGTGATCCATGCACTTCCAGTAGAAGTTCGTGTAGGTGTGCATGACGCCTTTCGGCCGGTCCGTGGTGCCGGACGTGTACATCAGGCGGAACAATTCGTCCGGCGCCCGCAGATGCATGGGCGCTGGGGCAGCGCCGGCGGCGAATGTCGCGGTGTCGATCTGCGCCGGCTCATCCAAGAGGATTGTCGAGGGCATATTCTTGACCGCGGCGGCGAATTCGGCATCCGCGAACAGGAGCTTCGCGTCCGCATTGCCGACGATGTATTCGACCTCGTCGGCAGCCAGCCGAAAATTGATCGGCAGGAACACGGCACCGAGATGGCTCGTGGCGAAGGCGAGCTCGAGAAAAGCAGCTGAGTTCTTCATCATCACCGCGACCACATCGTTCGGCCCGATGCCGCGCGCCGCGAGATAACCGGCGGCCTTCTCGATGCGCTGGTAGAATTCGGCGAAGCTGATGCAGCGGTCTTTGTAGACGATCGCTGTCCGCTGCGGCGTGCGCGTCGCGTGGTAGCGGATGAAGCTCGACAGATTGATCATCGTGAAGCTCCCGGCGCTAGAGCGCATCCAGTCGAATGCGCTCTAATTTTTTCTCGAGGTTGCGCATGTCCTTATCTGAAAACCCGCACCCACTTTTCCGGGACATGCGCTAGTAGGACCGCGGCAATCCGAGATTCTGCTGGGCGATGAAATTGAGGATCATCTGCTCGGAAATGGGCGCGAAACGGAACAGGCGTGCATCGCGCCACAGCCGTTCCAGGTGCGTCTCCTTGGCGAAACCCATGCCACCCAGCGTCTGCATGGCATTCTCGATCGCCGCCGAAGCCGCCTGCGAGGCAATCAGCTTGGCGATGTTGGCCTCCGATCCATAGGGCATGTTCTGGTCGAACAGCGCGGCCGCCTTGTAGTTCATCAGCCGCGCGCATTCGAGCTCGGCGAAGGACTGCGAGAGTGGAAACTGAATCCCCTGATATGTGGCGATCGGCTTGTCGCCAAACACGCGCCGCTCGTTCGCATAAGCGACCGCCTGCCGGAGCGCGAGCGTGCCCGCCCCCACCAAGCCGGCCGTGGTGACGATGCGCTCGGTGTTGAGGACGTCGAGGAGCTCATGCCAGCCCTTGTCGAGCGTGCCGACCAGTTCGCCGCCGTCGACATGCACTTCCTCAAAGAACACGCTGCAAGAGGAAAGCGTATTGGTGCCGAGCTTCTCGATCGGCGTGAAGCTGAGCCCCTCGCGCGCGACATCGACGATGAACATCGACAGGCCGTCGGTACGGCGCTTGGCCTCCTGCGACTTGGTGGTGCGCGCGACCACCAGCATCTTCTGCGCCTCATCGACACCGGTGATCCAGATCTTGCGGCCGTTGAGGCGCCAGCCATTGCCGTCGCGCGTCGCGAAAGTTTTTATTTCAAGACTGTTCGAGCCGGCGTCGGGCTCGGTGAGCGCCACGCAGCAATTGATCTCGCCGGCGATGATCTTGGGCAACAGTTCGGACTTCATCGCGTCGGAGCCGAAGCGCGCAATCGACACGCCGCCGAAAATCGGGTTTATCATGAAAAGCTGGCCGACGGTCGAGCCGCCGCCGCAGGCGGCGAGCGTCTCCACGATCAGCGCCATCTCCTGCATGCCGAGCGCCGCGCCGCCATACTGCTCGGGCAGCGCCGCGCCGCAGAGGCCCGCCTCGCAAACCGCGCGCCAGAAATCCTTCGGGAAACTTTTCTTGGCGTCGAGCTGGCGCCAATAATCGAGGTCGAACCGGTCGCCCACCTTGCGCGCGGTTTCTACGATCTGTTTCTGGTCATCCGACAGAAGAAAATCCATAGGGCGATTCCGTGCTCAGCTGGCGAGAAGAACAAGCGGCGCTTCGAGCATGTGACGAAGCCCGCGCAGCAGGCGTTGGCCTTGCTGCGCGTCGAGAAGGGAGGCGCGAGCGGTCAGCACGATAGTGACAAGCGCCGCGCGCGCGGCGCGGCCGTCCGCGTCAGGGCGGAATGCCTCGCGCGTTGCACCGACCGCGAGCGATGCCGCCCAGCCGGCCGGCGGATCGGCGGAAAGGAACGAGATGCCATCCAGTGCGCGGTCGATCCAGAGCGTTCCGTGCGGCGCGGCAGCGTCGAGGGCCGTAGCGGAGTTTTTGGTTTGCGCGATGACGCCGCTGAGCGTGCGGCAATCAGCGCCGGCGAGAAGGCTCGCCGCCCCCTCCCCGCTGTCACCGCTTGCCGCGAGGCCAATGACCGGCGGTTCAGAAAAGACACCGGGCACTTTGGCAACGGCCAAAGCGACAAAATGGGCGAGATCGGCGTGCAGGTCGGGCAAGTCGCCGTTGATTTGTTCGGTCAATGCGAGAAGCGCGGTGATGTCTATGTCAACGCCTGCGCTGAAGGTGGCCGCGCGCGAGGCCTCGGCAGGAGCTGGCACGACCGATGGCCGCGGCGCGGCCCCCTTGGCGACTATCGCGCGTTCGACATCGGCGGCTTTGATCCGCCCTCTCGGCCCGCTGCCATCAAGACCGTGCAAATCGATGCCGGCCTGACGCGCCATGCGGCGCGCATAGGGCGTCGCCAAAGTCCGGCTGCCGCCGGCGCGCGCCTGCGGCTGTGCAGCCGGCACTGCAGGCGGCCGAGCCTCAACGACAGCGGGGGCCGCGGCGGGTACTGGTTCTGCAGCCGCCGCCACATCCGGCGCGTCGAGCGAAACTTTGATGTCGCCGACATCCCAGCGCCCGATCGGCGTGCCAACCGGCACGGCATTTCCGGCGGCCACCAGCACTTCCTGCAGCACGCCGGGCGCCGGCGCTTCCACGTCGTAGGCAATCTTGTCGGTCTCGACGACCAGGATGATGTCGCCTTGGGCAAAGTTTTTGCCCGGCGCCACATCCCAGCGCGCGATTGTACCCTCGGTCATCGTCAGGCCGAGCTTTGGCATGACGAAATCCGTGGTGCCCATGCTTGTTACCGCCGCTCGAACTGCATGAGGTCAGCGCCCGGTAAAGGCGGCTTTGCGTTTTTCAAGGAACGCGCTGCAGCCTTCGTGGGCGTCGCTGGTATCGAATACCAGGCCGATCATGCTTTGCTCATAGGGCAACGCGGCCGAAAGCGGCATGTCCGCGCCGTTGGTCAATGTGCGCTTGAGCAAACTGAGTACCAGCGGGCTCTTGGCCGCGATCTTGGCGGCGATGTTGCGCGCCTCGACCAGGACGCTCTGCGCCGGCACGACCTTGTTCGCAAGCCCGATGGCGACCGCCTCGGCGGCGGAAATCTGCTCGCCAGTGAACATGATCTCCTTGGCGCGGCAGAGCGGCACCTGGCGGATGATGCGTTGTGTGCCGCCGGCGCCAGGAAAGAGCCCGAGCGTGATCTCCGGCAAGCCGAGGCGCGCGGTGTCGGCGAGAATCCGAATGTCGGTTGCGAGAATAAGCTCGGTGCCGCCGCCGAGCGCAAAGCCGTTCACCGCCGCGATGGTCGGCTTGTCGGAAATCTCGATGCGGCGGAAGACGCGATGCACGATCTCGGCGAATTCGCGATAATGCGCCAAGCCGCCACGCGAGTTGAGATCGGCAATGTCGCCGCCCGCGACGAACGCGCGCTCGCCGGCGCCGGTGATGATGATGACCCGCACATCGTCGTTGCGCTCGAGCCGATCGAAGACGGTTTCCAGCTCCAACAGCGTGGGCACGTCGAGCGCGTTGAGGACCTTCGGCCGGTTGATGGTTATCACCGCGATATGATCGGATACCGCTTCGGCAATGCGCTCTTCCATTTCGTCCTCCTGTCACATCCGTTTCGGCTTGCACGCACGCGATGCGCAGGCCGTTATTTGATTTAGGCGATCGCACGCTTGACCGCGGCGACGATCCGGCCGGCATCCGGCCGGTACCAATCTTCCAGCGATTTCGCGAATGGCGGCGGCATGAACGGCGCGCCGACGCGCACCAGCGGTCCGTCGAGCTCGTCGAAGCCGATATCCGCCAGCCGCGCGACGATCTCGGCACTGACCCCAAACGCTTCGACGGCTTCGTGACACACGACCAGCCGGTGGGTGCGCGCCAGCGACTCCAGCACCGCGGCCTCGTCCCATGGCTGCAGGCTGCGGAGATCGAGGACCTCCGCGTCGACGCCTTCTTTTGCCAAGATGTCGGCGGCGGCGAGACTGACCGCCACCATCGCCCCATAGGTGACGATGGTGGCGTCCTTGCCGGTGCGCGCGGTCCGTGCCTGGCCAATCGCCACCGGGGGCGGCGGCTCCGGCAGATCGCCTTTGGTGGCGTAAAGCGCCTTGTTCTCGATCACGATCACCGGATCGTCGTCGTCGATCGCCGCACGCATCAGCGCATAGGCGTCGGCGACGTTCGACGGGCACACCACCTTGAGACCCGGCACATGGGCGAGCCAGGCTTCCAGACATTGCGAATGCTGCGGACCGGCATTGATACCGCCGCCATGCGGCATGCGCACCACCATCGGCACCGAGACCTGGCCGCCGAACATGAAGCGCGCCTTGGCGGCCTGATTGACCAGCGCGTCCATGGTGAGCGTGACGAAGTCCATGAACATGACTTCGACGACCGGCCGCAAGCCGGTCATGGCGGCGCCAACGGCGGCGCCAACGATGGCGGCTTCGGAAATCGGCGTATCGCGCACCCGCTCCCCGCCGAACTTTTTCAGAAGCCCGCGGGTGACGCCAAACGGGCCGCCCGCCTCTGCGACATCCTCGCCGAACAACACGACCGACGAATCCTGCGTCATCGCATCGATGAGCGCGCGATTGATGGCCTGGCCAAATCTCACTTCAGTCATGCGGCGGCATCCGCACGCGCGGGAGCGCGCGAAGATTTGGGAGAATAGACGTCGGCCAGCGCCGCCTCCGGCGCCGGCGCCGTGCCGGCTCGGGCGACGGCCACCGCCTCGTCGACGCGCCGGCGCGCAACCTCATCGATCGTGGCAATCTCGCCATCCGGCACGCCCATGGCGCGCAATTCGCCGGCCGCCCGGGTGAGCGGATCCTTGCGCCCGATCTCGTCGAATTCGCCGGCATCGCGGTATTTCTGCGGATCGCCTTCAAAATGGCCGCGCACCCGCGTGGTCTTGCATTCGACCAGACGCGGCCCGCCGCCGGCGCGCACCGTTTCAATCGCCGAGAGCGCCGCCGCGCGCACCGCGACGATATCGTTGCCGTCGACGCGCTCGGCCGGAATCTCAAAAGTCCCGGCTAGTTTTGACGGTTCGGTCGCGAGCTGCCGCGCGGCCGGCGAGAATTCAGACCAGCCGTTATTCTCGCAAACAAATAAAATCGGCAGCCTCCACAAGGCGGCCATGTTGAAGCTCTCATGCAGCACGCCTTCGGCCAATGCGCCATCGCCAAAAAACACGCAGGCGATCGCGCCGGTCTTGCGCAATTGATGCGCCAACGCGCTGCCGACCGCGATAGGAAGTCCAGCGCCGACGATGCCGTTCGCGCCGAGCATGCCGACGGACATATCGGCGACATGCATCGAGCCGCCGCGGCCGCCGCAATACCCCTCGCTCCGTCCCATGATCTCGAGAAAGAAGCGCGACAGGTCGAGACCTTTGGCGATGGCGTGACCATGCCCGCGATGATTGGAGGCGAGCGTGTCGTCGGTCCGCAGCGCCCCGGCGACGCCGACCGCGACTGCTTCCTGCCCGATCGACAAATGGATGAAACCCGGAATTTCGCCGTCACCAAACAGAAGCGACAAGCGCTGCTCCACTTCGCGGATCAACCGCATGTCCGCATAAAGCCGTAAAAGCTCGGCCGATGAAGGCTTTATCTGGCCTACGGCCACCGGCG
>DATMQV010000243.1:0-6710 GCA_035566615.1 Xanthobacteraceae bacterium
ATTAGGGAAGTCAAACCTCGCCCAGTCCTGTTTGATCGGCCGCACCGGCACGTCGCCGGCGAGCAATGCCTCGCCGCGCGAGAGCGCTTCGGCGGCGCGGTCAAGGCGCAACAGCGCAAGCCCGCGGCCGCCGGCCGCCGAGCCCATGGTGCCGACTTGCCGCCCGCCGGCGGTGATCGTCGCGCCGGCCTGCGGAGCCGCGCCGTCATAGCCGACCGCAACGGCGCGCGTGCGGGCGATGCCGCGATGCTCCATGCGTGAGACGACTTCCTGGCCGACATAGCAGCCCTTCTCGAAATCGACGCCACCGAGCTGATCCATGTCCGCCTCATGCGGGAATGCATCGCCGTAGCCGAAATCGACGCCGCCGCGCGGAATGCCAAGCGCGATCCGGTGGGCCTCGTACAGGCTTTCGTCCGCGAGCGTCGCGCCGAGACTTGCCGCCGCGTCGGCAGCCCGAGGTGGCGGGAGCATGATGCGCGTGCCAAGCGCCGGCAGGCGCGGATCGGGATAAGCAAGGCCCACGGATGTTGTGCCCGTGCCGTCCCATGTCGCAAGCACGCCGAGCACCTCGGACAAATCCTCGACCATGACGCGAGAGCGCAGCTTGTAGAGATTGAGTTTGTCGACCAGCGCTTTCGCGCGCTCGCCCGCAACGTCGAGAAAAAAGCCGCCGTCGTCCTTGGCCGGCGCTTCGGTGGCGATGAAGTCGGCGATGATCTTGCCTTGCGGCGTCAGCAGCGCGCAAAAGCGCGCGGCGCCCGGGCCGAGTTCGAGCATGTCGGCGCTGACAAGCCCATGCAGAAAGCTTCGCGCCTCGTCGCCGGCGACCTTCACCACTCCCCGGTCCGAAAGTAAGGCGGCCTTCATCGATGCCACAATTCCCCGTTCTCAGTCTGCAGGGCCGTTTGGGGAAGCTAAGGTCCCGCCCCGTTACCCTCAAGGGTCGCTTCTGCCGCAACGATGGAGCGCATCGGCCCGATAAGCAATCGGTGATCGGCGCCGCGCCTTGACCGAGCGGCACAATCACGATTTTTCTTAAGTCCCCGTAGATCGAGCCGCACCACCCGGGAATTTTCACGTCGCGGAAATGATAACGACGTGATCGGGACTTCAGCGGCCTCGACAATGCCACCGCCGCCGTCCCGTTGCGAGGCTCATCCTTAGATTCTGTGCCTCTTGGTTCCACCCCTTGGGTCTCGTCACAAGCCCGATATAGCACGCGTTCAAGGAGTGAGCGCATGGCCGACGAACTGCTTTCCTTGCGCCTCATTGTGGTCTCGCCGTCGCCAGGCGGTCGTGCGCTGTTCCGCAATGCGGCGGCCGTCGCGCGCGTGCCGATCGAGCTTGTGGAAAACGACGGCGAAGCAGCGGCCGGGCGGTCGCTCGCCGCCGGCGCCGATCTGGCGTTTTTCGACACGGCGCTTGGCGGCGAAGCAGTGGCGCGGATGGCCTCGGCGGCCCGCGCCGCGTCCAGCCCGCCCTTTACCGTCGCGCTCGGCGCGCCCGCCGATTCCGGGTCTTTTCCGACGGACGGTCAGGCCAGCCGGCCGGAGGACGAGGATGATGCCCACCGCCTGATCGCTGGCCCAATTCGGCTTCGCCTGCCGAGCCGCGTGCTGTTGGTGGACGATTCGCCGACCATGCGCAGCATCGTGCGCAGGGTGCTGGCGGCAACACGCTTCCCGCTCAACGTGACCGAGGCGGGCGACGGCGGACAGGCGCTGGCGTTGGCGCGCGCCGCCGAATTCGACTTCGTCTTTTTCGACTACAATCTGCCCGGCTTGAGCGGTTTGGAGGCGATCGCCGAATTGCGGCGGGCGAAGCGCTATCCGGGCGTTGTGCTGATGACGTCGGCGGATGATGCGGCGCTGGCGGAAAAGGCGCACACGCAGGGCATCGCATTTCTCAAAAAGCCGTTCTACCCGGCCGATTTGGAATGGGTCCTATGCGGCTTCTGCGGACTACGCGCGCTCGGTCCCTCGCGCCGGTAACATGCTATTGGCGCGACAGCTCGACGGAGAATTCGCCGTTGTGAATACGCGCCGCAAGGCTTTCGGCGTAGCGGGCGGTTGCGTCCTCGCCATAGGTGGAAATGAGCTCGACCAGCGCCAGAAACAGCGCCGTTTGCGCCAGGCAATCGCCGTCGATGCCCTCATGGCGCGCATGAACCCATGCTTCTTGCAGATAACCGAGCGCCAATCGCTTCTGCTCGTGATCGGCGACGGCTTCCTGTGCCGCCGAAAGTTGCGTCGCAATACTCATTGATTAGCTTATCGCCGCAGCCCGGCGGCGCCCCTGACCACCAGAAATTAGCACGTCACCCGCGAGCCCTAAGCCGAACCTTGAGGAAGGGTTAATTGCATCGATCAGGCTCGCCGCGCTGCTTTAAGCCGGCGACAAGCGGAGCGACCCGGCCCTTAATTGGCGTAGCGCGCCGTGATCTCGCGGGCGATCTTGGCGCCTTCGGCGAGGTAGCGGCGGATGGCGAAGTCGGCCGCCGGCGTGCAGGTGCGATAGCTCTGCTGAAACGCGCGATAGCCGCGGTTGAAGCTTGCGATCATCTGCTCGTGCCGCTCGCCGCTCGGCGCTTCGGTGTCGATCAGCACTTGCGCCTCGTTGCGCCATTTCTGGCCCTCGTTCGAGCCGCAAATGCCGCGCAGGAAGTGGAGCGAGCCGAGGATCTCGGCGAGCCGCTGCAGGTCGTGGTCAAAAGGCGCCGGGGTGTTTTTCGGCGCCTGGGGTTGCGCTTCCTGTTGTTGCGGTTGCTGTTGTGGCTGCGGCTGAACCGGGCGGGGCGCCGGCCGGTAGTAGCGCGGCGGCTGCTGCTGCTCTCCCCAGCCCTGACCCCCCCACGAACCCTGGCCCTGGCCCCAAAAGCCTTGGCCATAGGCCGGAACGGCGGCCGCGAGACACAGGCAAACGAAAAAAACGAGCGAGGTTCGAGACATCGGAATCGGATCAAAGCATAACGGCCGCGTGCGCTGTAGCCCAAACATGAGAAGGCGACACCGTTGCAAATATCACGATAGCGCGGCGATCCGCTCGCCGGCAGCGGTAACGATTTCGGCAAGTCCTTCCGTCGTTCTTAGTCCGGAAAGTTCCGACGGCAACAGCCACTTCGCCTCGGCGAGTTCGGCATTGAGCGAAATCTCACCCGCCAGATAGCGCGCCGCAAACGGCAGAATGACGAAATGCCGCTCGATCTTGCCTTCCGAGTCGCGTGCGATCACCTGGCGGTAGCCGGCGAGTGACAGGGGCTCGATGGCAAGCCCGGTCTCTTCGCGCACCTCGCGCATCACCGCCTGTTCCAGCGTCTCGCCGAGCTCGACGCCGCCGCCGGGCAGCGTATAGATCCCTTGCATCGGCGGCACGCCGCGCCGCACGATCAGTACCCGCTCAGCGCGGAAAATAGCGGCGCTGACCGCAAGATAAGGCCGCGTAGGATAACTCCGCGAATCCGCGCTGGTGTTGGTCAAGGGCCGACCCATTTGGCTATGATCGCGGGCGCCCGGCCCGTGCGTTATTCTCGCTGGAGAATATCTATAGCCCAATGTGCGCGCGCTACGTCATAACCTCGCCGGCCGATGCGATCAGGGCCTTGTTCGGCTATGCCGAGCAGCCGAATTTCCCGCCGCGCTACAACGTGGCGCCGACGCAGCCGATTCCCATCGTGCGGCTCGACGAGGGCAAGCGCGCGTTTGCGCTGGTGCGCTGGGGATTCCTGCCCTCCTGGGTCAAGGATCCACGCACATTCTCGCTGCTCGTCAATGCGCGCGGCGAATCCGTGATCGACAAGCCGGCCTTTCGCAACGCCATGCGGCGGCGGCGCTGTCTCGTGCCGGCCGATGGCTTTTACGAATGGAGCGACACGCGTCCGCGGCGTCCTTTTTTCGTGCGGCCGAAGGCCGGCGGTCCGATCGCCTTTGCCGGGTTGTGGGAGACCTGGACCGGACCGAACGGTGAAGAAGTCGACACCGCGGCGATCGTCACCACGCGGTCGAACCGCTCGCTTGCCGCCATTCACGACCGCATGCCGGTGATCGTGCCGCCGGCGGCCTTCAATCTTTGGCTCGACTGCGCTGCGGTCGATGCCACAACCGCGGCGGCTCTGTTTCTGCCTGCGTCCGATGCGCTGCTCGAAAGCTACGCAGTGTCCAACGCAGTCAACCGGGCGGCCAACGATTCTCCCGAGCTGATCGTGCCCGCCCCGGCTTCGGTCGACAACGGTGCGGACGCTGCTGCGGCCGACGCGCCGGCGGACCCCGAAAAGGCGGACAAACAACTGTCGTTGTTTTGATCCGTCAAAGGCTCGCGCCCTTACGCGCTGCCCCGCCCAAATTGCGCGCGATCGACCGCGGCTTTCACCACCGGAATCTCATCATCGGCGAGCGGCCTCATCCAGGCCTTGCGCTTGAGGGCTGCGGCGATGTAGGGCGCAAGCTCCGCGGCCTTGTGCGCCTCGCGCGCGGCCGCTTGGGCCTTGAAGGCCGGCATCACTTCGGCGGCGAATAGTTCGAGCGACTCGCAGATATGGTCGTTACGGTTGCGGCCGGCTTGCTGCAGGAAGATCACCTGATCGACGCCGCTGTCCTGGAAGGTTTCCAGATGCTTGCGCATGTCGTCGGGCGTGCCGATGCCCGACGAATTGGCGCCGACCTTCTGCAAGGCGTCGATCACGGCCTCGGTGCGGTTGCCGCGCTGCTCCAGATAATCGCCCCAGAGATTGGTGCGGCCCGGAACGCAGTCCTTCGCCACCAGCGCGTTGAGCGCGTAACCGAAGAACTCGAAGCCCTCGTGGCCGCGGCGGATCGCTTCGGCGCGGTCGCGATGAACCGAAAAGCTCGACACCATCGCCAGATTGGCATTCACCGCATGGCCGAGCGGCACGCAGGCGTCGGATTTGATGATGCCGTAATAGATATCGGCCCAGCGCGTTGCTTCTTCGCGGTCGAGAAAGGAGAAAGCGAGCGCGCCGACGCCGTTCTGCGCCGCGATCTTGATCGTGTCGCGGTTGGTGCAGGCCATCCAGATCGGCGGATGCGGCTTCTGCACCGGCTTCGGCAGTACGTTACGGCAGGGCATGGCGAAATACTTGCCCTCGAAACCCGGATAGGGCTCGAGCACCATCATGTTGGCGATCTGCTCGGCCGCCTCCAGCGCCATCGCGCGCTTCTCCTTGGCCGCTATGCGAAAGCCGCCGAGCTCGAGCCGCGTCGCGCCTTCGCCGATGCCAAAATCGACCCGGCCGTCGGAGATGATGTCGAGCGTGGCCAGGCCCTCGGCAGTGCGCGCCGGATGATTGTAATTCGGAATGACCTGCCGGATGCCGTGGCCGAGCCGGATCGATCTGGTGCGCGCTGCCGCGGCCGCGAGAAACACTTCCGGCGCGGAGGAATGCGAATATTCTTCCAGGAAATGATGCTCGACTTCCCAGGCGTAATCGAAGCCGAGACGGTCGGCTAACTCGACTTGCTCGAGCGCCTGATGAAACAGGTTGCGCTCATCGCCTTCGTTCCATGGTCGCGGCAACTGCAATTCATAAAACACTCCAAAGCGCATTCCATCCCCTTTTTGAAACCGCGCGAAGACGCGCTAGCTACGCCTTTGGCGCGCCACGTTAAAGCACTTTGCCGGGATTCAGAATGCCCTTGGGATCAAGCAAGCTCTTCAAGCTGCGCATGAGTTCGAGCGCGACCGGATCCTTCACCGCCGGCAATTGATGGCGCTTGATGACGCCGATGCCGTGCTCGGCCGAGATCGATCCACCGTATCTCTTCACCACCTCGTAGACAGCGGCGTTCATGGCGTCCCAGTGCGTCAGGTATTCGGCCTTGTCGGCGCCGGGGGGCTGGTTGACGTTATAGTGGATATTGCCGTCGCCCAGATGGCCGAAGGGCAGGGGACGCGCTCCGGGAACGGCGCGCTCGATTGCCGCCGCCGCGTCCTTGAGAAAGGCCGGCACTGAAGCGACCGGCACCGAGATATCGTGCTTGATCGAGCCGCCGGCATAGCGCTGCGCCTCGCCGAAATTCTCGCGGACGCGCCAGAACGCTTTGGTCTGTTCCAGGCTCTCGGCAATGGCGGCGTCGCTGACCAGCCCCTGCTCGACACCCTTGGCGAGGATGTCTTCCAATACGTCACGCAGCCCGCTTTGCGCCTGCGAGGACAATTCGATCAGCACGTACCAGGGATGCGGAGCCGCAAGCGGATCGCGGCAGCCGGCGGTGTAGCGCAGCACAATCTCGAGTCCTTCGCGCGGCATCAGCTCATAGCTCGTGACGCCGCCGCCGGCGTTGTCGGACGCGATGTTGAGAAGCGCCAGCGCCGCCTCCGGCGACGGCAATCCGACGAACGCGGTCTCGATCGAGCGCGGGCGCGGAACGAGCCGCAGCACCGCCGCGGTGATCACGCCGAGCGTGCCCTCGGCGCCGATGAACAGGTTT
This sequence comes from Xanthobacteraceae bacterium, assembly GCA_035566615.1. GTDB lineage: Bacteria > Pseudomonadota > Alphaproteobacteria > Rhizobiales > Xanthobacteraceae > BOG-931. The sequence continues at coordinate 6,447 of DATMQV010000243.1, forward strand.
CTCAGATCGTAACCGGTATTGTCTTTTTTCAGCTTGTTGAGGTCGTGCATGATGCGGCCGTCGGCCAGCACCACTTCGATGCCGAGCACATGCGCGCGCGCAATCCCGTACGCGAGCGCCGCGGTGCCGCCCGCATTGGTCGACAGATTGCCGCCGATCGTGCAGGTGCCTTCCGAGGGCAGGAGTTGCGGATAGAGCCGGTCGACGGCGGCGGCGGCCTCGCGCGCCCGCTGCAAGGTGACGCCCGCTTCGCAGGTGATGGTG
>DATMQV010000244.1:0-3195 GCA_035566615.1 Xanthobacteraceae bacterium
CGCTTGATTGAGCGGATTAGGGCCTGGCCGCCGCACCGGCGCCTCACACCGTAAACAACTCGTGCGGCTGTTCGAGGCCGCGCAGTTTGTGCTGGCCGAGCGAGCGCAGCGATCCCCCATAGGCGCGGGCAAAATCGTCGCTGACCACGAGTGGCAGATCGAGCGATTTCGCCACCGCCTCGATCCGGCTGACCAGATTGACGTCGGGTCCGATCACCGTGAAGTCCAGCCGGTCGGCGGCGCCGATATTGCCGTAGATCGCCGACCCGTAATGCAGCGCGATCACCATCTTGAACGGCGCTTCGCCGGGAGTGTGCGGGCCGACCGCCTGCACCGACTCGAGCGCCTCGGTGGCGGCCGTCAAAGCTTCGGCCGCCGCCAGTGCCGCCTGGTCCGGCGCGTCGACCGGAAAGATCGCCAGCAAACCGTCGCCGATGAATTTCAGGATCTCGCCGCCGTGTTTGGCGATGGCGCGCGCTTGGCCGTCGAATATCTGATCAAGTTTGGCGATCACTTGTTGGCCGGGGACGCGATCTGAAAACGCCGTGAAGCTGCGCACGTCGGACGACCACAGCACCGCGTTGATGGTGTCGCCGGTGCCGCGGCGGATCTTGCCGGCCAAGACCAGCGGGCCGGTTTGCGGACCGAGATAAGCCTTGAGCACGTTCTCGGCGATCTGCCGCTGGATGTGCGTGTCGGCAAGAACGGACAACCGTTCGCTGACGGCGCGCAGTTGCGCGATTTGCTCCTCAGAGAAACCACCCGGCTGATCGGTGGTGTAGCTCGCCATGTGGGTGCCGTAGGCGCTGGCCACCGGAAAGCCGAAATATTCCGTGCCGCCCTGCGCTTTGATGTCGCGGAGAACGGGAAAATCGAGCCGCGCCTCAGGCCCATCCAGACGGCGGCGCACGGTTTCGCCGCCCGTGCGCACGCGCGCCACCAAGTTTTCTTCATAGGGCACGACGTCCACGACTTCGTGCATCACCATGATCTCCTGAGTCTGCGCCGTGTTCCGCCACCATACGTAAGCAGAGCCCAGGAATTGCGGATGCAGCGTGCCGCAATGCAGCGTGACCCGCAGCACGGGAAGGCCGGCGGCGTAAAGCCGCCAGGCATATTCGTCGAAGGCTTGCGGCGCCGACGCAATCTGCCGAGCCGGGCCGATCAGCCATGCGGCAATTCCTTCCAGCGTGTCGTGGCTGGGCCGCTCGGACGGCGGACGTTCGTACACGCCCGTTGTGAGGATGCTCTGACCTTCGCGCAATCGTGGCGACCGGAGCCGGTCGGCGCTGCTCGCGGGTTCCGCCTTCGCTGCTTGTCTCGATTCCTTGTTCTTAGATCCCTGCGTTTCTGATCCTGTTTTTGCTTCTTGGGTCATTGTGTCCGCCATCTGTCAGCGCGGATTGATCGGCCTGTTCTCGGTCCAATCCCAGGTTCCGCTGTCGCGTTCGCGCACCGCCTGCTTCCAGCCGACCGTCTCGGCCCGCTGCTTGAAGTTCAGGCCCTCGGGCGAGTGCCGCGTTATGCCATCAAATACAGTGGCGAGCAGTTGGGTATTCTTCAATCCCATGGCCTCGATCGCCTGGTTCACCACAAGCTTCTGCATCATGAGCTGATTGACCGGCACGGTCGCCATCCTTAGCGCCAGCGCCTCGACTTCCGCGTCGAGCTGTTCCGGCGGCACGGACTTGAGCACCAGGCCGAGCTTTTCGGCCTCGGCGCCGGTGATCTTATCGCCGGTAAACAGCATACGCTTCGCCCGTTCCGGGCCGAGCCGGTACACCCACATGGCGGTGGTTGGGCAGCCCCAGACGCGGGTCGGCATGTAGCCGATCATCGCGTCGCTGCTCATCACGATCATGTCGGCGCACAGCGCGATGTCGGAGCCGCCGGCCACGGCGTAGCCATGCACCTTGCAGATCACCGGCCGGTAGGAGCGCCACAGGCTCATGAACAGCTCGGTGTTGCGCATCATGAAGGCGTAATCCTTCATCGGATCCCACGGCATTTTCTGGGTGACGCCGCCGCCGCCGGTTCCCTGCGCGTAATAGGTCAAGTCGTAGCCGGCACAGAAGGCCTCGCCGGCGCCCGCAAGCACGATCACATGCACGGCAGGATCGGCATTGGCGCGGGCGACACAATCGGCGAGCTCGACCGGCACGTCGTCGTCGATCGCGTTCATGACCTCCGGCCGGTTGAGCGTGATACGTCCGATTCTGTCGTCCTTTTCGTAGATGACTTTGGGCATGCGGCTCTCCGTTGTGGGCCCGTGAATGCGCGCGGCCGGCTCGCTGCAGCGCAGCAGCGACGAGGCAGGGCATGCCCGCAGCACGGTGTCCGGCGATCAGGATTTTCTATCATCCACATGAAGAACAGCAGCAGCCCCCCTGCACAAGCTCCCAGTTTCGTGCTAGTCTAATCGTGTATTCCGATTTCAAATTACGGAAACGCGATAGGGAGGACGAAATGCCGGTAAGTTGGGCGAAGAGTCTTGGCGTTTTGGCATTGACTGCTGCCGCAGTAACGACCACCGCCGCCGTCGCGGCGGATCCGCCAAAAGAGATGAAGCTTTATGTGTTCAGTTCGGGCGCACTGAACCTCGACAAATCGATTATTCAAAACGGTTCGAGCGGCAAGGTACAGATCCCGGTCGGCTTTTACCTGATCCGCCACCCCAAGGGCGACGTGCTGTTTGATTGCGGCAATAACGACAAAATCATTACCGACCCGGACTATTGGGGCCCGTTCGTCAAAGCGCTCGATCCGGGCCGCTCGCCTGACATCGCCATCGATGCCCAGCTCGCCAAGATCAACGTGAAGCCGTCCGACATTAAATATGTCGTGCTCGGGCATTTCCACGTCGACCATGCCGGCAATATCGGCAAGTTCCTCGACTCGACCTTCGTTTACCAGCGCGATGAGATCAAGAACGCCTTCTGGCCGGCCTACGGCTTCGCTACGTTCTTCATCACGGGCGATTTCGCCATGCTGCGCAACGGTGTCGGCGGCAGCATGCCGGCCAAATACAAGACCATCGAGCTCGAGGGCGATCTCGACCTGTTCGGCGATCACAGCGTCGAAATCCACCGCACCGTCTCGCACACGCCCGGCAGCCAGATGGTGGTCGTCCGCCTGCCCAAGAGCGGCACGGCCGTGCTCACCAGCGACGCCGTTTATCTGCAGGAGAATCTCGAC
>DATMQV010000245.1:0-4240 GCA_035566615.1 Xanthobacteraceae bacterium
CATTTCCACGCCCATCTCGATCCGCTCGGGCTGCAGCCGCCGGGTAAGGAGGAGGAGCTGGAACCGTCGACCTATGGCTTCCGCGAGGCCGATTTCGACCGGCCGATTTTCCTCGACAAGGTGCTGGGGCTCGAATTCGGCACGATCCGCCAGATCATCGCCATTTTGCGCCGCACCTATTGCCAGACCCTCGGCGTCGAGTTCCTGCATATTTCCGACGGCGCGCAGAAGGGCTGGATTCAGGAGCGTATCGAGGGACCCGACAAGGAGATCACCTTCACCCGCGAGGGCAAGCGCGCGATCCTCAACAAGCTGGTGGAAGCCGAAGGCTTCGAGAAATTCTGCGATCTGAAATTCACCGGCACCAAGCGCTTCGGGCTCGATGGCGCCGAATCGATGATCCCGGCGCTCGAGCAGATCATCAAGCGCGGCGGCGCGCTCGGCGTGCAGCAGATCGTGATGGGCATGGCCCATCGCGGCCGGCTCAATGTGCTTGCGCAAGTCATGGGCAAGCCGCACCGTGCGATCTTCCACGAATTCAAGGGCGGCTCCTCGACGCCGAACGAGATCGAGGGTTCCGGCGACGTGAAATATCATCTCGGCGCGTCGTCGGACCGCGAGTTTGACGACAACAAGGTGCACCTGTCGCTCACCGCCAATCCGTCGCATCTGGAAATCGTCGATCCGGTCGTGCTCGGCAAAGTGCGCGCCAAGCAGGATCAGCACGGCGCCACGCGCGACGATCGCACCATGGTGATGCCGCTCCTGATCCACGGCGACGCGTCGTTCGCGGGCCAGGGCGTGGTGGCGGAGTGTTTCGGGCTTTCCGGTCTGCGCGGTCACCGCACCGGCGGCTCGGTGCACTACATCGTCAACAATCAGATCGGCTTCACCACCAATCCGCGCTATTCGCGCTCGTCGCCCTATCCGTCCGACGTCGCCAAGATGATCGAGGCGCCGATTTTCCACGTCAACGGCGACGATCCGGAAGCGGTCGTGTTCGCCGCCAAGGTGGCGACCGAATTCCGGCAGAAGTTTCAGAAGCCGGTGGTCATCGACATGTTCTGCTATCGCCGGCATGGCCACAACGAGGGCGATGAGCCGTCCTTCACCCAGCCGTTGATGTACAAGGCGATTGCCAAGCATCCGACCACGCTCGAGATCTACGGCGAAAAGCTCGTCGGCGAAGGCGTGGTGACGGCCGGCGAAGTCGAGAAGATGAAGGCGGATTGGCGCAGCCGCCTCGACGCCGAGCTCGAGGCCGCGCAGAGCTATCGCGCCAACAAGGCCGATTGGCTCGACGGCCGCTGGTCCGGCTTCAAGACCGCCGGCGACAGCGAGGATCCGCGCCGCGGCAAAACCGGCCTCGAGATCGCAAAGCTCAAGCAGATCGGCGACAAGATCACCACGCTCGAGCCGGGCTTTCATCTGCATCGCACGCTGCTGCGCTTCTTCGAGAACCGCCGCAAGGCGATCGACTCGGGTCAGAATATCGACTGGGCCACCGCCGAAGCGCTCGCCTTCTGCTCGCTCCTGACCGAGGGGCACCGCGTGCGGCTGTCGGGCCAGGATTCCGAGCGCGGCACCTTCTCGCAGCGCCACTCGGTGCTGATCGATCAGCAGGACGAGCATCGCTACACGCCGTTCAATCACGTGGCCGAAGGCCAGGCGCGCTACGAAGTCATCAATTCGATGCTGTCGGAAGAAGCGGTGCTCGGCTTCGAATACGGCTATTCGCTCGCCGAGCCCAACGCGCTGACCCTGTGGGAGGCGCAGTTCGGCGACTTCGCCAACGGCGCGCAGGTGGTGTTCGATCAGTTCATCTCATCGGGCGAGCGCAAATGGCTGCGCATGTCCGGCCTCGTCTGCCTGCTGCCGCACGGCTATGAAGGGCAGGGGCCGGAGCATTCTTCCGCGCGGCTCGAGCGTTTCCTGCAGATGTGCGCCGAAGACAATATGCAGGTTGCGAACTGCACGACGCCGGCGAATTATTTCCACATCCTGCGCCGCCAGCTTAAACGCGAGTTCCGCAAGCCGCTCGTGCTGATGACGCCGAAATCGCTGTTGCGCCACAAGCGCGCGGTGTCGCGGCTTGACGAAATGGGGCCGGAAACGTCGTTCCATCGCCTGTTGTGGGACGATGCGCAGCAAGCGCCGGACGACCCCATCAAGCTCGTGCCGGACAACAAGATCAGGCGCGTCGTCATTTGTTCGGGCAAGGTCTATTACGATCTCTACGATGAGCGCGAGAAGCGCGGCACCAACGATGTTTATCTGCTGCGCATCGAGCAGCTTTATCCGTTCCCGACCAAGGCGCTGATGACCGAATTGTCGCGCTTCAAGGAAGCGGAGATCGTCTGGTGCCAGGAGGAACCGCGCAATCAGGGCGGCTGGGTGTTCGTCGATATCTTTTTGGAATGGGTGCTCAACCAGATCGGCGCCAAGCACCGGCGCGCGCGCTATGCCGGGCGGCCGGCGTCGGCCTCGACCGCGGTCGGCCAGATGTCGCAGCACCAGGCACAGCTGAAGAATTTCCTGGAAGAGGCGCTCGGGTAGTTCATCGTCATCCTGAGGCGGCGACCGCAGGTCGCCCTCGAAGGATATGCATAATCGTCCTTCGAGGCTCGCTTCGCTCGCACCTCAGGACGACGGCGGAGAGAAGGCAGGACGATCATGGCGGAGATTCGCGTACCCACCCTCGGCGAGTCGGTAACGGAAGCCACGATCGGCAAATGGTTCAAGAAGGCGGGCGATGTGGTCGCCGTCGACGAGCCGTTGGTCGAACTGGAAACCGACAAAGTCACCATCGAGGTGCCGGCACCGGCGGCGGGTGTGCTCACCGATGTTGCGGTCCAGGACGGTGACACGGTCGCGGTCGGCGCGTTGCTTGGCACAATCAAGGAAGGCGCCGGCGCGGCGCCGGCCTCCAAGCCCGATCAGAAGGCCGAGAAGGCCAAGGCCAGCGACGCCGGCGCGGAACAGCCCAAGCCGAAAGAAGAAGCCGCGAAGCCGGCCGCCGCCAAACCCGCGGGCGACATGCCGCTGGCGCCGTCGGTGCGCAGGATCGCCGCCGAAACCGGCGTCGATGCCTCCGCGGTTCCGGGCACGGGCAAGGACGGCCGCGTGACCAAGGGCGACATGCTTGCCGCCATCGAGCGCGCCGCGGCGCAACCGACGCCGGTCGCGGCGCCGGCGGCCTCGGCGCAGCTTCGCGCTCCCTCGCCAACCGATGACGCCGCGCGCGAGGAGCGTGTGCGCATGACGCGGCTGCGCCAGACCATCGCGCGCCGGCTGAAGGATGCGCAGAACACCGCCGCCATGCTCACGACCTTCAACGAGGTCGACATGACGCATGTCATGGCGCTGCGCAGCCAATACCGCGATCTGTTCGAGAAGAAGCACGGCGTCAAGCTCGGCTTCATGGGCTTCTTCGTGCGCGCCTGCGTGCAGGCGCTCAAGGAAATTCCCGCCGTCAACGCCGAGATCGACGGCACCGATATCGTGTACAAAAACTACTATCACATCGGCATCGCCGTCGGCACCGAGCGCGGGCTGGTGGTGCCGGTGGTGCGCGACTGCGATCAGAAATCGATCGCCGAGATCGAGAAGGCGATCGCCGATTTCGGCCGCCGCGCCCGCGACGGCGCGCTCAAGATCGAGGAATTGCAGGGCGGCACCTTCAGCATCACCAATGGCGGCGTCTACGGCTCGCTGATGTCGACGCCGATCCTCAACGCGCCGCAATCCGGCATCCTCGGCATGCACAAGATTCAGGAACGGCCGATGGTGGTCGCCGGCAAGATCGAGGCGAGGCCGATGATGTACCTTGCGCTGTCCTACGATCACCGCATCGTCGACGGCCGCGAGGCGGTGACGTTCCTGGTGCGGGTAAAGGAATCTCTGGAAGAGCCGGCGCGGCTCGTGCTGGATCTGTGATTTTTGTCCGTCATGGCCGGACGTGTTCCGGCTGTCTCGCTTAGGTTGGCAATGCCGTGCCGATCTACCGGGATTGCCGGGACAAGCCCGGCAATGACGATCAACGGGTGATTGTCATGTCCTACGATCTCATCGTCATAGGTACCGGTCCGGGCGGCTATGTCTGCGCCATTCGCGCCGCGCAGCTTGGTCTGAAAACCGCCGTGGTCGAGAAGAACGCCACCTTCGGGGGCACCTGTCTCAACATCGGCTGCATCCCGTCGAAAGCGCTGCTGCACGCCTCCGAGCTTTACGAAGAAGCCGG
>DATMQV010000246.1:0-6758 GCA_035566615.1 Xanthobacteraceae bacterium
AGAAGAACAAGGTTTTCTTGGTGTCCGGCGGTGGTTCTTCCGACCTCACGGGACCGAAATGCTCACCAAACACCGTCCATTGGACCTACGACACCTGGATGGTCGCGCATGGCACGGCCGGGGCGGTCATGAAATCGGGCGGCGATACATGGTTCTTTCTTGTCGCCGACTACGCCTTCGGCCACGCGCTCGAGCGCGACGCCTCGGCAGTCGTCTCAGCCAACGGCGGAAAGGTGCTTGGTAGCGTGAGCCATCCGCTCAACACCCAAGACTTCTCATCGTTCCTCCTTCAGGCGCAGCATTCGAAAGCAAAAATAATCGGCCTCGCCAATGCTGGCGGAGACATGCAGAACGCGATCAAACAAAGCGCCGAATTCGGCATCGTGGCTGGCGGGCAACACTTCGCCGGGCTCCTGGTTGCTGTCGTCGATGTCAATGCTCTTGGTCTGAAGGCGGCGCAGGGACTGATGCTGACCGAAGTCTGGTACTGGGATATGAATGATGCCAACAGGGCGTGGACCAAGCGCTGGCAGGCCGGACGACCGGGGAAATTTCCAACGATGGGGCACGCGGGCGTGTACGCGGCAGTCCTCCATTATCTGAAGGCAGTTGCGGCGTTGAGAAGCGATGCCGATGGCCGAGCGGTGGTCGCAAAGATGAAAGAGATGCAATCGGACGATCCGCTTTTCGGTAAGGGCGTGATCCGTCCCGATGGCCGCAAGCTTCATCCGGCCTATCTGTTTGAGGTGAAGACTCCTGAGGAATCAAAATATCCGGGCGATGTCTACAACCTGCGCGCCACCATCCCTGCGGACGAGGCTTTCCGGCCGATGAAGGATGGCCACTGCCCGATGATCAGCGGGTGACGTTATGTCATCACCTCGCTTGGAGAGCCGCTCAGTTACTAGCGATGAGCGTTCTTGTGCCTGGCGGACGTCGCCTCCGGATCCGGGACATGCGCTATCCGGGACAAGCGCTAGCGCCGCTCCTGAAAGAAGTCCTTGAGCAGCGCCGAGGCCTCCGCTTCCGCCATGCCGCCATAGACTTCCGGCCGATGGTGGCAGGCTGGAGACGCAAAGAACTGCACGCCGTTATCCACGGCACCGCCCTTGGGATCGGCAGCGCCGTAATAGAGGCGGCGAATACGCGCGAATGCGATAGCGCCGGCGCACATCGCGCACGGCTCGAGCGTGACGTAGAGATCGCAATCAATGAGCCGTTCGGAGCCGAGCGCCGCGCCCGCCGCCCGGATGGCGACCAGCTCGGCATGCGCGGTCGGGTCATGGTCGGCGAGCGTGCGATTGCCGGCGCGCGCGACAACGGCGCCATTGTGCACTACGACGCAGCCGACCGGGACCTCGCCGCGGCTTGCGGCCGCGCGCGCTTCCTCCAGCGCCAGGTCCATGAATGATGCCATGCGCTCTCCGCCTGCCGGCCTTGTGCCGGCCGCCTGCGCCCTTATACACGTCGACGCATAAGGATGCCGGAAACCGGGAAGCCCGGCCTTGATGAATGAAGGCGCTATGGCCGAAACCGACAAGCATGGCGACCAGGATGGCGGACGGATCGCCAAGGTAATCGCCCGCGCCGGCCTCGCCTCGCGGCGTGAGGCCGAGGACTGGATCGCCGCGGGCCGCGTCGCCGTCAACGGCGCGGTGATCCATTCGCCGGCGCTCAATGTCAGCGGTCGCGACCGCATCAGTATTGACGGCGAGCCGTTGCCGGCCCGCGAACGCACCCGTGTGTTCCTCTATCACAAGCCCCGCGGCGTCTTGACCTCGCACAGCGATCCGCGCGGCCGATCGACCATTTTTCAGAACTTGCCCAAGGGTCTTCCCCGCCTCATAAGCGTCGGGCGGCTCGACTTCAATACTGAAGGTCTTCTGCTGCTGACCAATGATGGCGAGCTCGCCCGCGTGCTGGAATTGCCTGCCACCGGCTGGCTCCGTCGCTATCGCGTGCGGGCGCATGGCTCGATCATGCAGCCGAAGCTCGACGAGCTACGCACGGGCGTGACGATCGATGGCATCCATTACGGCGCGATCGAAGCAATGCTCGATCGCGTGCAGGGCTCGAACCTGTGGCTCACATTCGCCATCCGCGAAGGCAAGAACCGCGAGGTGCGCAATGTGCTCGGCCATCTTGGCCTGGCGGTCGCTCGACTAATCCGGGTTTCGTTCGGCCCCTTTCAACTTGGCGAACTTGCCGAAGGCGAGGTGGAAGAGGTGCCCACCCGCGTGCTGCGCGAGCAGCTGGGCGAACGCATCGCCGCGCTTTCCAACGCCGACTTCTCCGCGCCGATCATCGCGCGCCCGCAACCCGAGCCGCAAGAAGCACCGCGCAAAGAGCAGCGGCAGCGATCGGCCAACCCGCGTGCCTCGCGCGATCAAGCTCGGCCGAGCAAACAAAAAGAGCGCAAATCGACCGAGCGAAAGTCTCCGTCTCATTCGTGGCGCGCGCATGAGCAGGAACCGATCGGCGGCAAGAAGCTGCGCCGAAAATTTCGCGGCGACCGGCGCGACGAGAAGCAGCAGGAGGAGCGCGCAGCCGAGAAGCCGCGGGCGGGCCTGCTCACCGATCGCAAGGGACACCGCGTGCTGGTCGAACGCTACGGCCAGCCGGCGCCGATCCAACAAAGCAAACCGGAAGAGCGCAAAGCCGGTCGACGCGGTCGACGACGATCGCCGGATCGCGCTTCCGGTCCGCGTCCGCGCCGGCCGCAGGGGAAGTGATGCGCGTCGTCGGCGGGGCGCTGCGCGGCCGCGCCATCATCGCTCCGAAATCGAAGGCCATCCGGCCGACAGCGGATCGCCTGCGCGAGTCGCTGTTTAACATTCTCGCTCACAGCTTTGACGACCCGGTCACCGGCGCGCGCGTGCTCGACCTGTTCGCCGGCACCGGCGCGCTCGGCATCGAGGCGCTCTCGCGAGGCGCCACCTTCGCGCTCTTTGTCGACGAGGGCGCGGAAGCGCGCGCGCTGCTGCGCGAGAATGTGGCCGCGCTCGGCCTTGGCGGAACCTCCAAAGTTTTTCGCCGCAACGCGACCAAGCTCGGTGAGCCGAATCCGCTTGCGCCCTTCTCCCTCGCGTTCCTCGACCCGCCCTACGGCCAAGGACTGGCGACGGCGGCGCTCTATTCCGCGCGCGCAGGCGGGTGGCTCACGCCGGGTGCCTTGATCGTGGTGGAAGAAGCGACGAAAGCGCAATTCGCCGCGCCCGAGAGCTTTCGCGAAATCGACCGGCGGCGTTATGACGATACGGAGTTGGTTTTTTTGCAGCTGAGCGAAAGCGAATGCGCATTGGCTTGAAATTGGATTGTCCGCATTCGGTCCGTCATCCTGGCGCCAGATGACGGACCAGAAAGACCGCGCTTCGATCTAAAGCCATGGTGCTTTAGCGCGCGGCGAACTGAACTCCCATCCATCGCGCTCAGGTTCGGTAGCTGCCCCAAGCTTAGACGAGAAAGTCGCGGCAGCGTAGCCCGCTCGTTGATTCGTGCTCGTGAGCGCGCTTTCCGATCTCCAGCGGATCGCTCAGCATGGTTCCGGTGCATTAACTTACTGATCTGACGCTGAAAAACACTCTTACAATCGCTTAATAGTCACCATTTGGTTTACTTCGTCGCCGAGGATAGTCTCCTCCGTCCCTATTATAGGGACGATGATGAATCCAACTTGGCGTTTGAGCGAATACACACCCGACAATCTCGGGCTCGCTTTTACTGACGAGGGTTTGCTGCTTGGCCGTACGCCGCTGATCGAGCGGCGCGGCGGCCGCTTTGTTGTCCGCGAACCGTCCGACATTGCCCGTCTCGTCAAGTACTCATTTCCCGGCGGAGTGGCGGTCGACCGGCTGATGCCCGGGCTCGCGCGCATCGCCTCGGCACTCAACGCCAACGATCAGGCGGCAGCGCGCATCGCCGCCGTGCATCTGCACATTCCGGACCTGCCAGGTTCGGCCGCGCACAACGCAATGGTCGCCGAGGACGCGCTGATCAAATACGCGCGCGATCAAGGTGGCGACAGTGATTGGAATCCCGCACTGCACCCTCGCGCCGGTGTGCCGCCAAATCCCGGCTGGTTCGCGTCCACCGACGGTAGTCAACACGAACCGAAGCAAGACGAATCCAGCGCCGGCCAATCAAGACTGCGATTTGCCGAGAACGAGGATAGGTCACGGCGGGCCGACGCTGCGCCGGCGGTTGGCGATCACGAGACGTTGCAGCCCGGCAAGTGGGAGAACGGCCGCGCTGGCGAGCCATTGCGCCTTACCTCGGAATCCCAGCCGCGACCGCGGCGGTCTTCGGCATCGAGGCCTTTGCGCCGACCGTCGCAGCATTGGTTTGGTCTGCATGCTCCAGAAGCAACTATTATCGCGAATGCTGCACGTGGTGCCGCGTCAGAAGTGCGGGTACTGAAGGAACTTGGGTTGGTGAAGAATTCGCGATGGGTAACCACGGCAGAGGGCCGGTCAATGCCCGACGCATTGACGGATGCGGCATCGATCGAGATCAAGAAGCAATTTATGTGAGCGCAACCAGACAATTACGGATTCAGACCGAGGCGGCCGACATTTTGGGAAGGGAATCGATATTGATTACCGGAACGAAAACGAAAATACCGGTGAAGTTTGGAGGTTATTCAATCGAGCCATTCGGCGCTCCGATTTAGGACCGCAATGAAAGGAAGTGACATGATTAGGGCCGCGCTTACATTTCCGTTATCGATGACAGATTTGGTGACCAAAACGATTATGCACTTGCCCGAGATATTAAGGCCAACTGTTATAAGCTTGGCTGAGGATGAACCCGCCACAGCCATTGGAGATATTAACGTCTTCCTTGACACCTTTAAGATGCCAACGATTGGCGTTTATCTCGAAAACTCAATTGTTCAGTATGATCTTCGCAGGTTTCAGAAAAACACTCTCATTGTTGATGCGGATTTAGGCGAGATTTCTGATGACTTGGTGAGAGACTTCTTGATTCACATGGCGGCCCCGCGCCCGTTCTTCGGCTTCGCTTGTACACAGGAGGAATTGGAGTACCGGAATCGCATCACCGTCAAATTTGGCATCAACATAATGGAAAGCTGGGTCGGACGCGACACCCGGAGATATATACCGGGCTTATATTGGTGGACGTTGCTGCCGGCTTCATTGGCCGAACAACACGGCATCCCGCTCTCTATCCTTGTGCGAGCGGCACAGGAGCATATCGAGCTGGAAGGACAACAACACCTATTGCGCTTCTACGAGAGTCCGGAGGATTGGCGATCTGCGGCCGTCATGGGGGAATTGTACCACTCGTGTCCCGGGATATTTGACGTCGAGAAGCTGCGGCCAAAACTTCAAGGAATGACGAACTTCCTTGAAATCAATGCTATTCTTCACGATTGGACGTGACCGCCGCGTACGGCAGCCAAGGAGCCCTTGAGGCCGCGCCAAAGCGAAGTGCGACATGGGCGAAGGATGAAGCTCATCGAACTCGTTTCGGGATTTGGATACGCTCGACGAGCGGAGCACCATCTACGCATCCCGGCCGTAGTCTGACACTTCGGAGGCAATCGCGGCTTATGAACCAGAAGCAGGCGGCATGCCTCCAGAGGCCGAATGGCTAAACTTGAAATACTTCCTGGAAGTTTTTATTGCCCGCAACTTCATCGAGGACTGGACGGCAAATTGCGACGCCCAGCCGACCTTACAACAGAAGTGTGCAAGACTGATTGCGTATGCTGTTAGCGACGCGTAGTTCTCGGCAAAAAGTGAAACGTCAGAAGCGCGACAGCAATTTTGGCAATCGTTGTTGAGTGACCAAGGAGTAACATCCTACCGTCGGCCGAAGAGGCGCTCGATGTCGCTGAGTTTCAGTTCAACATAAGTCGGGCGGCCGTGATTGCACTGGCCGGAATTGGGCGTCACTTCCATCTCGCGTAAGAGCGCATTCATCTCCTGGATTTTCAGCCGCCGCCCGGCGCGCAGCGAGCCGTGACACGCCATGGTGGCGGCGACGTGCATGAGGCGGCGTTCGAGCGGCAGGGCCTCGTCCCATTCGCTCATGTGCTCGGCGAGATCGCGAACCAGCCCTGCGCCGTCGATTTCGCCGAGCAGCGATGGAGTCTCCCGCAACGCCACCGCGCCTGGCCCAAATGATTCCAGAACGAGACCGTAACGCGCCAACTCCGGCGCGTGGCCCAGCAGACGGTCCACACCGGCCTCATCGAGCTCGACGATCTCCGGTATCAAGAGAATTTGGCGCGCAACGCCGCTTCGTTCCAGCGCTGCCTTGAGTTTCTCGTAAACGATCCGTTCATGGGCGGCGTGTTGATCGACGACGACGAGCCCGTCGCGCGTCTGCGCAACGATATAGGTCTCGTGCACTTGCGCGGAGGCGGCGCCGAGCGGATGCTCGATTGCCTCAGGCGCGGGCGACGCAAGAACAGCCGAGGACGCCGCGCGGATTTCGGAAAGCGAGGCTTCGACGCCAACCGCCGGAGCGCCCACATCGAACGCCGCCTGAGCCGCCTCGGCAAAGTCGCCGGGCGGAAACACACTCGCACGGCGCGGATCGCCCGGGCGAGCAGGCGAACGCCGCCAGTCGTAGCCTCCTCGCCTCGCCCCAGCGGCGCGAAACGACGAATAGGGCCCCGGCTCGGGGCGAAACGCCGCGATCGTCGCGTTGCCGCCGGTCGTCGCCGCGCGCGTGCCTTCGCGCGCGAGCGCCGCTTTGAGCGAATGCACCAGCAAGGCGCGTACAAGTCC
>DATMQV010000247.1:0-30749 GCA_035566615.1 Xanthobacteraceae bacterium
GGATAAATGAGAAGCCGCGCGCGGCTGCCGCGGACGCGCTTGCGGCTGCGGTCTCCGTAACTCGCTACCAGGAACAAAAACCCGATATAGGCGAGCGCGACGACGACAATGAACCAACCCTGCAACATCAGGACGCTCGTATTGGCGTTTTCCAGCGGCTTTGGCGCGGTATCGGAGCGCTCTCGGCCCGCAGCCAAGCCTAAGTTTCGGGCTTTAGTTTACTCAAACGTGCGGGCTTTGGGCAAAAGTCTTTCACAATCGTAAAAGCCTTATTTGTTGGGCGTTTTCCGCACCGCAAAACCGGACAATCGTCATTCAGGAAGACGCGCCAGCGGCTGTCCGGAATCCATAACCATAGGCCTTCCGGAAAATTCCCGGAGTTCAGTTCCGAACTTGGTTGTGGATTCCGTCTCGGGCCAAAGCCCGCGCCCCGGAATGACGTGCCCCCACATCCGCGCTGTATCGGCCATCAGCGACACTGGTTTTTTTGCTCGCCGCCCGTGGTTACCTCAGCGCGCGCCAGCGCGGTGTTATTTTAACAAGCGAATCGTTTTGCTTCGGGCACGTCCAAACCGATGGCGCGTTGATGAGCGAAATCTTTATCGTCGACGACGATCCTTTGGTCGACACCGCGCTGACGATGGCTTTGAACGGCGAAGGTTTCAACGTCGTCAATTTCATCGAAGGCGAAACCTTCCTGAGCGCCGCGCGCGCGCGCACGCCGGACTGCGTCGTGATCGATACCTACCTGCCAGGTTGCCCGGGCCTCGACGTGTTGAAGCGGCTCGACGCGCCGCGTTATCCAGCACCGGTTCTGGTCATGTCCCGCCGCCACGACATACCGACCGCAGTCGACGCCATGCGCAGCGGCGCACAGGATTTCATCGAAAAGCCGTTCGATCCCGCCGAAGTCGCAGCGCGCATCCGCGACGCCATCGACGCCTGGCAGCAGGACCACAACGAAGGCAGCCCTCTGGCGCGGATATTTCCCGGCCACGAGCGGCTGACCGCGCGTGAGCGCGAAGTGCTGGAGCAGATCGCGAGCGGCGCTTCCAATAGGGAAACCGGGCGCGATCTCGGCATTTCGCCGCGCACCGTCGAAGTGCACCGCGCGCGCATCATGGACAAGCTCGCCGCCAAGAATGCCGCCGACCTGATGCGCATCGTGCTGCGCGCCGGCCCGCCGGCCGGCAAGCTGAAAAACACCGGATCCTGACGATCGGCCGCCGACCGTTCATTTGACGAAGCGGCCGGCAGCGGGCATTCAGCGGGCGCAATGCCGCCGGCTACCTTCGTTCGCACACTGGCGCAAACCGCCGAAACCCTGATCATCGCGCTTGCCGGCGGGACAGCCTTCACGCTGCTCGGCTTTCCGGCCGGACTGATTTCCGGATCGGTGCTGGCGGTGGCGGCTGCCGCGCTGCTGGGGCGTCCGGTGCGCGTGCCGTTGCCGCTGGCGCGGATCGGCTATGTGCTGATCGGTATCCTGCTCGGCGCCGTCGTCACCCCGCAAACGGTGAAAGGCTTTACCGCCTGGCCGGTGAGCATCGCGCTGGTGATGGTGGCCGCGGTCTGCATGATGCTCGCGACCGCGACCTATCTGCGCATGGTGCACGACTGGGACCGGCTCTCCGCCTTGCTGGGCGCAAGCCCGGGCTCGATGACGCAGGTCATCGCGCTCTCGACCGAGCTCGGCGCCGACCTGCCGGCGATCGCGATCGTGCAGACCATGCGCGTTCTGCTGCTGACCACCGGAATACCAGTCGGGCTGGCGCTGTTCGGGCTCGTGGCGCCGGCGCTTCCGGTGATGCGCGGACCGCCCGGCGGCTCGTCACTGGCGGAGATCGCGCTTCTCATCGCGGTGTCCTGTGTGACCGCGATCGTCCTCTGGCGCTTGCGCTTTCCGGCGGGACTATTGTTCGGCGCCATGGTCGGATCGGGCCTGCTGCACGGCTTCGGGCTGGTGCAAGCGGCGCTGCCCTGGTGGATCGGCAGCGCTTCGGTGCTGGTGCTCGGCGCGCTGGTCGGCTCGCGCTTTGCCAATCAAACAGTCCGGCTGCTCGCCGGCTATCTCGGCGCCGCCTTCGGCTCATTCGCCGTGTCGGTTTCGGTCGCCACGCTCTTTGTGCTGATCGTGGCGTATTTCTTCCCGTTCCCGATCGCCAATATCGTCGTTGCGTTTTCGCCGGGCGCACAGGACACGATGATGGTGCTCGCGCTCGCGCTGCATCTCGACCCGGTCTACGTAGCGGCGCATCACGTCGCGCGCTTTGTCGTCACCGCGTTCTCGATCGCGCTTGCGGCGCGCGCCATCGCACGGGAGGAGAAGCGCTGACGGCGTCATTCTGGGGCGGCCCGCAGGGCCGAGCCCGGAATCCATAACCAAAGGCTTTTCAGAACATTCTCAGTGTTCCGTTCCGAGCCGCTTGTGGTCATGGATTCCGGGCTCGCCGCTATCGCGGCGCCCCGGAATGACGGGACACTAGACTGGGACGACGGCGGGGCTCGCGTGCGCTGCGCGCCCCAGAATGGCGGCTTGATGGCGGCTTATTCCGCGGCGAGCGCGCGTTCCTTGAACGGCAGGCCGAGGCGCTGCCAGACATCGACCAAGGCTTCGGCCAGCGCATCGATCAGGCCGTCGTCGTGATAGGGGCTCGGCGTAATGCGCAGCCGCTCCAAGCCTTTCGCCACGGTCGGATAATTGATCGGCTGGATGTAGATACCGTGTTGGGAGAGAAGGAGATCACTGGCCTCTTTGCAGCGCTCGGGATTGCCGACAAAAACCGGAACGATATGCGTGGGGCTGGTCATCACCGGCAAAGCGGCGGCGGCGAGCACCGCCTTGGTGCGCGCCGCGCGATCCTGATGGCGGTCGCGCTCCCATTGCGAGGTTTTCAGATGGCGGATCGCGGCGGTCGCCGCCGAGCAGACCGCCGGCGGCAGCGCGGTGGTGAAAATGAATCCGGGCGCGTAGGAGCGCACCGCGTCGATCAGCGCGCGCGAGCCCGCGATGTAGCCGCCGAGGCAGCCGAAGGCCTTGGCGAGCGTACCTTCGATCACGTCGATGCGGGCGGCCGCATCGTCGCGATCGCTGATGCCGCCGCCGCGCGGACCGTACATGCCGACCGCATGCACCTCGTCGATATAGGTCATGGCTTTGTAGCGATCGGCGAGGTCGCAGATGGCGTGCACGGGCGCCACGTCGCCGTCCATGGAATAGAGGCTTTCGAACACGATCAGCTTGGGGCGATCGGGATCGGCTGCCGCCAATAATTCTTCGAGATGAGCGAGGTCGTTGTGGCGGAAGATCTTCTTCTCGCAGGTCGACTGGCGCACGCCTTCGATCATCGAATTGTGGTTGAGCGCATCCGACAGGATCAGGCAATTCGGCATCAGCTTCGCCAGCGTGGCGATGCCGGTCTGATTGGAGACATAGCCGGAGGTGAAGACCAGCGCCGCCTCCTTGCCGTGCAGGTCGGCGAGCTCGCGCTCGAGCTCGACCAGCGGATGGTTATTGCCGGCGATATTGCGGGTGCCGCCGGCGCCGGTGCCCGTGCGGGCGGCCGTGTCGACCATGGCGCCGATCACCTTCGGATGCTGGCCCATGCCGAGATAATCGTTTGAGCACCAGATGACGACGTTCTTCGGCCCCTCCGGGGAATGCCAGACCGCGTGCGGGAAGCGGCCGGCGATGCGCTCGAGGTCGGCGAAGACCCTGTAGCGCCGCTCGGCATGCAGCCGGGCCAGCGCATCAGTGAAATAGCTATTGTAGTTCATTGGGTTCCCGCACTTCCGAGAGGCAATCCAAAGCCCGCTATGGGTTTTTATTTAGAGTGGTTCCAGCCAGCTTGTCGAGGCGTTTTTCGGCGTGAAATCGTCGCGCAGCATTGCGCTAGATCAAGTGGCGCTCGCGACGGCGCGCCGCCCGGGCCCTTTGCCGCCGAATTTTCCGCGCAGCGCAGTCCTCTGTCGTTCTCCTGGTGGAGCTGCGCGGGCGAGTGCAGGCGGTTTCAGGGGGTCTCCTTTCAGCTTGGCCGCCGCGAGGGCGTTCTCGGTTCGCCCCTCTTCTTCAGTGCCCTCCGCAAGCAAATATAGACGATGGCACGTTGGCTAGAGACCGCGCATGCATAAGTGGGGAGGACGATATGAAAGTCGGAATTTTAGGATCGGGTGATGTGGCGAAGGCGCTCGCCGCCGGATTTATCAAACACGGGCATCAAGTCACGCTCGGCACGCGCGACACCGGCAAGCTGAAGGATTTCCTGGCGCAACACAAAGGCGCGCAAGCCGCAAGCTTCGCCGACGCGGCCAAGTTCGGCGAAATCGTCGTGCTGGCGGTGAAAGGCAACGTGGCGCTCGAGGCGCTCAAGGCCGCCGGCGCGGCGAACCTTTCAGGCAAGCCGGTGATCGACGCGACCAACCCTATTGCGGATGCGCCGCCGGAAAATGGCGTGCTGAAATTCTACACCGACCTCGATCGGTCGCTGATGGAGCGATTGCAGAACGCCTTTCCCGACGCGCATTTCGTCAAGGCGTATAACTCCGTCGGCAACGCACGCATGATCAATCCGGATTTTCCGGGCGGCGCCAAGCCGACCATGTTCAACTGCGGCAACGACGACAAGGCCAAGGCCGTCGTGCGCGGCATCAACGATCAGTTCGGCTGGGAGACGGCCGACATGGGCAAGGTTGAAGCGGCGCGCGCGATCGAGCCGCTGTGCATGCCGTGGTGCATCCTGGGCTTCACCCAGAACGAGTGGACGCACGCATTCAAGCTTTTGCACAAAGCCTAAGCGGCGATGGCGCGCACGAATAACGATCCGGCTATCGTCGTCACCGGCGGCAATCGCGGCATCGGCTTCGAGATCTGCCGGCAGCTCGTAGCGCGCGGGGTGCAGGTCGTGCTGACGGCGCGCAAGCGCGCCGCCGGCGAAGCGGCGGTCAAGAAGCTCGCGGGAGGCAAGCACGCGGCGGCGTTTCATCCGCTCGACGTGACCGATGGCAAGAGCATCGAACGCTTCAGCGATTTTCTGAAAGACACTTACGGCCACATCGACGCGTTGATCAACAATGCGGGCATCATCGCCGAGGGCGAAGCGCCGGCGCTGAAGGTCGATCTCGCGACGGTGCGGGAAACGCTCGAAACCAATGCGCTCGGGCCTTTGCATCTGGCGCAAAAGCTGGTCCCGCTTCTGAAACGCGGCAGCTCGCCGCGCATCGTGAACATGTCGAGCGGCATGGGCGCGCTCACCGACAATTACGGCGGCCATGCCGCTTACCGGATGTCGAAGACGCTGCTCAACGCAGTCACCGCGATCCTGGCGGCGGAGCTCGCCGGCACGATCGCGGTGAATTCGGTCTGCCCCGGCTGGGTGAAGACCGACATGGGCGGCCTCAACGCCACGCGCGACGTCGCCGAAGGCGCGGACACCGCCGTGTGGCTCGCGCTCGACGCGCCGGCGACGCTCACCGGCAAGTTCGTGCGCGACCATAAGGTCATACCGTGGTGACGAAGCTGCCGGCATCTGTCCACCCGAGGGCTAGCACCAGCCGTCGGTGATATAGCCCCCCGGTCGGCAATACCCTCCTTGTTATCTGTCTTGCCCGGATGCCCGATCGGCGATCGAATCGGCGTAATCCGATTCAATTGAGTCGGATCATTTTCCAAATTGTTGATGGGAACATGATCATATCCGTGGCGCTACGCGGTTTAGAAAAACCCCCGCAAGGCGACGGTACGGAACGCTTTACGCGGAGCTTTGAAAAACGTTGGCCCGTGTTGCACCGGTCGGATTCGAACGAAACCAGGACCAGGAACGTTAACGAGACACGCCAAGAAGAGCGGCTAGTCCGCAGCAGAAACGAGTGGGCCGATGAAGAAACTTGCCTTGATGACCGCGCTAGCCTTGGTGTTGCCGGCGTTTGCGCCACCGAGCGTCCAAGCACAAACCGCACCGACAAACGCGACGACGAATAGCCAACTGGCGAACAGCAATACCGCCAATGCGCTCGGCGTTACGACGGGCACTCCGACAACCACCCAGCAACAAACAAGCAACCGAAGCCCGACGACCGGCGTGATCTGCATCGAGGAAATGACCGCGACATTCTGCAACGTGCCGAGCGGCCCGAACACGAACGGCTACGGATCGCCAGGCGGATCCGGTGGCGGCGGAACGGGATCGAGCGGCGGGTCGGGATCGGCTGCCGCGTCTGCATCCGGCGGCGGCGCGGGTGTCAACACGACATCCATCCCGGCCTGCGGCGGTTTTCCGACGGCCAATGAGTTGTGCAACTGAACCATTCGCGCGGACGGTATTCCGCTTGCCTTTGGCAAGGCCCGATTTCATCACGGAACGCGGTTACTCTGTTACTCTGTGTCGGGGCCAACGGCCTTGACATTGTGCTCTTTGAATTCCGGCGGCACGTCGAAGGCGCCCTTTTGCAGATCATACCGGCAGCGCCAGCCGCGAACCGATCGGATCTGCCCATGCCGCTTGTTGGGCGACACATCGCCCGACAGAGTGACGACGATGTAGCGGCTATCCGGCCAATCCACGCCGATCCAGCGATAGTTCTCGTCGATTCCTTTGAGGAGCTCCGCATCGATGTGAAAATCCGGCTTCATGATCTTGCGCGAATCCGGACGGCTGTAAAAATAGGCCCACGCCAAGTCGCTCAGCGGCTTTGCGGTCGCGGCGACGAACCCGTCCGGACCGAGCTTATACAAATATAAGTCGGCTTCTCCGGAGCCGGTTTTTTGCATGCACACGAGCCAGCAAGAATCGTTGGTGAATCTGAAACCCGCCGCGTAGTCCTGTTGCTCCGGCTTGAGCAGGGTGAGCTTGTCGCCGCGGCGCGCCCAGAACTGCCAGGTGTAATTGCCATCGGCGTCGGTCTTTGCGTATTGCTCGACGATCGTCGCGCCGTCCGGCGATGTGGACGTGTATTCCGGATCGATCTTGTAGTCGGTCGGCGGCCCGGCCGGCTCCGCCGCTGCCGCGCCGATGACGCAAACGAGAAACAGGGCGGGTGCGGATGCCAAACAATTCCGCTTCATGGACGAAGCACGATTTTCAGGTCGGCGGACCATGCGAGACGCACCGTGTTCCTGGAAAGCTCAGCCCGCCCTGCATGCGGCGATTGCGAAGGGCGTGCTCCATCGGCGAACTTCAACGTGCGCGCTGGCCGCATTGCAGCAGATGATTCGCCAAAGTTCCACATCGCCGTGCCGTCATATCGCCCCATAGATTGTGACAATCGCCAGCAAGGGTGCTGCCATGTCGTCTCGGGCGGGAGCGGATATCGTGGGCGTAATTGCATTCCCGGCCATGAGGTTTTGTCTTTGTTTGCTCGCGCCGGCTGCAACGCTAGGCCAGGCGCGCGCGGCGCCGCCGGTTCCACCACCCGCGTCCGGCTTTTTGGCACCATTCGCGTTTCCGGTTGCGCAGAGGGAAGAAAGATTGGTGCCGCCGATGCCGATACCGCATGTGGAGCGGAAATCGCCCCCGCTGCCTCGGTCGCGGCCTGCGCCGCGCAACACGGCTGCGGATGGTTCGCCGCGTAACAGATCCGACAGGCCCGGCTCCACATCATCAGTCAACTCAGGTGCGTCGCTTATCGCACCATCGCCGGCAAGTGTTTCTCCCAGAAAGTCTCCCGCGACTCTCGACATCGCCGACTGATCGTTCGCGACCGCGTGCTCTCAGCCGGCCACGCCATCGCCATCCAAAAACTCGCGCTCCGCTTGCGTCGTGCTGCGGTCGAGCGCGCGGTTGCGATGTGGGAACCGTCCGAATTTCTTGAT
This sequence comes from Xanthobacteraceae bacterium, assembly GCA_035566615.1. GTDB lineage: Bacteria > Pseudomonadota > Alphaproteobacteria > Rhizobiales > Xanthobacteraceae > BOG-931. The sequence goes on from DATMQV010000247.1 coordinate 7,808, forward strand.
GACATCCCGATGCTCTCGAGCGTAGCGCAATTGCTCCGCATCGCCCAGCGCCTCGTATAAGCCGATGCAGCGATCCTGATCGACCAGCGCCTCGGAATGCATGAACGGCAAATAGAAGAACGGCCGCATCGTCGAATCGGTCGCTTGATCAAAGCCGCGCGCAAGTGCGCCATCGGCCACAGCGCGGGCCATGGCATCCGTTGCAAACGCCCGCGCTTCGCCGCGAAACATGTTGCGCGGAAACTGGTCGAGCAGAAGCACAAGCGCGAGTGCGCCTTCCCTGCTTTCCTGCCAAGCCGCAAGCCGGCCGCCCGCCGCGGCCTCGTACATCGCAAAGAATCTCGATCGAATAGCGAGATCAAACTCGCGGTCGGGCTCGAACCACTTGTCAGGTCCGGCTTCGCGCCAGAAGGTCACAATTTCAGCGGGCGTGGTACCGGCAGTCATGATGGATGAGGCATGCTCGGTCGGCCTCGAATCTCGCAACGCCGTTCCTTGCGCATCCTTCGCCCCGCTCCTGATCGGCCCCGCCCAGGCCGTCCGGTCCGAAAGCAAGTACCGATCATTGCGCAGACCTCTCTCGCTATTTCGAAGCTGCAGCGAAGGAGCGAAGAATTGAGCTGGTGCTGCCGCACAGGATTGAACTGTGGACCTCTCCCTTACCAAGGGAGTGCTCTACCACTGAGCTACGGCAGCAAGCTTTAAGGCCGTACCATCGGCCGCGCCGGCGCACATCGAAGCGTCGAGCGCGTTGAAAGCGGGGCGATCCTTGCCACAGCGCGGATGGGGGCGCAAGCGGGCTTCGGGGGGCGCTCGCCGCGCGGCACGAACGCATCGCGGGCGTCGTCGTGCGACGCGAAACCGGGACCGTTACCAGCTCGGCCAGCGCGACGATCCCGGATCGACGCCGCGCAGCGTTTCACGTTGCGCGGCGTCCGGGAAACGCGACTAACCCATCAAAGCTGCGAAGCGAGCTGATCGAGTCCCATCACGTGGGCGATGCCGCGCACTTCGCTGCGCTGCTCGTCGGAGAAGCTCATGATCAGCGGGAAGGCGGCCGACTTGAGGCCCTGCACTTCCGGGCCGTACGGATCGAGCGAAGCAACCTCGGCGCTGGTGGCGCCGCCGCCCTTGCGGCGACCGTCGCGCGACTTCGAGTAGGCGATGCTGCGCAGCGCCGCTTCGACCGCCGGCCACATCTGTTCCTGATCGGGCGACAAATGCAGGCGACTCTTGATGCTGGCGATCTGCGCGTCGTTGAGCACGAAGCCATGCCGATTGGCGTTGTGTACGCTATCGCCCGCGGCGTTCTTTGCTTCCAATTTCGGCGCGGGGGACGCGGTTTTGACATCCGGCTTCGCCTCGCCCTTCGTATCGGCCTTTACGTCAGGATTGGCTAGGGGATTGGCTTGCACCGCGGCGGCAAGCGTGCGCCGCACGGGGGCCGCGCTCGCGGACGGCGCGGGCGCAGGAAGAGCCACATCCGCAGCGCTCGCGACCCGGACCGGCGCGGCCGCCTGCGGCGCGGGCGTCAGCTGAGCCGGCGCTTGGCGCATGGACGGCTGTTGCAAGGCGGACGCGATCATCGGCGCCGGGCTCAACAACGCGGCGCTGGTATCACCGAGGACGATGGCATTGGTCGCGCGCGCCGGCGTTTCCGGCGGTGCATCCAACGGCTCGGCATTGGCTTCGGGAAAGCGGAGTGCAACGTTCTGCGAGGCGGTCAGCTCGACGGTGCGCAGCACAATCGCGTGCCAATTACCGACCGCGTAGCCGATTATGCCAGCGGCGAGAAGTGGAAGCCATCGGCCGCGCTTCAACGCCCGACTACGTCGCATTCGAACGCCCCCGTTTATCCCCACATCCGACGGAGGTTATTTCATTCCAAATGGGGCTTAATTTATGACTAACACGTGGAGTTTTGTCGGCAGGTGCTTGACTGCGGACTTCGGCCGGCGCCGAAACAGCAAAAAGGCCCGGCACTTGCCGGGCCTTTTCCACTGATTGAAGCTCCGCAGCTTTGCAAGCCGCCGACCGGTCGCCGCAGGTAACAGCTTACGCCGCCTCTTCCTCGACGACCGTGTCGTCCTCGGCCGGCGCTTCGGCAGCCGGCTTCGGTCCGCGATGCGGGCCCTTGGCCAGCGCCGCTTCGATCTCCTTGATCGCCTCGGTTTCGGTCAGCCGCTGCACGGCGGCCACCTCACGCGACAGCCGGTCGAGCGCAGCTTCATAGAGCTGCCGCTCGGAGTAGGACTGCTCCGGCTGCGATTCCGAGCGGAAAAGATCACGCACGACTTCGGCGATGGCCACGATGTCGCCGGAATTGATCTTGGCTTCGTATTCCTGCGCCCGGCGCGACCACATGGTGCGCTTGATGCGTGCGCGGCCCTTGAGCGTCTCGAGCGCGCGCTTGACCATCGGCGCCTCGGCAAGCTTGCGCATGCCGACCGATGCGATCTTGGAGGTCGGGACGCGAAGCGTCATCTTGTCCTTGACGAAGTTGATCACGAACAGCTCGAGCCGCGCGCCGGCGACCTCTTGCTCCTCGATGGCCACGATCTGACCCACACCGTGGGCCGGATACACGATGAATTCATTCGTCTTGAAGCCTTGCCGTTGCGTAGTCTTCTTCGCATTCATTCCCAAACTTGCTCCTTCCGCCTCCGGCTTGCGCCGGGGGACGGGCTTTGCCACGCTGACCCGGGACCGGGCCGCCCGCGTGGGCTGAGTTGGCCTTCGGCTTGCGCCGGAGGCGGGTTTGCGTGCCTTCCGGCTGGTGCCGGCTGCGCTCTTCTTCGAACGATGACGACGAGTTTTCTCTGCCACAGCTCTCGCGTGGGTCTCACGCCTCTTCTGACGGTTCCTCGAAAACCCCCCGGGAGGACAAGCTCCCTAACCGAGAGAGCGGCATATCGGGGGTGTGTTTCATTATGGAACGCCTTTATAACACATTTTCGGCCAAAATCAAAGCGTTATGGCAACGCAAAAGCGTCGCACGCAGCGAAAGGGTTAAGGCCGTCAAGTTGGCAGAAAATGGGGCGCTTCAGTCGCCCGTTCCGGGATTCGGCGAAAAATACGTTTCAAACTTACCGCTTACGCCTTCAAACTCCTTGGCGTCGCCGGGCGGTTCCTTCTTGGCGGTGATGTTCGGCCACTGCTTGGCAAACTCAGCGTTGACCTTGAGCCATTGTTCAACCCCCGGTTCAGTATCGGGCTTGATCGCCTCGACCGGGCATTCCGGCTCGCACACGCCGCAATCGATGCATTCGTCAGGGTGAATGACCAGCATGTTCTCGCCCTCGTAGAAACAATCCACGGGGCAAACCTCAACGCAGTCCATGTATTTGCATTTGATGCAATTATCGTTGACGATATAGGTCATCTGCTCACTCTGAACGTAAGCTTTCGCGGGCTCTGCTCCTACCGCATGGTCCCCGCACGCGCAAGGTTTCGCGCTTGTCAGGCGCGATGCGGAGAGGCCTGTCGCGAACCTGATTCGGAGGGGCCGCCGCCTGTTAGCGAAAGAACTCGTCCTGCAAGCGACTTGAGGCAAGCCCCGCTTATCGGAACGCGCTGTTTCGGGGCGTCCGCGGGCCGCGCCGAAACGCCTCAGGTGAGTTCCTCGTAGAGTTCCTGACCGCCGCTCGGCGGACCGCGGCGCTCGGTAAATCCCCGCACCTTCAGGACGCGAACGGCATGATCGAGCGCCACCGTAATGACGTCGCCTAACCGGACCATGCGGCCGGGCGCATCGATGCGCATGCCGTTGACCCGGACGTAACCTGCGGCGGCCAAAGCCGCTGCGGCCGAGCGCGTGCGCACAAGCCGTGCGTGCCAAAGCCAGCGGTCGATGCGCTGGCGCCCGGACGAGGCCGTGTCTCCCGCCGGCTCGTCGCTTTCAGGCGCTAGCCTATCGGAAAAACGGTCGCCGCCCTTCCGGCTCATACGCTAGCGGCGCTCCTTGGCATCGGCCTCAAGCTGGGCCTTGAGCGCAGCGAGCTTGGCGAAAGGCGAATTCGGATCAGGCGCCTTCTCCCGGCGTTCGGGACGCCGGTCTTGCCGCTCGTGCCGGGCCGCGTTCGGCGGCGGCCGGTCGCGGTCCCGGCGCGGCCGGTCGAATTGCTGCTCGCCGCCAAATCTTTGCTCGCCTCCACGCCGACGATGGCGCGACTGGCGTTCCGGCTGGCCGGCGTCCGTGCGTGCAGCTTGGTCGGCGCCCTGCTCCGCCGGCGCTCCATCGCCCCCCGCCGGGGCGGCGGCCACACCCTCCGGCGTCGGCGCGGGCGCAGTGCTTTCGGCCCCGTCGCGGCGCCCGAAATGCCTGCCGCGCTCGCGATGCTTGCGATTCGGCCGCGCGCGGCCCTCCGCCCTCCCGGGCCGCCACACTTCGATCATTTCCGGCTCGGCGGCGCCAGCCGCAGCCGGCTCGGCCGGCGTCAGCACAGAGTCGACCACCGTCGATGCTGACCCGGTCGCGGATGCCGCATCCTCCGCCGTGATGGCCGGCATCGCCGGCGTCTCAGCCGGTACTTCGGTTGGAGCCAACTCAGTCGCAACCTCCGGAGCCGACTGCGCTTCGTCCGCTGCGTGCTCGGCTTCAGGCGGCGCCAGCGAAGCCTCGGTTGCAGGGTCGGCTACATCCGCGTCGGCAACGATCTCCTCGTGCGCTTCGACAGCGGGGGCCGTCTCGTCTGCTGACGACGCGATCTCGGCTTGCGGCGCGACGGCTTCAACCGGCGCCGGCTCAACCGGCTCCGCCGGTTTGGGCCGCCGCTCAAGCCGGTAGCCGAGCGACCGCAAGATGGAGGCGAAATCCTCGCCGGACGCGCCGGTGAGCGAAGTCATGGTATTGACGATGGTGAAGCCGCCGCCTGAGACAGCGCCCGGCGGCTTCTGTCCCGGCGCGCCTTCGCGCCAGGCGAGCGCCGGCCGGATCAAATCCGCGAGCCGTTCGAGGATATCGACGCGCACCGCACGCTCGCCGCACACACGATAGCCGGCGGCGCGATAAAGCGCGGCGTCGATTTCCTTGTCCACCGGGATCGAGGTGCGGCCGCTACCGGCAAGATGCAGCAGATCGTCGAGGCCCTTGGTCTGCGGCCCATCATGCGCGAGCGCCCACAATTGCGCCGCGAGCGCGCGCGGTGCGGGCTTCAACAGGAGCGGCAGATGGATGTGATAGGCGCCGAAGCGGACGCCGTATTTGCGCAAGCTGGCGCGCTCGGGCTGCTCCAGGCCCTTCACTTCCTCGGCAACACGCTGCCGCTCCAGCACGCCGAGCGCCTCGACCAATTGGAACGCGACGCCGCGCGCGATGCCGGTGATGTCGGCAGCGCCGGAGAGCGCGAACAACGGTCCGAGCAGTTTCTCGATATGCGATTTGAGCCAGCGATCGAGCCGGGTATCCACTGCCTCGCGCGGCGCGCCGGACAGATGCTCGTCGGCGATGATGCGCACGCGCGGGCGCAGCACCTCTTCGCCGGCGACGAGCTTGCCGACCGCGGCGCCGGTCCAGCGCAGCGTGCCGTCGGCGGCGAGCACGAATTGATCGTCCGGCGCCTCCGACAGGCGCGTGGCGCGCTTGGCGATCTCGCCGGCGAGGACTTTCTGCGCCGCGTTTTGCAGCGTCTTCGCTTCGGATCCGCCCGATGAGGTATCCGGCACGAACATAAAGCCGTCGAGCCGTCCGATGGTGTGACCTTCGACCACCACCTCGCCGGTTTTGCTCATCTCCGGCTCGAGCTGCGCATTCTCGCGCAAGCGCCGCATCAGCACGCTGGTGCGGCGGTCGATGAAGCGTTCGGTCAGCCGCTCGTGCAGCGCATCGGACAATTTGTCCTCGATGCCGCGGGTGACGTTCTGCCAATGCTCCGGATCGGCGAGCCAATCCGGCCGATTGGCGACGAAGGTCCAGGTGCGGATATGGGCGATGCGGTTCGAGAGCGTATCGATGTCGCCGTCGGTGAGGTCGGCCTGCGCCACCTGCGCGGCGAACCAGTCGGTCGGGATGGCGCCGTCGCGAATGAGATGCCCGTAGAGCGTCACCACCAGCTCGGCATGGGTCGCCGGCGCGATCTTGCGATAGTCGGGGACCTGGCAAACATCCCATAGCCGTTCGACGTCGGCACGGCTGCGCGTCATCCCGCGCACATCGTCGTCGCGCGAAGCATGGTCGAGCACCAAAATGTCCTCGGCGACCGGCGCGCGCGTGAGCGTATTCTCGGTCGGAGCGGCGGCGAGCGTCGCCTGCAGCGCGCCGATCGAGGAGAAATCGAGGTCGGTGTTGCGCCACTGCACGATCTTCACCGGCTCGAACGTGTGCGTCTCGAGCGCCTGCACAAGCTCGGTCTCGAACGGCGGGCAGCGGCCAGTGGTGCCGAAGGTGCCGTCGCGGCTCGCGCGCCCGGCGCGACCCGCGATCTGCGCGAGCTCGGCCGGGCCGAGCTTGCGGAACTGATAGCCGTCGAACTTGCGGTCGGCCGCAAACGCGATGTGATCGACGTCGAGATTGAGACCCATGCCGATGGCATCGGTCGCCACCAGGAAATCGACATCGCCGGCCTGATAAAGCGCGACCTGCGCGTTACGCGTGCGCGGCGACAAGCCGCCGAGCACCACCGCGGCGCCGCCGCGCTGACGGCGGATCAATTCGGCGATCGCATAAACCTCTTCGGCCGAGAAGGCGACGACCGCCGAGCGGCGCGGCAGCCGCGTGAGCTTTTTCTCGCCCGCGAAAGTGAGCTGCGACAAGCGCGGGCGGCTCACGATGCTGACGCCCGGCAAGATGCGCTCGACGATCGGCCGCATGGTGGCGGCGCCGAGCACGAGCGTTTCCTCGCGTCCGCGCCGATGCAGCATGCGATCGGTGAAGACATGGCCGCGGTCGAAATCGGCGGCGAGCTGAATTTCGTCGACAGCCAGAAAGGCGACATCGAGATCGCGCGGCATCGCCTCGACGGTGGCGACCCAGAAACGCGGATTCGGCGGCTTGATCTTTTCCTCGCCGGTGATCAGCGCCACCGCGTCGGCGCCGACCCGCTCGACGCAGCGGCTGTAGACCTCGCGGGCCAGAAGCCGCAGCGGCAAGCCGATGACGCCGGACGAATGCGCGAGCATCCGCTCGATGGCGAGATGGGTCTTGCCCGTGTTGGTCGGCCCGAGCACGGCAGTGACGCCGGCGCCGCGGGCGCGCGCATCGCGATCAGTTGCAGGTGAAAAGGAAATCGGCATTGAAGGCCCGGGCTGGCCCCCTCTCTTCCCTCCCCCGCGTGCGGGGAAAGGCCAGGGTGGGGGGCAGCATCTGTATCACAACAATACGCCCTAAAGTCCTGTGCTTAAGGTGTGGAACGAGTCTGGAACGAATCACGGCCGAATCGGCGACTCGTGGCGCGTTCGGCTTCGTTCACTGCGACATATGGCGCGGCTCCATTGCCGCAATACCAGATCGGGTGTTCGGCGTCTCGGTCGATCGGATTTTTCAGCGCAAAAGTATTAACGCGACCGCCGATGAATTTCTGGCGATGAGTCAAGGGATGCACTCCTGTGGATAACGGGGATGCTGTGCCGGCGCGGCACCCACCATATCGTTCTTGATCACTGCGTTTTCGTGACGGCCGCAGCACGCGGCGGTTTCGGCACCGAGACGAACGCGGTCGCCTGCAGAACGCCGGTGCCGACCGGCGTCGGCAGCGAGAAACGATAGGGAACCAGAACGCGCGTGCCGAAGATCGGCGCGAACCAGACCTCGGCGTCGCGCACGGCGGCAAGATAGCGGATTGCATAACGATCCGGGTTGTAGCCGGCGATCGGCGTGAAATAGACCGCGCATACGACCACCGGCCCTTGATAGCCCTTCTCGGCTTTCACCGTTTCGATGCGCTTGAACTCGCTGCGCAGATCAAAGCGCATGCGGCCGTCGAACACCGCGGCCTTGCGGCCGCAGGCCTGCGGCGACACCGGATCGCCGCTGCCGCCGACGTGAACGAGCGTCGCCGTCATCGGATCGAGCACATTGCGGCGATCGGCGTCGGTCACCGGAACGCGCTCGGGGTTCGGGCTGAGCGGCGGCTCGACCGACAGCTCTTTCACATTGCCGCCGGCAAACGCCATGCGCACGTCGTCGACGCGTTTGTCGTTGGTGATGGTCGAGGCATAGCTCTGCGGCACCGGTTGCCCGCCGTTCAGCGGACCTTGCGCCGTGCTGGTGCCATGGCCCTGCGTGAGGACGCGGATGATGCCGAAGGTGCCGCCACTGGCGGTGGCGGTGAACTGATCGTCGGAGATCTCGATGACCCAGTTGCCGCGGCCGATCGGAATGCCCGCAAGCGTGGCGGTGTATTCAGCCTCGAACCGGCCTTGGGCGGCGGCCATGTGGCCCGCATCAGCCGCCAGCGCGGCCATCAGGACAGAAGCGGCGAGCGCGGCAGCCCCACCGAAGGCCGGTCCCGCTCTACGGACGGATCGCGCGCCCTGGATCAATTGTTCTTTGAAAATCTTCACGGCAGCGGCGGTTCCTTAATGACCGCGAGAGCAGCATGCGGCTGGCCGGACAAACCCGAAAAAATGCCGGACTTACCGCCGCGAGCGATAGCGCAGTCAGGGCCGATTGTCTTGTCGGAGAATGCGTCGTTTGTGTGTTTTGGGTCCTAGAGCCATTTGTTCGCGCATGATCTTTTCCGAAAATCGGATCCCACTTTTCGGGATCATGCTTGGCCGTTGCGCTTTCGACACACACGCTTGACGCTTTCCGGCCAGATCACTATAGGTCCCGCAACCTTTTCGCCTCATGGCCCCGTTTGGGCGCCGGACGCGCGAAAGATTTAAGCTTAAGGTTTCGAGAGGATTTAGGCCATGTCGCGGCGTTGCGAGCTGACCGGCAAAACCCGGCAGATCGGGCATAAGGTGAGCCATTCGAACCGGAAGACCAAGCGGCGCTTCCTGCCCAATCTGTTGAACGTCACGCTTCAGTCCGATGCGCTCGAGCGCTCGGTGCGCATGCGCATCTCCGCCCATGCGCTCAAGAGCGTCGACCATCGCGGCGGGCTCGATGCCTTCCTGCTCAAGGCCAAGGACGCGGAGCTCCCGGCGCGCGCGCTTGAGATCAAGCGGGCGATCGTCAAGAAGCGCGCGGCGGCTCAGCTTTAAACACATCCACGCAGCATTTCCCGGGCGCAGCGCATCGCGAAGTGATGCGCTGCTGAACCGGGATCTCCGTATGCTCCGCGTTCGGCACGGTCCCGGATCAGGGGTGCATCGTTTCGCTGCATAGCGTCCGGGAAAAGCGTTTCGGGGCGGCTTGTTGCTTACGAATCCAGCCGCCGGCGCCGGACCGGACGCGGCCTGCGCTCTTCGGGCGCGTGCTCGATGAACAACTCGGCGAGCTTCTCGGTCATGACGCCGCCGAGCTCTTCGGCATCGACGATGGTCACGGCGCGCCGATAGTAGCGCGTGACGTCGTGGCCGATGCCGATGGCGATCAATTCGACCGGTGAGCGCGTCTCGATATCCTCGATCACCCAGCGCAGGTGGCGCTCGAGATAGTTGCCGGGATTGACCGACAGCGTCGAGTCGTCGACCGGCGCGCCGTCGGAAATCATCATCAGGATCTTGCGGCTTTCCGGCCGGGCCAACAGCCGCTTGTGCGCCCAATCGAGGGCTTCGCCGTCGATATTCTCCTTGAGCAAGCCCTCGCGCATCATCAGGCCGAGATTCTTGCGCGCGCGCCGCCAGGGCGCCTCGGCCGATTTGTAGATGATGTGGCGCAGATCGTTGAGCCGCCCGGGATTGGCTGGCTTGCCTTGCGAGAGCCAGCTTTCGCGCGACTGGCCGCCCTTCCAGGCGCGGGTGGTGAAGCCCAAGATCTCGACCTTGACGCCGCAGCGTTCCAGCGTGCGCGCCAAAATGTCCGCGCAAGTGGCGGCGACCGTGATCGGGCGTCCGCGCATCGAGCCGGAATTGTCGAGCAAGAGCGTGACCACCGTGTCGCGGAAGTCGGTGTCCTTCTCGCGCTTGAACGACAGCGGATGCAGCGGATCGACGATCACGCGCGGCAGCCGCGCCGGATCGAGCAAGCCCTCTTCCAGATCGAACTCCCAGGCGCGGCTTTGTTGCGCGAGCAGAAGCCGCTGCAAGCGGTTGGCGAGCCGAGCGACCACGCCTTGCAGGTGCGAGAGCTGCTTGTCGAGATAGCCGCGCAGCCGGTCGAGCTCCTCGGGATCGCAGAGATTTTCCGCGCCGATGACCTCGTCGAATTTGGACGTGAAGGGCTTGTAGTCGGGACCGCGCGGCTCGTTGCGATTGTGCCGCGGCCGCCACGGCTCGGCGGCGGTTTCCGAATCGCCCATTTCGGTGTCGTCGGCCATGTCGGCGGCCGGTGCGTCGATGGCTTCAGCCGCGCTTTCCGGCATGTCCTCGGTCGAGGCTTCGGCCTCCTCCAGGCTCATGCGCTCGCTGTCGGCGGACTCCGACGTTTCGCCGTCGGCGCCGGACTCGTCGCTGCGGCTTTCCTCGTCACCCTCGTCGCCCTCCTCCTCGTCGGCGTCGCTGTTGCGATCCTCGCCCATATCGAGGGAATCGAGCAGGTCGTGCACCACGTCGCCGAAGCGGCGCTGATCGGTGAGCACGCGTTCGAGCCGGTCGAGATTGCGGCCGGCGCGCTCCTCGATGATCGGGCGCCACAGATCCACGAGCTTACGGGCGGTCGGCGGCGGCTGCTCGCCGGTGAGCCGCTCGCGCACGATCATGGCGATGGCGTCCTCGATCGGCGCGTCGGCGCGGTCGGTAATGTCGTCGTATTTTCCGCGATGGAAACGGTCGTCGAGCATGGCGGCGAGATTGGTCTTCACACCGCCCATGCGGCGCGAGCCGATCGCCTCGACGCGCGCCTGCTCGACCGCATCGAACACGGCGCGCGCCTGCTGGCCGCCCGGCACGAGCTTGCGATGCACCGCCGGATCGTGACAGGCGAGCCGCAGCGCGACCGAATCGGCGTGGCCGCGCACGATCGCGGCCTCGCGCTCGGTGAGCCTGCGCGCCGGCTCCGGCAGCCGTGCCTTGTTGGCGGCAAGGCCAGGACGCTCGGCGGCAAAGCCGACCTCGATATCGCTCCGGCCGGCAATCGCGCGCAGGCAAATGCCGACCGCGCGCTTGAACGGCTCGGTCGGCGCTTCCTTGGCTGGATTTTTCGCCTTGATTCTCGAGGTCATGGCCTTCTCCCTCTCCCCGCCTGCGGTGAGAGGTCAGGGTGAGGGGTTGTTTCAGGGTGAGAGGGGGGTTGACGTTTGGCGCCAACCGCGAAGCCCCTCACCCGGATCGCTTTGCTCGTCGACCTCTGCCAGCATTAGCCCGTTTACGGGCGTAAACGCCCTATTGCGGGAGAGGTGAATGGACATCAGCTTAGCGCCACATTCACCGCCGATTCCGGCAGCTCCTGGCCGAAGCAGCGCTGATAGAATTCCGCCACCAGCGGCCGCTCCAGTTCGTCGCATTTGTTGACGAAGGTGAGCCGGAAGGCGAAGCCGACATCGTTGAAGATGTCGGCATTCTCCGCCCAGGTGATGACCGTGCGCGGCGACATGACGGTTGAGATGTCGCCATTCATGAAGGCGTTGCGGGTGAGATCGGCGACGCGCACCATCTTGGAGACGATGTCGCGGCCTTCAGCGTCGCGATAATGCTTCGCCTTGGCGAGCACGATTTCGACCTCGTTGTCGTGCGGCAGATAGTTCAGCGTCGTCACGATCGACCAGCGGTCCATCTGGCCCTGGTTGATCTGCTGGGTGCCGTGATAGAGGCCGGACGTGTCGCCGAGCCCGACCGTGTTGGCCGTAGCGAACAGACGGAAAGCCGGATGCGGCTTGATGACCTTGTTCTGGTCCAGGAGGGTCAGGCGGCCGGACGATTCCAGGACGCGCTGGATCACGAACATGACATCCGGGCGGCCGGCGTCATATTCGTCGAAGCAGATCGCGATATTGTGCTGGAGCGCCCAGGGCAGGATGCCGTCGCGGAATTCGGTGACTTGCATGCCCTCGCGGATCACGATCGCGTCCTTGCCGATCAGATCGACGCGGCTGATGTGACTGTCGAGATTGACGCGCACGCAGGGCCAATTGAGCCGCGCCGCGACCTGCTCGATATGGGTCGATTTGCCGGTGCCGTGATAGCCGGTGACGATGACGCGGCGGTTGCGCGCGAAACCCGCCAGGATGGCGAGCGTCGTCGGCTTGTCGAACCGGTAATCGGGGTCGACGTCGGGAACATGCTCGTCCGGTTCGGAATAGGCCGGAACTTCCAAATCGGAATCGATGCCAAACAGCTGCCGGATCGAGACCTTCATATCCGGCAGGCCGGACACTGCTTCAGTTGCGAGAGTCATTACACCTCCCTGACCCCGGGACTATCGAAGGCGCCGATTCGGCCCTCGCCGGCAGTCGGATGTCGCGCCAAATTAGCAGAAGCGCATAAGGCCGCGAAAGCCACCCCCCAAGTCTCAACAGAAAACCGCTTCTCAGCAGAAACCCGCCGACTTGAGGTAGTTGTAGGCCTGAATGATCTCCCGCAGCCGATCCTCGGACGTCCGGTCGCCGCCGTTGGCGTCGGGATGATGGCGCTTCACCAACACCTTGAATCTGGCCTTGATATCGGCGCGCTGGGCATCGGCTTCAAGGCCGAGCACGTCGAGCGCTCGGCGCTGGGCATTGAGCACCTTGCGGCCCTCGGCCGCCGGACGAGCCCGACCGCCACTAGCCACCCGCTCGAACAGCCCAAAGGGATCGTCGGCCGCCCAACCGGAACCGCCGGAGCCGCGGGAGCTGCGCTTGCCGTCGCTGCGACGTCCTCCGACCGAGCCCATTTTCCAGGTCGGACGGTGCCCAGTAAGGTCTTCTTTCTGATATTTCGCGATCGCGTCGTCGCTCATGCCCTCGAAAAAATTATACGAATTGTTGTATTCGCGGACATGATCCAGGCAGAAACGCCAATATTCCGACGCGCGCAGCCGGCCCTTCGGCGCGCGATGGGTGGCGGGCGCGTCGCAACGCGGCCATTCGCAGCCTGGAAGCTCGGCGCGCAGCCGGCGATCCTGATCGGGCTTTACCCGGATGCGATCAAAGAGGGGCGAGTCATTACTCATTGGTACGATTATGCGGGTGCCTGCATGGCACCTTCAAGACTTGACAGGCGGCAAAAGCGCGCTTGCGTTGGGATTGACCGCGACGCCGTGCGCTGGTTAAGCCACTTTCCATGCCCACACGCGATCTGATCACGGAAAAGTTGCGCAACGCTTTCGCGCCCGAGAGCCTCCATGTCGAGGATGAATCTCATCGGCACGAAGGCCACGCCGGCCACCGGCCCGGCGGCGAGACTCATTTCCGGCTCTATATCGTGTCGGAAGCCTTTCGCGGGAAGAGCCGGATCGAACGCCATCGCATGATCAATGCGGCGCTCGCGAGCGAGCTATCAGGCGGCGTGCACGCACTCGCGATCCATGCGGCGGCGCCGGGGGAGAATCTGTAAAGCCCGTCATCCTGCCGGCAGCGGCGGTGGCACTTCGATGCCGGTCGGATTAACGCTGAACCGGTTCGGCCCGAGTGAGCCGCGCAGGAAACCGAGCTCGATCAAAGCCCACAGATTGATGATGCCGGCCGGAGCTGCGAAGTAAAGGGTATAGTCCGGTCCGATCGCATAGACGCCGGAATGCAACAGAAACGGAGCGGCATAAAAGAGCGCGAGCCACCAAGCGCTCTTGTTGCGGTCGTGCAGCCGCTTCAGACCGACAATGATCCAGGTAAGAAAAAGGGCTGCCACGGCAAGGGCGACGAAGCCGACGCGCAACGTATCGTTGGCGATATTGATCGAGGCAAAAAGCACGACGATAAAGCCGAACATCGCCCAAATCTGGAAGCGCCACCATTGCAGCCGCGTGAAGCGGCCTGATGGGCTCCAATACCGGAACAGATTCATCGGCCGCCCCCAGGCCCGAAGTAAGCTACGACGATTGGCCGCCGCTTGCGGCCGGCAACGTTGGCTAGCCAGCCTTGGCCGCCGGCACTTTGCGGGTCAGCGGCGTCACCCGCAACGAGGTGATGCGGTTGCGGTTCTTGCGCAGCACCTGAAAGCGATAGCCGTGAAACGTGAAGCTCTGTCCCGGCTCGGGGATCGAGCGCGCCTCGTGGATCACCACGCCGGCGATGGTGGTGGCTTCATCGTCCGGGATGTTCCAATCCATCGCGCGGTTGAGATCGCGCACCGGCACCGCGCCGTCGACATTGGCCGAGCCATCCGGCAGCATGCGCACGCCGGCAACGGAGATCTCGTGCTCGTCGCTGATATCGCCGACGATCTCGGCGATGATGTCCTTGATCGTCACCAGCCCTTCCAGCTCGCCATACTCGTCGACCACGAGCGCGAACGGCGTCTTGCGGTCGCGGAACGCCTTGAATTGCTCGTAGAGCGGCGTGGTATCGGGCACGAACCAGGGCGGGCGCGCCAGCGCCTCGATGTCGATCTTGGAGGCGTCGCCGCCGACCGCGTGCAGCGCGCGCAGCAAATCCTTCGCGTGCAAGACGCCGAGAATATTGTCCGGCGAGTCGCGCCACAGCGGCAGCCGGCTGACCGGCGCGCCAAGCACCGCGTCGACGACCTCGCGCGGCGGGTCGTCGGCATCGATCATCACCATCTTGGTGCGGTGGACCATGACGTCGGACACAGTGAGCTCGCGCAGATCGAGCACGCCGCCCATCATGTCGCGATCGAGCTTTTCCACGACGCCGGCGCGATGCAGGAGGTCGACGGCGCCGCGCAGTTCCTCGCGCGGCGACAGGATCGACTGAATCTTGCCGACCGGCATGCCGAGTAGGCGCAAGATGAGGCGCACCAGCCACTCGACCGCTTTGAGGATGGGCAGCAGCACCGTCACGGTGCGCGCGATCGGTTGCGCGACCACAAGTGCAAGCCGGTCCGGCGCATTGAACGCGACGGTCTTCGGCAGAACCTCGCAGAGGACGAAGATCAGCGCCGTCATGACGATAGTGGCGTAGATGACGCCGGCCTGGCCGAACAGCGTCAGCAACAGCCCGGTGGCGAGGGTGGAGGCTGCGATATTGGTGCCGTTGTTGGCCAACAGCACCGCGCCGAGGAAACGCTCGCGACGCGCCAGCAGGCGACTGACGATGGTGGCGTCGACATTGCCGTGCTTTTCCAGCCGCAACATCGCAGCGCGTGACGATGCGGTCAGCGCCGTCTCACTGCCGGAATAGAACGCCGATATCAAGAGGCAGATGACGACCGCGGCGACGGTCAACCAATCGTAAATGCTCATCGCTCCGCAAGCTTCTCGCTCAAAAACGCGCGCACCCGCGCCGCATCGACCCCGTGTTCGACAAACGCCGCCCCGATCCCGCGCACGAGGATGAATGTAAGCATTCCCCGTTTCACTTTCTTGTCCTGCGCCATCAGCGCCATCAGCGCGTCGGCGTCGGGGAGACCGCCGGCGATGTCTTTCGGCCGCGTCGGCAGCCCGACCTCGGCCAGGTGACGGATCGCCCGCGCGGCTTCGGTGGACGGCAAGAGGCCGAGCCGGGCCGAGAATTCGAATGCGAGCGCCATGCCGGCGGCGACAGCTTCGCCGTGCAGCAGGCGGTCGGAGAAGCCGCAGGCCGCTTCCAGCGCGTGGCCAAAAGTGTGGCCGAGATTAAGAAGCGCCCGGTCGCCGGTCTCGCGCTCGTCGCGCGAGACGATCGCGGCCTTGGCCCGGCAACTGACTGCGATGGCGTGTTCGCGCGCCCCGCTCGCGGAAGTCTTGCTGGCGGAAGATTTGCCGCCGGCGAACACCTCGCGCCAATTGGCTTCCAGCCAAGAGAAGAAGGCGGCGTCGCCGAGCAGGCCGTATTTGGCGACCTCGGCATAGCCGGCGCGGAATTCGCGCGGCGGCAACGTGTCGAGCAACGCGGTGTCGGCGACGACGAGAATCGGCTGATGGAAAGCGCCGACCAGATTCTTGCCGTGGGCGGAATTGATCGCGGTCTTGCCGCCGACCGAGGAATCGACTTGCGCGAGCAGTGTTGTTGGCACTTGCACATAGTCGATGCCGCGCCGCACCGCCGACGCAGCGAAGCCGGCGAGATCGCCGATCACCCCGCCGCCGAGCGCGATCACCAAATCGCCGCGTTCGATGCGGGCGGCGATGATGGCTTCGCAGACCTGTTCGAAGACACGAAAGCTCTTCGAGCCCTCGCCCGGCGCAACAACGAGCTGGCTCGCCGCGATGGCGGATTCGGCCAATGTCTCCTCGACGGCATCGAGGTGATGGAGCTCGATATTCGTATCGGTGACGATGAAGACCCGGGCGCGCGGCCGCAAAGCCTCGATGCGCGCACCGAGCGACGCGATCAGCCCGCGGCCGATGACGATGTCGTAGCTGCGCTCGCCGAGCGGGACCTGCACGATGGTCGGGTCGGTGCGAAGCGGAGCGGTCATGCGGACGCCTGTTGGTCGGAGGGCGCCGCGACTTTCAGATAGGCGGCAAGCGCCGTCATCACATCGGCGACGATGGCTTCGTGCGGCACCTCGCGCGACTGCACAGTGAGATCGGCGAGCGCGTAGGTCGGCTCGCGTTCGGCGAGCAGCGCCCGCAGCGTCTCGTCCGGATTTTCGGTCTGCAACAGCGGCCGGTCGCTGCGGCGCTTGCTGGTCCGCCGCATCAGCACGTCGAAGTCGGCATGAAGCCACACCGAGACGCCTTTGAGCTTGACGAGCGCGCGGGTGTCCGGATTCATGAATGCGCCGCCGCCGGTTGCCAAAACCTGCGGCCCGCTCTCCAGCAAGCGGGCAATGACGCGGGCCTCGCCGCCGCGGAAATAGGGCTCGCCATGGCGGGCGAAAATCTCCGGGATGGTCATGCCGGCCGCCTTTTCGATCTCGGAGTCGGCATCGATGAAGGGAATCGAGAGCCGAGCGGCGAGCCTTCGGCCGACCGACGATTTGCCGACCCCCATCATGCCGACGAGCACGATCGAGCGACGATCGAGCGCGCTTAGAATAGGCCCCGGCGGGATCGCGATGTCGGCGTCGTTTTGCGAAGTAACATCAGGCATTTAGATCAAACTCGAATCGGGTCGAAGTCGACCAAGTCCGCCTCGACCAAGTCCGCCTTCTATATCCGCGCTTCCGGCGAGGCCAGCCGGTTGTCGCCGCAGGGCATGCGACCTAGCGTCGAACCTGATGGTACTCAATCCGGTGCGCCGCTACCAATGGGGTGGCGCCTGCATCCAAAAACGGACGCGCGGATCGTCGATCAGTAGTGTATTTGCTAGTGCGCCTTGATTCCGGACGCCGCACGGACGTTCGCAAGGGCGCGCCGCAGAGACCCTGCGACGGTCGGTCAGGATCGGAATACGAAACGCAATGCCGAGCCTGGTGCGTTTTCTCAGCGTGATCGCCATTGTCGCCGCGGTCATCTACGCCGGCGTGTACGTGCTCGCGCATTTCGTTCAGCCGAAGCCGCGCGAGATCTCGGTTTCCATTCCGCCCGAGAAATTCTTCAAGAACCGGCAAGGGCCGTAGCTTCAAGGTCCACAGCAGCATGGCTCGCAAGGCCGCGTCGAAAAAGTCCGCAGCAAACAGCGGCAAGCCAAAACAATCCGACGAACGGCTGGTCACCCTCTTTCTGGACATGCTGGCGGCCGAACGCGGGGCGAGCAAGAACACGCTCGCCGCCTATGGGCGCGACCTCGCCGACTTCACCGATCACCTCGCCGGCCGGCGATCGGTTGCGACCGCGACGACCGACGACATCCGCGCCTATCTGGGCGATCTCGCTTCACGCGGCATGCAGCCGGCAACGGTTGCGCGGCGTTTGTCGGCCATTCGCCAGCTCTATCGTTTTCTTTATGCGGAAGGGCAACGCAACGACGATCCGGCCGCGGTGCTCGAGGGGCCAAGGCGCGCGCGGGCGCTGCCGAAGACGCTGACGCTTGCGGAAGTCGATCGCCTGCTGGCGGCGGCGGGGGCGTGCGATGCGCAAGCGCCGCTCGCGGTGCGGCTGCGCGCCGCGCGGCTCGCCTGTCTGGTCGAGCTTCTTTACGCCACCGGCTTGCGCGTCTCCGAGCTGGTGACGCTTCCCACCTCGGCCGCGCGCCGCGATGCGCGGGTGATCGTCGTGCGCGGCAAAGGCAACAAAGAGCGCATGGTGCCGCTCAACGATGCGGCCAAGCGCGCGATGACCGACTATCTCGCGCTGGCGGCGCAAGCGGGCGGCGCCGCGGCATCGAAATGGCTGTTCCCCTCCTTCGGCGATTCCGGCCATCTCACCCGCCAGCATTTCGCCCGCGAGCTCAAGGCGCTGGCGGGAGCGGCGGGGCTGCGCGGCGCGCAATTAAGCCCGCATGTGCTCCGCCACGCTTTCGCCAGTCACCTACTGCATAATGGCGCCGACCTGCGGGTGGTGCAGACGCTGCTCGGCCACGCCGACATCTCGACCACGCAGATCTATACCCACGTGCTGGAAGAGCGGCTCAAAAGCCTTGTGCGCGATTTGCATCCGCTGGCGGACACGTGAAAATTAACGATTTATAGGGTATATCTTTCGCGCCTGGAACGCGGTCAATTGTTGAGCGATGAACAAGCAAGACGCAATCGATATCCTGCTGGACCATCAGGCCGAACTGCGAGAGCGGGGCGTGCATCACGCCACATTGTTCGGCTCCGTTGCACGTGGCGAAGCAGGTCCCCAAAGCGACGTCGACATCATGATTGAATTCGCGCCTGACGCTTCACTTGATATCTTTGCTTACGTCGAACTAAAGGACTTCATTGCCAAGCTTTTTCCAGGACCGGTCGACGTCGTGAACAAAGACGCGCTCAAGCCATACGTTCGTGCGTCCGCGATCACAGACACGGTCTATGCCTTCTGATTTGGCCCGTTGCGCGATATCCGCGAAAACATTGGACTTGCATTTTCGTTCATCGGTCAGGCATCCCTTGGCCAATTCTGTAGCGACCGGTGCACCGCGTACCCAGTGACGCGCTGCCTTGAGATCATTTCGGAAGCTTCGCGCAGATTGTCACCTGAACTAAAACAGCGGCATCCCCATATTCGATGGCAAGGTATGGCCGGCTCCGGAAACGTATATCGCCATGACTACGAACTAATCGTCGATAAAGCTGTCTGGGACACCGTGCATGAAAGCCTCCCGCCCTTGCTCGCCGTTGTCGACGAGGAACTCCGCCGTTTGCACGGCGACTGAAGAATTGGCATTGCAATTCTCGGCAATGGCCTTCGGCGGCCTGCGAGCGTCCGATGGGCGCCGCGACGATGTATTCGGCTGGTAGAGACGTTTGCGTGATGCGCTCCTATCTCGATTTCGAAAAGCCGGTGGCCGAGCTCGAGGCCAAAGTGGAAGAAATGCGCGCGCTGCAGGGAAGCGGCGATGCCATCGCCATCGGCGAGGAAATCAACCGTATCGAGATCAAGGCCGGCCAGGCGCTCAAGGAGCTCTATGCGGGCCTGACGCCGTGGCAGAAGACGCAAGTGGCGCGGCATCCGCAGCGGCCGCACTGCCTCGACTATATCGGTCAGCTCATCAGCGATTTCGTCCCGCTCGCCGGCGACCGCAGCTTCGGCGACGACGCCGCCATCGTCGGCGGCTTCGGCCGCTTCCGCGGTGAGAGCGTCTGCGTCATCGGCCAGGAAAAGGGCTCCGACACCGACAGCCGTCTCAAGCACAATTTCGGCATGGCGCGACCGGAAGGTTACCGCAAGGCCGCCCGGCTCATGGACATGGCGGATCATTTCAGTATTCCGGTGCTGGCGCTGATCGATACCGCGGGCGCCTATCCGGGCATCGGCGCGGAGGAACGCGGGCAAGCCGAGGCAATCGCGCGCTCGACCGAAGCTTGCCTGCGAATCGGCGTTCCCAATGTCGCCGTCATCATCGGCGAGGGCGGCTCTGGCGGGGCCATTGCCATCGCCACCGCCAACCGCGTGATCATGCTCGAGCACGCGATCTACAGCGTGATCTCGCCGGAAGGCGCCGCTTCCATCCTCTGGCGCGATGCCGCGAAGGCGCAGGAAGCCGCCTCGAACATGAAGATCACAGCCCAGGATCTCGTCCGCTTCGGCGTCGTCGACAGCATCGTGCCCGAGCCCACGGGCGGCGCCCATCGCGATCCGGCGGCGACCATCGACGCGACCGGAGAGGCACTGGACGCTGCGTTTGCCGGGCTGAAGGGCCTCGACGCGGCAACGATCGTACGCATGCGGCGCGAGAAGTTCATGGCCATCGGGCGGACGCTCGGCTGACAATAACAACCTTCGCATGTGTGTCAGCAGAGCCACAGTCATGTCGCGATCTACGCCTGGAAACGGCGGCCGGCGGGTCCTCACCCCATTCCCGCCCCATTTCTCGCTAAATATAGACCGTATCGGTCGAATTTACCGCAATATTTACCAATCGTTGACCGACGCCGTGCTCCTACTTACCTCCGGCGCCCCGGTTAACTTGCGAAATGGGCTTCGTAAGGATAACGATTGGTGATGGATGGTTTTCGGGGACCGTCCGGCCGTCGGGGAGTACTGCATTGATCCGCGCCAGCCTCCGTCGCGCGCTGACGCTATCGGCCATCTTGGCCGGTGCGCTGTCGCTTGCTGGCTGCCTCAGCGAGGAAGGCGGCTACGAGCTGCCGACCAAGGCGATGAAGGCGCTGTCGCCGCAGATGCTGACGCTGCTCGATCAGAAGAGGATGCCGAAGGAATCTCCGATCCTCGTCCGCATCTTCAAGGAAGAATCCGAGCTCGAAGTCTGGAAGCAGGATACCACCGGCCGTTTCGAGCTCCTCAAAGTCTATCCGATCTGCCGCTGGTCCGGCGATCTCGGCCCGAAGATCACTGAAGGCGACCGTCAGGCACCCGAGGGCTTCTATACGATCACGCCCGGCCTGATGAATCCGAACTCCAATTACTATCTCGCGATCAATACCGGCTTCCCGAACGCCTATGACCGCGCCAACGACCGCCACGGCGGGTTCCTGATGATTCACGGCGACTGCTCCTCACGCGGCTGTTACGCCATGACCGACGAGCAGATCGGTGAAATCTATTCGCTAGCGCGCGAGTCGTTCCTCGGCGGTCAGCCGTCATTTCAGATCCAAGCCTATCCGTTCCGCATGACGCCGGCGAACTTGGCGCGCCATCGCACCAGTCCCCACCTGGCTTTCTGGAAGATGCTCAAGATCGGCAACGATCACTTCGAGGCGACGCATCTCGAGCCGAAGGTCGATGTCTGCGACAAGCACTACGTGTTCGACGCGGTGCAGCCGCGCGGCGCCGGGTCGATCATATTCAACTCGACCAACCGGTGCCCGGCGTATGTGGTCAATCCGGAAATCGCCGGCCCGGCGCTGGAAAAGTCGCATGCCGACGAGGTCCAATATGCCGCGCTGGTCAAGGCTAATTCGTGGACCGCGCCGGTTCATTCCGGTCTCGATGGCGGCATGAACCGCGTGTTCCTGGCGCAGGTCGGCGGGCGCATTCCGCCGGCGCGCGTGCCGCCGCCGGGCGCGAACGGTCTGCCGGCGCAGCCGCCGCCAGTCGCGGTCGCCGACAACAACGGCCAGTCGCTGGCGGGCAAGATTTTCGGCGGCTTCTTCGGCGCGAAGACACAGGTCGCCGCCGCCGATTCGGGGACGCAAGAGCGCGGCTCGGAGCCGGCCGCGACCGGCGCAACGCCTAAGCCAAAGCCGCGCGCCGAACGAACGACAGTGGCGGAGGCGAAGCCGAAGCTCGACCTGCGCAAGAGCGACACCAAGCCCGAGCCGCAACCGCAGCAGCAACAACAGGTCGCGGCGAAACCAAACCCGGCGCCGCAAAGGGAAGCCAACGCCGCGGCCGCCGCGATGGACGGCGCGCAGCGGGTCGTGCCCGCCGGCAACTTCGACAGCCGCTGGGGCGGTCTGCAATAATCTCGAAGACGTGAATCAAGCCCGTGGATGGCCGGAACAAGTCCGGCCATGACGATACACGTCGCGTCCGGCGAACGCCGTCAGGCGTAGCGCCCGTGGCAGTGCTTGAATTTCTTGCCGGAGCCGCAGGGACAGGCCTCGTTGCGGCCGACCTTGCCCCAGGTGGTCGGATCCTTCGGATTGCGCTCGGCCGGCACGGGCGCTGCGCGCGGTGCTGCCTGCGCGGACGCCGTGCTGACGCCCCCGATGCCATGCCGCGCCAGCGTTTCGGCGCCGGCCATGGCGAGCGCCATCTCGTCTTCGCCGGTGGTCGGATCGATCTTGTGCGCTTCCATCGCCGGCAGCGTCATCGTCGATTCCACCGGCTGCGGCATGATCTCGACGCGCATGAGCTGCGCGGTCACCGCTTCGCGCAAATGCTGGCTCATGGTCTCGAACAGATTGAAGGCTTCCGACTTGTATTCGTTGAGCGGGTCGCGCTGGGCGTAGCCGCGCAGCCCAACCACCTGGCGCAGATGATCGAGCATGACCAGATGCTCGCGCCACAAATGGTCGAGCGTCTGCAGCAGGATCGATTTCTCGACGTAGCGGATGACGTCCGAGCCCCATTGCGCGACTTTCGACGCCATGTGCTCGTCGGCGCGACGCTCGACGCGGGTGAACAACTCCTCGTCGGCGATGCCTTCTTCCTTCGCCCATTCGTCGACCGGCAGCTCAATCCCGAGCACGCGGTTGAGCTCATCCTTCAGGCCGGCCACGTCCCATTGCTCCGGATAGGCATTCTCCGGCACGTGCTTGGCGACGAGATCGTCGATGGCGTTGTGGCGCATGTCGGCGACGACTTCGGCGGCGGCGGCGTCCTGCATCCATTCGATGCGCTGGTCGAAGATGACCTTGCGCTGATCGTTCATCACGTTGTCGAACTTCAGGATGTTCTTGCGGATGTCGAAGTTGCGCGCCTCGACCTTCTGCTGCGCCTTCTCCA
>DATMQV010000248.1:0-15014 GCA_035566615.1 Xanthobacteraceae bacterium
GCAGCTTTTCCCGCTGGCGCGTCATCTTGTGCGCGGAACCGCCGGCAAAGAAGGCCGCCAAGCCCTGCGCATCGGGGCGGCCGGGCATTCGAATGCCCCGCCGCCGAGTGGGCCGGCCCGGGGCTTGCCATAACTCAAAGTTATGGTGTACCGGATTTGGTCGCGTTTTTGGGCCGGGAAGCCCGTCTAGCCATGCATTCGCGGTTGCTTCGTCATTTCCTGGGTGTGGTCGAAAAGCGGAATATCACCGCGGCGGCCGAGGCCCTCCATATCAGCCAGCCGGCGCTGACGCGCAGCATCCGCCAACTTGAAAAGACCATCGGCGTCCCGCTGTTCGAGCGTTTGCCGACCGGCGTGGCGCTGACCAAACAAGGCGAAGTGTTGGCGCGCCGCGTCAAGCTGATGGAACTGGAATATCGCCACGCCTTGTCCGAGATCAGCGCCCTCGAGCAGGGCGTCACCGGGACGCTCCGCATCGGCGCCGGACCGATGTGGGTCTCGACCATCCTGCCCGGTATCGTCACGGCCTTTCATCAGCAATTTCCGAAAGTGAAAGTTCGCCTGACCGAAGGCGCGATCGACAGCATCGTTCCGGCGCTGCTTGCCGGCGAGATCGATCTTGCCTGCGTCACACTGTCGTTCCCATCGCAGCCGGAGCTGGTGAAAGAGCCGCTGGTCAATGTCCGCCAGGCGCTGGTCGCGCGTGCCGGCCACCCGCTCGCCGGCAAGGGCACGGTCAAGGCGGAGGATCTGGCGC
Source organism: Xanthobacteraceae bacterium (assembly GCA_035566615.1). Classification (GTDB taxonomy): domain Bacteria; phylum Pseudomonadota; class Alphaproteobacteria; order Rhizobiales; family Xanthobacteraceae; genus BOG-931. Next base: position 758 of record DATMQV010000248.1, read on the forward strand.
GCTTTCCCTGGGTCGTGCTTGCCAACGACAGTGTCGGTACCAGCCGCGTCGGCTCATACCTCGTCGCCAACGGGCTCGATCCACCCAAGATCGCGGTTGAAGCGAGCCTGATCGGCATGCTGCGCTTGCTCGAGCACGGCGATTTTCTCGGCCTGTTTTCCACGCTCATGGCCGATTACGCCAAGCGCTTCGGCCTGGTCACGATCACGCACGAAGGCACATTCTGGGATGCGGAGGCCGGCCTTGCCTATATGCGCACCAACCGGCCGGCGCGGATGATCGAAAGCTTCAAATCGATGGTGCGGGCGGCGGTGTCCGCATGACCGCGCTGGCGCCGGCCGGCGGCTCGGCTTCCGTCATACCGTTCGTGTATGTGGCCGCACCGAGTATGAATTGGCCGGCTTCTCGGCGGCCCGACACATTGCGAGACTTGTTGCAAGACTGGTTGCAAGGCTTGCTGCAAGACTGGTTGTAAGGCTTGCCGCAAGGCTTGCAGGTCGGGCGCCGCGCGACGAAATCGGCCGGCGCCGCAGGGAGGTCACGATGCCCGGTGTGACGGAGCCCGAGACCGGGCTCGTATTCTACGAGCTCAGTCACGAATGGGGCCACGGCGTTCCCACCTTGCCGGGCTACGAAGAGGTCAAGCTCTACCGTTCCAGCACCCATGCCAAGAACGGCGTCATGGCGACGCGCATCCGCATGGTCATGCATAGCGGCACGCATGTGAACGCGCCGCTCCATCTCATTCAGCGCGCTCCCGGCATCGGCGATATCGCGCTCGAGCGCTTCTTTGGATCCGGCGTCGTGCTTTCGATTCCCAAGCAGCAATGGGAATTCGTCACCGTCGCCGATCTTGAAGGCGCAACGCCTGCGGTCGAGGCCGACGATATCGTTGTGATCGTCACCGGCTGGCATCGCCGTTACAGCGACAGCATCGAATATTTCGGTCATTCGCCCGGCCTCGCCAAGGAGGCGGCGGAGTGGCTCGCCGCCAAAGGCGTGAAGCTCGTCGCGGTCGACACGCCGCAAGTCGATCATCCGCTCGCCACGTCGCTCGGCTTGCAGCGCAACGGCCCGCAAATGAAGCGCTTGCCGAAAGCGTATCAGAGTGCGACCGGGCGCGATCCAAAGACCGATTTTCCCGAATTGAATCCGGCGCACCGCGCGCTGCTGAGCGCCGGCATTCCGACAATCGAGAATGTCGGCGGCGAGATCGACGCGCTCATCGGCAAGCGCTGCACCTTCCAAGCCTATCCGTGGAACTGGCCGGAAGGCGACGCTTGCGGCGTGCGCTTTGTCGCGCTGCTTGATCCCGCCGGTCGTTATCGTCTGGAACCGGGGACGGCATCATGAGCGGGCTGCAACGCCAGGCGGAAGGCAACGTAGCTGCCCACTCCAGCACCACGGGCCTCAAATTCTTCAATCTCAGCGCCCGCTGGGGGCACGGCATTCCGCAATGGCCGTCCGCGCCCGGCATCAACGTGCTGACGCTGCAATTCCACGCGCTCGACGGCGTTTATGTCACCGAGTTCGAAGGGATCATGCACCGCGCGACCCACATGGACGCGCCGCTGCACGTGACCGAGAACACGCCGAGCCTCACCGGCTATCCGCTGTGGCGGTTCTTCGGCACCGGCGTTGCGGTGTCCATTCCCAAAGGCAAGTGGGGCGTCATCACGCCGGACGATCTTGAAAAGGCGACGCCGAAAATCCGTAAGAACGACATCGTCATGATCAACACAGGCACGCATCACAAGCTCGCCGACAGCGACGAGTATTACGCTTATTCGCCGGGCCTCTATAAGGAGGCCGCCGAGTGGCTGGTGGAGAAGCAGGTGAAGATGGTCGGCGTCGACGTGCAGGCGCTCGATCATCCGCTCGGCACCAAATTGATCGACCATGGACCGGGACCGTCGCATCCGTATCTGGTCGAGGAATATCGGCGCGAGACCGGCCGCGATGCGATGAAGGATTTCCCGCATTGGGAGCCGGCACACAAAACCCTGATGTGCAAGGGTGGCATCCCCGGCATCGAGAACGTCAACGGCGATCTCGATGCGATCACCGGCAAGCGCTGCACCTTCATGGCTTTTCCCTGGCGGTGGCCGCAGGGCGAAGGTTGTGGCGTCCGCGTCGTCGCCGTGCTCGATCCGGAGCAGCGCTTCCGCATCGAGACCGGCAAATAAGTTTGCGAAGCGATTTGATGAAATGATCACTGAGAAGATTCGAAATCCGTTATCGCTCTTTGATGTGCGCGACAAGGTTGCGATCGTCACCGGCGCCTCCGGATCGTTCGGTCACGCCTGCGCGGTTGCGCTCGGCGCGCTCGGCGCCAAGCTCTTGCTCGCGTCCGGAACGGCCGAGGAATTGGAAGCCGTGGTCAATGACGTGCGCGATGTCGGCGGCAAAGTCGCAAGCATCGTGCGCCGGCCCGATACGCTCGAGGACGCGGAAGCGATATTGAAGACGGCGCTCGACGCTTACGGCCGGGTCGATCAGTTGGTGGTGGCTTCCGGCACCAACAAGGCGGGCTTCATCGAAAGCCAGTCCTATGAAGACTGGCAGCGTGTGATGGACGCCAATGTGCGCGGCCCGTGGCTGATGGCGAAAGCGGTTGGCTCTTATTGGATAAAAGAAGGCATCAAAGGCAAAGTCCTGTTGATGTCGTCGACGCGCGGCCGCCACGGCAACTTCTCTGGCTACACCGCCTATTGCAGCTCGAAGGGCGCCACCGACGCATTGACGCGCGTGCTTGCGACCGAATGGGCCAAGTACGGCACGACCGTCAACGCCATAGCGCCGACCACCTTCCGCTCGAAGCTGACCGAGTGGATGTGGAAGGACGACGACGTCGGCAACGCGACGCGTACCCGCACCTTGTCGCGTATCCCGCTTGGGCGGCTCGGCGAAGCGGAGGACCTTGTCGGCATGGCGATCTATTTGCTCTCGCCGGCCTCGGATTTCTGCACCGGCCAGGTCATGTATGTCGATGGCGGTTTCACCGCTGGCTAGCGCATGTCCCGGAAAAGTGGGTGCCGGTTTTCCGATAAGGACATGCGCAAATTAAAGAATCTCACCAGATGGAGAAGCCGCAGATTGCCGTGATCGGTGCCGGCCTGATGGGTCACGGCATCGCTTATTTGTTTGCTGCCGGCGGCTACGATGTGCGGGTGCAAGATCCAGCTAGCGGGGCGCTGGAGAAGCTGCCGCTGCGCATTGGCGACATCTGCGATCTTCTCGGCACCGACCGCGCCGCCGCTGAACGCGTGAGCACTGGGCAATCGATTGAGTGGGCGGCGGGCGGCGCCGGCATCGTCATCGAGGCTGCGCCGGAGAAGCTTGCGCTCAAGCAGGCCATCTTCGCTGACCTTGAGCGCCTGGCGCCGCCAGGCGCGATCCTCGCCAGCAACACTTCGGCGCTTCCGATCACGCGCATCGCGGCCGGCCTCAAGAATAAAGACCGCGTGCTCGGCGCACACTTCTGGAATCCGCCGCACCTCGTGCCGCTGGTGGAGATCGTGCTGATGAGCGCGGCCAATCGCCCGGCCGCCGATTGCTTGGCGGCCATCCTGCGGGCGATCGGCCGTCATCCGGTGCTCGTGCATCGCGACATTCCGGGCTTCATCGGCAACCGCTTGCAACACGCGCTCAAGCGCGAAGCGATTGCGCTGGTCGCCGCCGGCGTGTGCGACGCCGAAACGATCGACGACGTGGTCAAACAAGGCTTCGGCGCGCGGCTCGGCGTGCTTGGGCCGCTGGAGCAATCGGATCTGGTCGGGCTCGATCTCACCAAGAACATTCACGACACGCTGGTGCCGGATCTCGATGTCACGCCGCACACGCATCCTTATCTTGAAGCGCTGATCGACAAGGGCGAACTCGGCATGAAGACGGGCAAAGGTTTCCGGCGCTGGACGCCGGACGAGGCCGAAGCAGTGCGGCAACGGCTGCGGCAAACGCTGGTCAAGAGCGCAACCCGGCGCTGACAAAAACCGCGCCGCGGACGATTACCGCGCGGTGCGGATAACGACGTTCTTGAGATCGGAATATTTGTCGATGGCGTGCAGCGAACGGTCACGGCCGAAGCCGGATTCCTTGAAGCCGCCGAAGGGATTCGACCACCGGGCCGGTGACGCCATTGACATTGATGTTGCCGGCCACGAGCCGCTTGGCAATGTAAAGCACGTTGTCGAGATTGTTCGACCAGATCGAAGCGCCAAGCCCGTATCTGGTGCCGTTGGCGAGCGCGATCGCTTCCTCGATGCTGTCGAAGCTGAGCACGCTCAACACCGGCCCGAATATTTCCTCCTGCGCCAGCGAGCTTTTCGGATCGACATCGATGGCGACGCTCGGCGCCAGATAGAAGCCCGCCTCCGGCACCTTGGCATCGCGGCCGTCGAGAGCGAAGCGGACGCCTTCTTTCTCCGCGCGTTCCATCCGGGCAAGTATCTGCGTGCGTTGGCCGGCATTGACGATGGGGCCGAGATCGGTGCGCAGATCGAGCGGATTGCCGATCGTGAGCGCGCGCGTGCGCTTGATCACCTCTTCCGTAAAACTGTCGCGAATGGCGCGCTGAACCAGCAGCCGCGTCGGCGCTTCGCAGACCTGGCCTTGATTGCCGAACATGAAGCCGACCGAAACATCCGCCGCCATGGCCAGGTCCGGCGCGTCGGCAAAAACGATATTGGCGCTCTTGCCGCCCAGCTCGAGGCTGACGCGCTTGAGATTCGAATTGGCCGCCGCGGTCATGATTTTGCGGCCGACCTCGCCCGAGCCGGTGAAGGTGATGCAATCGACATCGTGATGGGCGGAGAGCGCTGCGCCCGCCTTGTGGTCGCCGGTCACCACCTGCAGAACGCCTTCCGGCAGGCCGGCTTCGAGCGCGAGCTCGGCGATGCGCAGACAAACCAGCGACGCGTCCTCGGCCGGCTTGAGCACCACCGAATTTCCTGCAACGAGGGCCGGGCCGAGTTTCCAGGCGCCGATCATGGCCGGCGCATTCCAGGGCAGTATCGCGCCGACCACGCCGAGCGGCGTGCGCGAGATCATTGCGGTGACGTTGTCGCCGAGATGCGCAAGCTCGTCGTAGAGCTTGTCGGCCGCCTCGCCGTACCACCGCAGACTGTCGATCGCGAAGTTGATCTCGAGCTCTTCGGCGAGCCGGATCGGCATGCCCATGTCGCGGCTCTCGAGCGCGGCGAGCCGCAAGGCTTCGGCGGCGACGCGATCGGCCCAATCGAGCAGGATGCGCTTGCGCTGTTTCGAGCTCATGCCCTGCCAGCGGCGCGCTTCGAAGGCGCGCCGCGCGCCGGCGACAGCGTGGTCGACGTCGGCCGTCTCGCAATCCGGTATGGCGGCAATCGTCTTGCCGTCGATCGGCGAGACCACGTCGAGTGTCTTGCCGGACAGCGCGCCTGTCAGCTTGCCGTCGATGATGGCTTGCACGGTCGGGATCGGCAGTTTTTCCGCGTCGGTGATTTGCCGCTGCTTGCTTTCCAGCATGGCGTTTGCTCCGGCCTGATGTGTGTTCGGCGGCGATTTCAGAAGCGCAGGATCGGCTTGACCACCTTGCCGCTGAGCGCATCCGCAATCGCGTCATTGATGCGGGCGAACGGATAGAAGGTCACAAGGCGGTCGATCGGGAATTTGCCCTTCACAAAAAGATCGACCAGCTTCGGCAGAAAAACGTCCGGATTGGCGTCGCCCTCGATGATGCCCGGGACGGTGCGGCCGCCGGTCAGAACGTGTTCGACGTCGAGCGGGAATTCGAGGCCCTTGGGCGCGCCGCCGACCATGCCGAGCGTGCCGCGCGGCGCCAGTAGCGCGACGGCATCGCGCAACACATTCGCATTCGCGGTCGTGTCGACGATGAAATCCACTCCCAGCGGCAAGATGCGTCGAATGGCCTCCGGCGCCGATTGAGTCTGCGGATTGATCGCATGAGTAGCGCCAAGCTCGCGCGCCAATGCGAGCCGAGAGTCGACCAGATCCACGGCTATGATGGCGCCGGCGCCGACTAGTTTCGCGGCCATGATTGCGCTCAGTCCGACCGAGCCGGTGCCGAAGACCGCGACGGAATCATCGATGCCGGCGCCCAGCGAATTGATGACCGCGCCGGCGCCGGTCATGATGCCGCAGCCGAGCGGCGCCAGCATCTCGAGCGGCGCCTCTTTCGGCACCTTGACGACGCTCCGCTCGCGGATCACCGCATGCGTCGCGAACGAGGATTGTCCCTGATAATAGTGGATCACTTCGCTGCCCTTCGACAGCGGGCTCGATCCGTCGATGCGCGTGCCGCCGAAATTTCGGTCGTTGAATTCGTAGAAGTAGATCGGAAGCCACGAGTCGCAGCTTGGGCAATGACCGCAGGAAGCAGACGTCAGAATCGCCGGATCGCCCGGAGCCAGACGCGTCACGCCCGCGCCGATGCGCTCGACGATGCCGGCGCCTTCATGGCCGAGCACGACCGGATGCGGCACCGGATAGATGATGTGGTCGCGCATCGAAATGTCGGTATGGCAAATGCCGGCGGCCACGAGCTTGACCAGCACTTCGTCGGCGCGCGGTTCGGCGAGCGAAACTTCCTCGAGGCTGAGCGGGGCATTCTTGGCGCGCGCGATCGCGGCGGTAATCTGCATGAGCGGTTCCTGCCCGGAGGCACTTCCGGAAATGTCTGCCGTTTCGTCGTTGGGCCGCAGTCAAATGGCGCAGCGGCCGCGCGACAAATAGCAATTGCTCGGAACCGGATAACTTCCATGCATGGAGCAGTCGCGCCGAGCCGGCGTCCGAAGCCGGTGCTCAGCGCTGTTGGACCGGCGGCCGCTGCGCCGCCGCCACGCCTTGCTGCTCCAGCGCATGCGCAATGCGCAAGGCGACGTCCTCACGCCAGGGCGCGCAAATGATCTGCACGCCGATCGGCAAGGGCGACAGCGGCACCGGCGCAACGACAACCGGCAGGCCGATAAAGGAGATCGGCTGCGTGTAAATGCCGAGATTGGCGCGCACCGGCAATTCGGAATCGCCGAGCTTGAACATTTGCTGCCCGATCAGCGGTGCCGGGCACGGCGTGGCCGGCGCCAAAATAGCGTCGACCTCCGAAAAAAGCTTGAGCACTTCCCGTTGATACCAGCGCCGAAACTTCTGCGCCTTGGTCACCAGCGAAGCCAGCAGCATGGCGCCTGCGATCAGCCGGTCGCGCGTCGCCGGATCGAAATCCTTGGCGCGGGTGCGCAGCCGCTCCAGATGCAGGCTCGCGGCTTCGCTAGCCGTGATGATGTAGGCGGCCGAACGTGCGCGCTCGGCTTCCGGTATCTCGATGTCGCGATTGGCGCCGAGCGCGGCGGCAATGCGATCGATGGCGTAGACCGGCTCCGCCGCCCGGCATTTGAAATAGCCGCTGGCGACCGCGACACGCAGTCCGTCAAGGCCGCGGTCCAGAACAGGCGTCGCAGCTTCGGCATTGCGCTCCGCGCAAACAGGGTCGTCCGGATCGTCGCCCTGCATGGCGTCGTAGGTGATCGCGAGATCGCGCGCGCTGCGCGCCAGCGGGCCGACGTGATCGAAGCTTGCGGAAAATGGAAACGTGCGTGCCCGGCTCAGGCGTCCGTAGGTCGGCTTCAGTCCGAACAAACCGCACAGCGACGACGGTACGCGAATCGAGCCATTGGTATCGGAGCCGAGCGCAAATGGCACCAGGCCTCCGGCGACAGCGGCAGCCGAACCGCTCGACGAACCGCCGGTCATCCGCGCGAGGTCGTGCGGATTGCGCGCCGGACCGTCGTGCACATTCTCGCCGGTGAAGTCGTAGGCGTATTCGCCCATGTTGAGCGCGCCGACAAGAATGGCACCGGCGGCTTCGAGGCGTTCGATCAGCGTCGCATCGCGCGCGGCAGGCGGAAAATCGCGGTTTATTTTTGAACCGGCCACCGTCGGCAAACCGGCAATGTCGAACAGGTTCTTCACCGCAAACGGCACGCCGGCAAGCGGCGGCAACGGTTCGCCGCGCGCCCGCGCGTCGTCCAGCGCCCGCGCGCGCAAGCGCGCCCGCTCCTCCGTCAGCGCCGTGAACGAATTGATCAGAGGATCGCGCGCCCGGATGCGGGCAAACGCCGCCTCCACAATGCTCGCGGCACTAGCGCGGCCTGATGCAAAGGCCGCGGCGATGTCGCCGGCCGTCATCCAGGCGAAATCGAATGCCGTCGTTTCAAGCACGGAACACCGGGGCCGGCTCGCTCTCGTCCGGAAGCGCGAAGCCGTCGATGAGCGCCGCATGCTTCAACAGGAGTTGCAGATTAAAGACGATGGCGGCGTGCCAGGCCGGCTCGACCGGCAGCGCCAGCGCCTTGACACCCGCTGCCGCAAGGGCGCTCACGTCATTGGGCTTGCGGCTACGCAACGGCTGCGCCGGCGGTCTCGCTCGTCGCGCCGATTTTGTCTTGCGGCTTAGGGGTTTGCGGGTCATGCCCAAAGGACTTCCAAATTTCAGGCGCGGCGCACGTCGCCTAAGCCCTTATAGTGTCGAGCATTGTCGCATGCGCCGATGCAAGCGCCAAGACCGGGGCGGCTGCCAGCGTTTTGGTGGGGCAAAGCCGGCACATTGGCGATCGCGCACCAGCGCAGGTGAGGCGCGCCGGCCGCCCTTTTTCGATTGCCCTTGGCCTTGTTCTTGCACCTGTGTCGCGTAGCTCACGGTGAAAGCTTGGCCATAGGGATGTAAGAGGGGCGGATATGCCGAAAGTGAATTTCGATGCTGAACCCGCGCCGCTTTCCGTCGATCTCGATCGGGCGGCGTTGGTGATAATCGATATGCAGCGCGATTTCCTCGAGCCGGGCGGTTTCGGTGAAGCGCTGGGCAATGACGTCTCCCGCTTGCAGGCGGCGGTCGAGCCTTGCCGCCAGGTGCTGGATGCTGCCCGCCGCGTCGGCATGCTGGTGATCCACACGCGTGAGGGGCATCGGCCCGATCTTTCCGACGCGCCGCCCCATAAGGTCGAGCGTGGCGATCCGGCGAATCGCATCGGTGCGCCCGGTCCGATGGGCCGCATTCTCGTGCGCGGCGAGCCCGGCCACGACATCATTCCGGAGCTCTACCCGCTGCCGGCCGAGCCGGTGATCGACAAGCCCGGAAAGGGCGCCTTCTATCAGACCGACCTCGAACTCATGTTGCGCAATCGCGACGTCGATACATTGTTTGTTTGCGGCGTGACGACCGAGGTCTGTGTCAATACGACGGTGCGCGAAGCCAATGATCGCGGCTTTCGTTGCATCGTGCTTTCTGATTGTTGCGGTTCGTATTTCCCCGAATTTCACGCCGCCGGCTTGGCCATGATCAAGGCCCAAGGCGGTATTTTCGGCTCGGTAACCGGCTCGCAACCGCTGCTCAATTCGCTGGCAGCAATGAGCTGATTAGTCTTCCAGCGGACGCAGTGGGCGGGCTCGCGCCGTCACGGCGTTGAAGCCGGTGCTGTTTTTTTGGCAGGTTAATGACCGTTATTTGGTCGCCGGCGCGCTAAAGCATGATCCCGAAAAGTGGACCCCGGTTTTCGGAAAGATCATGCGGAAACAAATGGCTAGAGCGGGATGACTTTGAAGATTAAAGTCATCCCGCGATAGGGCGGTACCGGATTGTTGCACTGCAACCGGCTTATGCAACCGGCTTATGCAGCCGGCGGCTACCGAACGCCCAATTCCAATTTCACTGCCGTTTCATGGCCTTCGCGGTTCAGTCTGCAACGACCTGCAGCCTGCGGCCGATTGGCACGCGCCTTGCGTGTTTTAGGACAGCGATCATTGACGATCGCGAAAATTGCCGCCGGGAGGCGGGGGTTCTCAAGTTCGCAAAACGCAGCCCGTCAATCGGGCGCGCGTGAGCGCTTGGGCATCGCCGCTGGCTTCTTCGGGATTTGCCACGGAGGGGAGCGTGCAATGACCACGGCAACAGCGACAGCCGGATTCCGTCCAAAAATATGGACCACCGGCGACTTCAATGCTTTCTTCGGTTTCGGCACCAACATTTTGGTCAACATGCTGGTGCTCACCGGTTTGCTGCGTTTTGTGATCAAGATGCCGGACTCGATCGTGTTCGGCCGCATCTTGCCGGCGCTCGGCCTCATGCTGTGCCTGTCGACATTCTACTACGCGTTTCTCGCCTACCGCCTGGCGCAGAAGACCGGCCGCAGCGATGTTTGCGCGCTGCCCTCGGGCGTCAGCGTGCCGCACATGTTCATTGTGACTTTCGTGATCATGCTGCCGATCACGTTGGCCACCAAAGACCCGATCAAAGGCTGGGAAGCCGGCTTGGTTTGGGTGTTCTTCCAAAGCTTCATTCTGATGATCGGCGGATTCGTTGCGCCGATCGTTCGCAAGATCACGCCGCGCGCGGCCCTGCTCGGCACGCTCGCGGGCGTGTCGATCACGTTCATTTCGATGCGCCCGGCTTTGCAGATGTACATGACGCCGGTGATCGGGCTGACCTGCTTTGCCGTCATCATGGTGAGCTGGTTCGGCGGCTTTAGATATCCGAAGGGCACTCCCGCGGGCCTGGTGGCGATCATCGTCGGCATGATCATCGGTTGGGGCTCCAATGCCTTCGGCCTCGACTACGGCGGTCTCAGCATCAAGGGCATCACCGACGCGTTCACGAATTTCGGCTTCTCGGTGCCTCTCCCGGCGGTCAACCACATCTTCTCCGGCTTCGAGTATCTCGGGGTCATCCTGGTCACGGCGATACCGTTCGGCATCTACGATCTCGTCGAGGCGATGGATAACGTCGAGAGCGCGGAAGCCGCGGGCGACGCTTACCCGACGACGCGCGTGCTGACCGCCGACGGCGTGGTCAGCTTGATCGGCTGTCTGATGGGCAATCCGTTCATCAATGCGGTCTATATCGGCCATCCCGGCTGGAAGGCGATGGGCGGCCGCATCGGCTATTCGGCCGCGACCGGAATCATGGTGATCATCCTGTCGTGGTTCGGCGTCATCTCGCTGCTGCTGGCCATCATTCCGGTGGTGGCGATCTCGCCGATCCTGCTCTATATCGGCATGCTGATCGGCGCGCAGGCGTTCCAGAGCACGCCGAAGACCCATGCTCCCGCCATCGTGCTTGGCTTGACGCCGCATCTCGCCGCCTGGTGCAAGACCCTGATGGATGGGGCGCTCGGTGCCGCCGGCACCAGCGCCGCCGCCATCGGCTTGGACAAGCTCGGCAATGTCGGAGTGCTCTACGAAGGCTTGAGCGTCATGGGCGGCGGCGCCATCCTGTCCGGATTGGTGCTCGCCGCCATCGGCGTTTTCGTCATCGAGAAGAAGTTCGTCGAGGCTTCCGCCTTCGCGCTCGCCGGCGCGGTCCTGACCTTCTTCGGCTTCATGCACGGCGAATCCGTAGGGATCGCGGTGACGCCGGTGGTGGCGATCGCCTATGTGATCGTGGCGGTCTTCCTGTTCGGGCTGAGCCTTGCTCCAGCAAGCTCGCTCGATAAGACAGCGCCGCACGAAGCCATACCGGAAGGCGTACCGGCGGAGTAAGTCATTCGCTGACGCCACAAATGAGATCGCCTCTCCAGACCCGGAGAGGCGATCTTCAATTTTGCACAGGTGTGAGTCAGCCTGTCGCTGCGTCGCGCAGCGGAGCCCGGCTCAACTCGTTGCCCGCCGCGATGGCCTTCTGCAGAAGGCGCACGAGTTCCTTTGCTTCCTTTTCAGTCAAGCCGCGCAGCAGGATCCGCTGAGCCGCCTCGACCGCCGGCGTGACGCTGCGTAAGGTTCGCCGTCCCGCATCAGTAATCTTCAATTCGCGGGCCCGCCGATCCCGGCTGCTTTCGTGGCGCGCCACGAGTCCTTTCTGCACCAGCCGGTCGACCACCCCGGTGATGGTGGTGCGGTCGTAGGCAATCAATCCCGCAAGGGTGACCTGATCGATCCCGTGGTTGGCGCTGACGGCCGCAAGCGCCGCGTACTGAACGGGCGTAAGGTCGTAGCCTGCTTCCTCGATTTCGGTCAGGAACACGGCCACGGCAATCTGCTGGAAGCGGCGGGCCAGGTGCCCGGGCATGTCATGGGCGTCTTTCACGGAATTCTCCGGGGGAGGCAGGACTTGACTAGTATACTGATATTCAGCATGCTGAGCAATATCGTTGCAGGCCGGCCGCCTCGTTTCGCACACCTTCAGGCGCCGCTCCCGGCGAATGAAGTGGTTGATGAGCCGATGAGCGGACGGGCCGCGGCCAAAAAAATCGCCCGGGCAGCGCCGGCGGTCGAAGATAGGGAGTGATCATGCAGTTTCACCTGAATGGATTCGAGCCGGGCGACCCGGAGATCTTCGACCGGTCGGAGCGATATCCGGCCTCGGGTGCGCAAGGTGCTGTTCCCGAAGAGGTCGATGTCCTGATCCTCGGCTGCGGACCGGCAGGGCTGACGCTTGCGGCGCAATTGTCCGCGTTTCCCGATATCAAGACCTGTATCGTCGAGCAGAAGTCGGGCCGGATGCAGCTCGGCCAGGCTGACGGCATCGCCTGCCGCACGACGGAGATGTTCCATGCCTTCGGCTTCAGCGAGCGCGTGCTGAAGGAGGCCTGCTGGATCAATGAGACGACGTTCTGGAAGCCGAATGACAGGCAACCCGCGAACATCGTCCGCAGCGGCTGGGTCCAGGACGTCGAAGATGGCTTGTCGGAGTTTCCGCACGTCGTTCTCAACCAGGCGCGCGTGCATGATTTCTATCTGGAAGTCATGCGCAGATCGGCCGCGAAACTCGAGCCGCATTATGCGCGGCGCGTCGTTGCCGTTCAGCCGGCGGCGGGCGGCCGCGACGGTGGGGCACAGCGGGTGACGGTCACGCTCGAGCGGCTTGAGTCTCCACACCAGGGAGAGACCGAGACGGTCAAGGCCCGCTACGTGGTCGGCTGCGATGGCGCGCGCAGCATCGTGCGTACGGCGATCGGGCGCGAGCTTCGCGGCGATTCCGCCAACCACGCCTGGGGGGTCATGGACGTGCTGGCTGTGACCGACTTCCCGGACATTCGCTGCAAGTCATTCATCCAGTCCGCCAATGATGGCACCATTATCATCATCCCTCGGGAAGGCGGCCACCTCTTCCGCCTCTACATTGAGCTCGCCAAGCTGGAAATCGGCGAACGGGTCGCAAGCCGCAATATCACCGTCGATGAGCTGATCGCGAAGGCGCGGCGGATTTTCAATCCATATACGCTCGACGTGAAAGAAGTCCCGTGGTGGTCGGTTTATGAGATCGGCCAGCGGTTGACCGACAAGTTCGACGACGTGCCGGAAGAGGAGGTCGCGACGCGGTTGCCGCGCGTGTTCATCGCCGGCGATGCCTGCCACACCCACAGTCCAAAGGCGGGGCAGGGCATGAACGTCTCCATGCAGGACGCGTTCAATCTGGGATGGAAGCTCGCTTCCGTTCTGCGCAAGCGGTGCCCGCCATCTCTGCTGCACACTTACTCCGCGGAACGGCGGGCCATTGCCAAGGAACTGATCGACTTCGATCGCGAATGGGCTGCGCTGCTCGCCTCGACACATGAAGAAGGCGGCGGGGCCGACGCTGCCGAGACCCAGAGCTATTTCGTCAGGCACGGACGCTATACGGCGGGAACCGCAACGCATTACGGCCCAGCGATCCTGACCGGCGAAGGCGTCTACCAGCATCTGGCTGAAGGATTCGTCATTGGAAAACGCTTTCATTCCGCGCCGGTCATCCGTCTCGCGGACGCCAAGCCGGTTCACCTCGGCCACGTCGTCAAAGCGGATGGACGCTTTCGGATCTTCGCCTTTGCGGGAGCGGGCGATCCGGCCGCCTCGGGCTCCGCCATCCGTCGGTTGTGCGATTTTCTCGCAGAGGGTCGGGAGTCTCCGGTCCGAAAATATACGCGCCGCGACGAGGATATCGACGCGGTGATCGATGTCCGCGCGGTGTTCCAGCAAGCTCATCGTGAACTCGCCATCGAGGCCATGCCGGCGCTGCTTTTGCCCCAGAAGGGGCGATACGGCCTTCGCGACTATGAGAAGATGTTCTGCGCCGACATCAAGAGCGGCAACGACATCTTTGCGATGCGCGGCATCGATAGGGAGGCGGGGTGCATGGTCGTCGTGCGGCCGGATCAATACGTCGCGCACGTCCTCCCGCTCGATGGATATCAGCAGCTCGCTGCATACTTCGACGGTTTCATGCTGCCGCAATCGGACCAGGACACGCGTCGGACGGCCGAGATTGCAGCGGCTTGAAAGAGCCTGGACACGCGGA
>DATMQV010000249.1:0-3302 GCA_035566615.1 Xanthobacteraceae bacterium
CCATGGCGATATTCGATTCGACCGCAAGCGGGCAGCTTCCTGCCGAGCCCCCGGATGCCGCAACTCTGCGTTCGTCTCGATTTGCAAGAAGCGCCTAGACCATGTCGATGAATATGAGTGCAGCGTTACGTCTCCAGGTTAGAAACCGGATGAGCACAAAGCAAAACGATATAGAAGATAGAGTTGAAACGCCAAAGCAGCTTGCTGAACGTGTTGGGATCTCGGAAGGTAAGGTTCGCCACCTTATAAGGGGTGACCTCTTGGAGCACGTCTGGATTGGCTGTCGAGTTTACATTCCCGCTGGCGCGTGGCCGCGGTTCATTGCAAATCAGCGAGGCGGGTCATGCCGAGCAGATGATATAGAAGCAGTTCCGTTTCGAGAGCCAACGCAATCTTGGCCCTTGGTTTCCGGATTTCTATCCATGAGCTTGGAAACGCTGCACCGGGTCTATGCCCACCATCATCCGGACTTTCAGCGACGTGCGGCTGAGAACATCGGGCGCCGTCCGCAAAATGTCCGCATAATCGTGTGATGTTTTCAATTCGTTCCACGCAAATTTAGGTGAGAAAGCCGCAAAAATAGGGCACTGAATGAATGATCACGAGTTCTCCGAAGGCAAAGGTCAGAGGTTCGAATCCTCTCGGGCGCGCCACCCCATACCGGAACAGAAAGCGCCGTTCCGCATGCTGTTTCCTGTCGAGATTCTTGCAGCATTTCTTGCGAAGCTTGCTGCGAAGTTTCCTGCACAGCCGGTTGCGAAAATCGCGATCGCGCTGTGCCTGGCAGGTGTGACGGCGGGCAACGCAGCCGAGACGGTTCCGATCAAGCGCGCCTCGCCCGAGGCGTTTCGGCCCTCCATCGTCAAGGATGCGGTCGAAGCGGCCGATTGGATGGCGAAGTCGCTCGCCGACTGGGGTTACAAGGCCGATTTCAGCCTCGACAGCCTGAAAGACGTCGACCGCTTCATCGACGAGGAGGCCCCCGACGGCAAGCCCAAGCCAGGCGGTCACCTGGCGCAGCAGTTCGGCGCCCACATTTTCGGGCTCGGTGCGTATCTGGGCGAAACCATCCGCCGCCAGGGCGACGGCCAGTGGGAAGGCAACGACCGCGACACCTGGCCGGAAGTCACGCTGGCAGTGCGGCTGAAATCCGGCACGGTGCTCTGGCCGACGCAGCGCGTGCTCAAGCGCCTCGAGAATGGTGCGGAAAACGGGCTCTATCCCTACGGCGTCGTGATCCTGCGTGAGTGATGCGCCGTGCCGCTTCGGTCGGTATTGCGAAGCGTGCCGGTGGGGCGGTCGGCCGACCCCGGCAAATTTCAGACTGGCGGGCATCCGGTTTCGGGCGCCTGATTCTAAACTGCGCGCCCGAAAGGGCTGCCAAGGCGTTCGGCCGCTCGCGCCGGGAAGAGGGCTGTCACGATGAATGTCTATGATCTGAAAGACCGCGTTGCGATCGTCACCGGCGGTGCGCAGGGCATCGGCCTGGCGGTTGCGACCCGCATCATTGCGTCCGGCGGCAAGGTCTCGATCTGGGACCGCGACGCCGAGCTTCTGAACAAGACCGTGGCCGGCTTGAACGAGCCCGCGCGCGTGCAGGGGCTCACCGTGGATATCGCCGACCTCGCGGCGGTCGAGGCCGGCACCAAACAGGCGCTCGCTCATTTCGGCAAGCTCGACATTCTCATCAACAATGCCGCCGTCGTCGGCCCGAACGCCAACACCTGGGAATATCCGCCGGAAGCATTTCGCGACGTGATCAATGTCGGGCTGATCGGCACCTTCTATTGCTGTCGCGCGGTGGTGCCGCACATGATCGCCGCGAATTACGGCCGCATCGTCAATCTGAGCTCGGTCGCCGGCAAGGAGGGCAATCCGAAAGCGCCGGCCTACAGCTCGATGAAGGCCGCGGTAATCGGCTTCACCAAATCGCTCGGCAAGGAGCTTGCGAACTACAATATCGCCGTCAATTGCGTGACGCCGGCGGTGGCGAAGACGACGCTTGCCTTGAGCCAGGCGCCGGATTTTCTGGCCATGATCGTCTCGAAAATTCCGCGCGGCCGCATGCTCGAGCTCGACGAAGCCGCCGCGATGATCTGCTGGCTCGCGAGCGCGGAAAATTCGTTCACCACCGCCGGCGTGTTCGATCTCTCCGGCGGCCGCGCGACGTATTAGGACAATGACTCGATTGCAGAAGCCCAACCTCCGCTCATTCCCGCGCAAGCGGGAATCCAGGGGCGGGTGCAAACACCTGGATCCCCGCTTTCGCGGGGATGAGCGGCGCAGCATGTGGCCGCCGCCGATGCGGGACCGTCAGAGGCGGACGCAGCGAGCATGCTGAAACTCTACTACACGCCGGGCACCTGCTCGCTCGCGCCGCATATCGCGCTCGAAGAAACCGGCGAGCGTTACGAGCTTGCGCGCGTCGATCTTGCCGCCAACCAGCAGAACAGCTCGGACTTCATGCGGCTCAATCCGAAAGCGCGCGTGCCGGTGCTCACCGATGGCGATTGGGCTTTGACCGAAGCGCCGGCGATCTTGCGCTACATCGCGGCGCGTCATCCGGCGGCCGGCTTGTGGCCGTGGGATCCGCGCGAGGAAGCGCGCTGCGCCGAATGGCTCGGCTGGCTGTCGTCCACCGTTCACGTCGGCGCCGGCTATGTGCGGCGTGCCGCGCGTTATGCTTCCGATCCGCGCGCGGTCGAAGATGTCGCCGCCACCGGCCGCAAAACCTGCCGCGCCTTATGGGAAGCGGTGGAGCAAGGGATCGGGCCGGGACGGTGGGCGATCGGCGAACGCTACAGCGTCGCCGATCCTTATTTGCTGGTTTATTGGTTGTGGGGGCGCAGCCCGCTTCTTGGTTACGACATGGCGCACGATTTTCCGCGCTGGACCGAGCATGCGCGCCGCATGGGGCGCCGGCCGGCGGTGCAGCGCGTGTTCGTCAGCGAAGGCTTGCCGTTGCCGAATTGAATAATTCTCTCATCCGCTCGTCCCGCGAAAACGGAGACCCGGCTTCTTGTTCGTGATCTAGACTAAAAGTTCTTTGGATACCCGCTTGCCGGGAATGAGCGGAGACAATATTGAGTGCTCGTCATTGCGAAGCGAAGCAATCCAGCTGGTGACGGCTGTTTTTGATTGCTTCGTCGCTGCGCTCTCGTAATGACGAGCTAACTCAGTGCCGCGATCACCTCGCCGGATTTGGTCACGGCGGCGACGTTTTGCATGGCGTATTGCACGGAGGCGCGGTGCCAGTCGGCATTCATGGTCGAGCAGCAATCCTCCGGCACGATCATGAAATA
>DATMQV010000250.1:0-9551 GCA_035566615.1 Xanthobacteraceae bacterium
CGCTCCATTGTCTCTCGCCACGCAAGCGCCTTCTCGTAGAGTTCACCAAGTTCGTTGGGCTTGTGGCGCTCCAGTGCAGTGATCTGCTGTTTGAAGGCTGCGACGTAGGGATGCTTGCGCCGGTTGGCCTCATTGAGGTCGCCAGTCTTGAGCGTCTTAATGAACTCCCGCTTGCCTCCGGCAGCTTTCCACAGGTGCGGCGGTATTTGTACGCGAACGTAGTATGTGCGGCCGCGCAGCTTGAGGTAATCGGTGAGTGCCACGTCTGTGTCCGTGTTTGACCCCGTCCTGTAGGCGGTAACTGCGATACACAAGATCGGGGGCGAATAGGTGCAGAGTGCAGGTACAAGATCGGTGCCAGAATGTCAATAACAACGGCCTTATCTGCACAACAAGTAACTGACGTGGAGTTGATGCCGTTCTCCACGCTGCCCGGCTTGATCTTGCCGGGCCAGCGGACTACGCACGGGACGCGGAAGCCGCCCTCGAACACCGTGCCCTTGGTGGCGCGGAACGGCGTCATGCCGCCGTCCGGCCAGGTGAAGACCTCGGCGCCGTTGTCGGTGGTGAAAATGACGATGGTGTTGTCGGCCTCGCCGATATCTTGCAAGTGCCTGAGCAATTCGCCGATGCTGTTGTCGAGTTGCGCCATGCCGGCTTCTTCCAGGCCGTAGTTGCTTTCGTAGTTCATCATCGCCTGATATTTCGGCGAGAGATACGTGAAGACATGCATGCGCGTGGTGTTGTGCCAGATGAAGAACGGCTTGCCGGCCTGCTTGGCCTTGTCCATGAAGCCCTTGCTGTGGTCGACCAGGACGTCGTCGAAGGTCTCCATGTCGTATTTGGCGGCGCGGCCTTTTTGCCAGCCCTGGTGATCTGCGGTCATGTTGGGGAAGGGCGCCAGCGGACCTTCGTCGACGATCCGCTGCTTGCCGACTTTACCCCAGCGCGGCATGACGGTGGCGTCGTCCGTATCGGTGGCGAAGCAATGCACCAGGTTGCGCGGGCCGTATTTGTCGATCCAGTCTTGAGGGTAATCGAACCAATACGGATCCGACATCGCGTCGAGGTGATAGAGGTAGCCGAAGAATTCGTCGAAGCCGTGCACGGTCGGCAGGTATTTGTTCAGGTCGCCGAGATGATTCTTGCCGAATTGTCCGGTGGCGTAGCCGAGCGATTTGAGCACGGTGGCCGTCGTGACGGCTTGGTCGGGGATGCCGACATCGGCGCCGGCCTGGCCGACCGTCGTCATGCCGGTGCGCAGCGGAATTTGCCCGGTGATGAAGTTGGCGCGTCCGGCCGTGCAGCTTGCCTCCGCGTAGTAATCTGTAAAGCGCATGCCTTCGGCGGCGAGCTTGTCGAGATTGGGCGTCTTCCCCGACATGATGCCCTGGTGATAGGCGCCGATGTTGAACCAGCCGACATCGTCACCCATGATGACGAGGATGTTCGGCGGCCGCCCCGATGCCGCCGGCTGTTGCGCCTGCGCGAGTTGAACGGGCGCCGCCGTGCCGAGCGCCGAAGCGGCCGCAAGTGTGGTGCTGCCCAGCAATATGCTGCGGCGATTGAGGGCGTGAGTCTTTAAGCCTGACTTCTCTCCCGTGGCGTCGTCGGACATGTCTCGCTCCCTGTTCTGATGACGCAGCGAAATCCGATGTGGCTCGTCGAACTGTCCACCGGCTGCGCATGGCGCGCGGCCGGGCGATAACGGCGGCAATAATTAGGAGCGCAAAGGTGCGAGCCGCCTTTGAGCACTTTGCGCGGAATCTTGATGTTCGGCAGACGCGGGTCGTAGCTCGTCTCTTCGGCCGCGCCGCGCGGATTGTCCGGAGCGCAGCACGGACTTTGTGCATTCGCATCGCGCTGCGGCGCGAACCAATCGGTGGTCCATTCCCAGACATTGCCGATCATGTCGTAGAGGCCGTAGCCGTTCGCCGGAAAGGCGGTGACCGGCGAAGTCCGCTCGTAGCCGTCGATCGCTAGATTTTGCTGTGGAAATTCGCCCTGCCAGGTGTTGGCCTGGTGTTTGCCGTCCGGCGTGAATTCTTCGCCCCAGGCGAATTCGGCGCCGTCCAGTCCGCCGCGCGCCGCAAATTCCCATTCGGCTTCGGTCGGCAACGCCTTGCCGGCCCATTGCGCGTAGGCTTCCGCATCGCGATAGGCGATGTGAACGACCGGATGATCGTCGAGGCCGCTGATCGAACTGCGCGGCCCGTACGGCCGCCGCCAATTGGCGCCGAACTTGAACTGCCACCACTGCGACCAGTCGCGCAGATCGACCGGCCCGCGTGGGCTCGCAAAAATCAACGAGCCGGCTTTGAGCATTTCGGGAAGCGCACCGGGATAGTCCTTCGCGTCGGGCGGCAGTTCGGCGAGCGTAACGTGCCCGGTTTCGTTGACGAATTTGCGAAATTGCCGATTGGTGACCGGCGTGCGGTCAATCCAGAAATCGGCCACCGCGGCCTGCCGCGCCGGAGCCTCTTCCGGATAGTGCCGATCCGATCCCATGCGAAACATACCGCCGGGAATAAACCGGATCTCGGCCGTGCTTTCGCGAACCAAAGAACGCCCCCAACTCAAATGATCGGTCGCTCGAAGGTCAATGCGTGGTCTTAAGGCGTGCAGACTACACGTGTCGATCGTGCAAAATAGGGCGCTTCGTTCACAAACACGCGAACATGGTCGGCTAGTAGCTAGCGACACCGAAGAAATAATGGTTGCTCAGGACAACATGGTCGCCAAAATGTCAGCTTGGCTACACCGCGGTGGTCAGTCCGAACATGCCAACCGATGACAGCGACGAGCCGATCGCATTGAGAATCGCGCGCGTCGTTGAGTTGCAATGGCAAGGGTGTTGTTCCTTCAGCTCAGCGTCTGCACGAAAGCATCCTCGGCGACGCGCCCGGCGGGGCCCGGCGCCGGTCAGAGGTACCGGCGGCCGTTGAGCACGAACAGTGCGGCAAACCCGACGGCGACAACCGCCGCAAGCCAGACGAGGTCGGGAGTGATGTCGGTCGATGCGCTCATTGGCAGCACTCGTCGAGCGACACGAGCAACAGAGACACAGGAGCTGACGGCCTGTTGCTTCGCCTAAAACCAACATGAACAAATGTGAAAAACCCGAAGTCCGGCCGCCCGTAGGGCGGCCGGGTTTTCGTCCCCGCATCTCTGCTGTTCGGCAGCGAGGAAGCGGGATCAGTTATGCTTCAACCGACAAAGCCGACGCGTTCCTGCTCGCGCGCCTCGGCCTCGGTCTTCGGCTGCGCCGGCAGCTGCAACACACTGCACGCTTGGCCTTCGCACAACAATGTCAGCAACACGGTGCGCCCATCGGGAAACTCGAGCGCATCATGATGCGCGGCCAACTTTTCTTTGTTGACCTGACGGAAGATCGCCGTCTGATGATTGATGGTCTTGGTCTTCCAGCCAAGCAGGCCCGCCGGTAAGCAAGCAACTTCACCGGCGAAGGCGAGTTCGGTGCCCGGCATCAAACATACCGCCGTGCCGAGGTCGTCGACATCGGCGAAGCCGCGAGTTCCGGTACCGAAATCACGCGTTACAAGCTTGTCGCCCACTTTCGCGGGCCGCGACCGCACGCTTTGGAGGCTAAAGTCACACATTGGCGACTCCTTTCCCCCGGCATGGTGTCCGGGGCTCTCAATGCCCCCCATTACCCCAGCGGTAACCAGTCGAAGCAAGAATGGTGCCGATACACGATGGACTTTTGATGGCGAAGGCGTCGCATGCCTGCTCCGCATTTTCCCATCGTGTTTTCCTAAAGTGTGTGCCTCGTCGGCAGCTTTCTTGCGCTCCTGTTGCCGCCCGTAGCCAACGCCTTGATCCGGCGAACGTTCGAGCCTGGGGCATTTTTCATCGCTACAATGCGCGCGGCGGAGGCACGCCGCTATGCGCACGGCTAAGGCGCGCCGCTATGCGCGCCGCGATTGCCGCGAGGCGTGTTAGTGCCCCGCTGCGGCTTGGCCGCCGCTCACCGGTCCGGTGCGCCGAATCAGCAACAGAACGACCGGCACCAGCACTGCGGCAAAGATCGACCAACTGTAGAATATGTCAATATAACCCATGAGCGCAGCTTGGTCGGCGATCAGGTGCCCGATGTAGCCGAATGCGCGGCCCTGCGCGCCGGCCGGCGAGCCAAATTGCGTAAAGTATTGCGTCAAATTGTGCATCGCCGATTGGAAGCTCGGCGACGATTGCGTCAGATTCTCAACGAGGCGCGATTGATGAAATTGCGAGCGCTGCACCAGTTCGGTGTTGGCGAGCGACACGCTGATGCTGCCGCCGAGATTGCGCGCGACATTGATCAGCGCCGAGGCCTGCGCGGTTTTTTGCTGCGGCAATCCGGTATAGGCGACCATGTTAATCGGAATGAACATGAACGGCATGCCGACCGTCTGAAATACGCGCAATGTCGCGAAATAGGTAAAGCTCGCATCGGGCACCAGCGTGGTCGAATACCACATCGCCAGCGCGATGACGGTGAAGCCGATGGCGATCATGTATTTCGGCTGCACGTGGCCGGCGATTTGGCCGACGAGCGGCATCATGACAATCATGGCGATACCGCCGGGCATCATCGCCAATCCTGAAAGCATCGCCGTGTAGGGAAAATTCGTCTGCATCAGTTGCGGCGTGATCTGGTTCGAGCCGTAGAGAATGGCGCCGACCGCGAGCATCACCAGGAAGGCGAGCCCGAATTGCCGCTGGCAGAGCAGGCGGATGTCCACGATCGGATCGTCGTGGGTAAGCTCCCAGGGAATAAAGAAGATGAACGAGCAGGCCGAGATGGTGGCGAAGATGACGATCGTGGTGGAGTGAAACCAGTCCTCGATCTGGCCGCGGTCGAGCACGAATTCGAGGCTGCCGAAGGTCAGCGCGATCAGGACGAATCCCACCCAATCGATTTTCAGTCCGCCGGCGAGCCGTTCGGCGCGCTCGCGCTCCAGCACCTCGGGCTCCACCACCAGCCACTGCACCAGGATGAGCGAGAGGATGCCGAACGGCACGTTGATGAAAAAGATCCAATGCCAGGAATAATTGTCGGTAATCCAGCCGCCGAGCGTCGGGCCAACGGTCGGCGCCACGATCACGGCGATGCCGTAGATGGCGAAGGCTTGCGGACGCTGGTGCGGCGGGAAGGTGTCGGCGAGCATTGCCTGCTCGCTGGTCGGCATGCCGCCGCCGCCGAGCCCTTGCAGGATGCGGAAGATGATCAACGCCGTCAGACTCGAGGCAAACCCGCATAACAGCGAAGCGACCGTGAACACCGCGACGCAGATCATGTAGAAGCGCTTGCGGCCGATCACATTCGAGAGCCAGCCGCTGATCGGCAGGATCACGGCGTTGGCGATCAGATAGGTGGTGACGATCCAGGTGCTCTCATCGACGCTGACCGCGAGGCTGCCGGCGATATAACGCAGCGACACGTTGGCGATGGCGGTATCGAGCACGACCATGAACGTCGCGATCGAGACAACGATTGCGATCAGCCACGGACTGCGATCGCCCGCCGCCGAGCGGCTCTGCGATTGCGCACCCGGGCGCTGCTCGCTCATTTGGTCCTGACCGTCGGCACGACCGACATGCCGGGTCCCAGCAGCACGTCGGGCGGTTCGTCGAATACGATCTTCACCGGCACGCGCTGCACGATCTTGACGTAGTTGCCGGTGGCGTTTTCCGCCGGCAGCAGGCTGAAGGCCGTGCCGCTGCCGGCTTGGATGCTGCCCACATGGCCCTTGAATGTGCGATGCGGATAGGTGTCGATGTGGATATCGACCGGATCGCCCGGGCGCACGGAAAGAAGCTGCGTCTCCTTGAAATTCGCCGTGACCCAGACGTCGCGCGGCACGAACATCATCAATGCCTGGCCGACGGCCGCGTAGTTGCCCTTGGCTGCGGTCAGCCGCGTGACGCGGCCGGCCACCGGCGCGGTAATCGAGGTGCGTGAGAGATTGGCGTCGGCTTGCTCGAGCGCGGCGCGTGCCTGCTCCAATTGCGCCTGCGCCACTTCGCGCTGTGCCTTGAGGACCGGAAGCTGCGCTTCGGTTGCGATCGCATTGGCCTGCGCGGCCGCGTAATTGGCTTGCGCCTGCAAGAGATTGGATGCGTATTGCTGCGCCTGTTCGACGGTGCCGGCGCCGGTTTTGACGAGCGTCGTGTAGCGCTTCTCCTGCTGTTGCGCGAAGGTGAGGGCCGCCTGCGACTGCGCGGTTTGTTTGTCGGCCTGATCGATGCGCGCCTGCTGGGCGGCGACCTGTGCGTCGATATTGGCCATGTTGGCCTTGGCCTGATCGACCTGCGCGGTTGCCTGATCGGCCTGCGCCCGGAAGTCGCGATCGTCGAGCCGCACCAGGACGGTGCCGGCTTCGACAAGCTGATTGTCAGTCACCGGAACATCGACGATGGCGGCGCCGACCTGCGCGCTGACCGAGACCGTGCGGGCATCGATGAAGGCGTCGTCGGTCGATTCATAGCCGCTGGCATTGAGCCAATAGGCTACCGTTCCGACGATGGCCGCGATGATCAGCGCCGTGATGACAAGAACCTGCCGCCGCCGCCGGCGCATGCGGTCGAGCCACGGTTGCGTTTTGCGGGCTTCGCCGATCGCGGGATTGATGTCGTGTCCGGGCGCAGCGTCGAGGCGGTGTTCGGTGTCGGTGCGCTGATCCATGTCAGGACAAACGTCCGGCGCGCTAGGCGGGTTCGTCCAGCATTTCCCCCTGTGCCGCGCCCTTAAAAGTCGCTTCTAGCCTTTGCTTTACCCGCTAAAGGCAGCCAACACCAGTCAGGAGGGCGCGGGTGAGGGTTGCAGCGCAGCGCGGAATTTCTGGGCGAACTCGTTAAGCTCGCCGGCCGCGATGTCGCTGACCGCCCAGAAATCGAGGCCGTTCTCCTGCCATTGCAGGACATTGAATCCATGCCGGGTCTGGCTCGCCGGTTCCTGCTGCCGGGCGCCCTGGGCCGGGGCGACAAACAGATTGATCACGTGGTTGCGGCGGCGATAGACGATGGCCGCCGCGGTCTCGCCGTTGATGTCGTCGAGCCGTCCGCCGATCAGCGTAAAGCCTTGCGTGGTGAGATCGGGCACCGGCGGCGCCACGTCGAGCTTGCCGTTGAACCACGGCTTCACCGTATGCCGGTCGCTTGTTTCGACGTCGGTCAGATGTCCGGGCTGCAGCGAGCGCAGATGCGCCGTCACCACTTCGCCGGCGATCCTTTGCTGCCGATCGTCGTTCAGCACGCCGAGCACGAGCGTCGCCGCGACCGCGCCGGAGAGCGCGGTGCCGAGCGCGAATCCGCCGACGAAGAAGCGGCGGTTAAAGCGCCGAGCCGCGAGGACCGGGGCAGGGACAACAACCGCGCCGGTGGCGCGGGCCGGCGCCGGCGGCAGCGGCAACGCCGCTTCGATGCGCGCACGCAGCGACGCGGGCGCCTTCTCTTTCAAATCAGCGGCAGACATCGTGCGCCGCAATTCGCGAAATGCCGCAAGCTTCCTGGCGCAGTCCGGACAGGTGGCGACGTGCCCTTCAACGTCGCGCGCGTGGCCGGCATCGAGCTCGCCGTCGATCAGCGCATGGATCAACACTTCGGCTTCGGAGCAATTCATGGCGCCGATCCTTGTTCGAGGGTCCAGCGCGCGCGCAGCATGGCGCGGGCGCGGGCAAGCCGCGACATCACGGTGCCGACCGGTACGCCGAGCACTTCGGCGATGTCGCGATAGGAGAGGTCGTTAATGTCCCGGAGCACGATCGCTTCGCGGAACGGCTGCGGCAGCGAAGCGACGAGACGGCGGATGGCCTCGTCGTCGTACTGGCGCAGCAGTTCCGTTTCCGGCGAAGGCTGCGGCTCTTGCCAGAGCGGCGGATCGTCCGCCGCAATCTCTTCTTCCGTCTGCTCCTGCGGCATCGGCTGCAAGCTACGCCGGGCAAATTCCGCCTTGCAGACGTTGCGCAAGATCGCCAGCAGCCACGGCTTCATTGCCGGGCCGCGATAGCTGTCGAAATGGCGGAGCGCCCGCAGGAAGCATTCCTGCACCGCGTCTTCGGCGTCGGCCTTGTCGCGCATCAGATAACGCGCGAGCGTGAACACGTCGTCGAGATGCGGCAACGCCGCCTCGCGAAACCGCCGGGTCCGGTCGGCGTCGCCGTCATCTGACATGGTTCTTCGCTCGGCTGTCCACGAAACACTCGGCGCCGGCGGCCGCGTCCGATCGAGCATTATCGCGTCGTGTTCTCTCCGGCTGCCGCTTCTACCACGACCGTGCCGGTCATGTGCGGATGCAGCGAGCAGAAATATTCGTAACTTCCCGGTGTGGTGAACGTGAACGAATAGGCGTCGTCGGTGTCGAGCGTCTTCGATTTGAATTGTTTGCTCACCGCGGCGATCGCATGCGGGATATCGTCCATGTTGGTCCAGGTGACGGTGGTGCCGGCCTTCACCGTCAGCTTTTGCGGGTTGAAGGTGAAATTGTCGATCGCGATCGGGACCGGAGCATTTTGCGCGTGGGTCGGCAGCACGAGAGCGGCCAGCGGCAGCGCGCAGACGCCGCCGAGGGCTGCCGCGACCAGCGTGCGGCGCAGCGTGTTTTGCATGGTGCGCTCCCTTCAGCCTTGCAGCGGCGCGTCGATGATGGCGAGGCGCTCCTTGCCTTGCACGAAGTTGATGCTCGCGACGCCGAGAACGCTCCGCAACTTGTCGTCCGGAACCTTCATCGGGCCGGGCGAGGGCGCGGTACCGGGCGCCGGCTGCGGAAAGGCGGTCGAGCGCGCGGTATGGAAGGCGACATTGCCTTCGACCTTCTGCATCACTTGATGGATGTGGCCGTTAAGCACCGTCACCGAGCCGAAGCGCTTGAGCAGCTCCAGTGCGCGGCCGCCGTCCTCGGTGCCCCAGCCCCATTCCGGATAAACCGTCCAGAGCGGGATGTGTGCGAATACCACGATCGGCGTCGAGGCCGAGCGGTCTTTCACGTCGGCCGCAAGCCAGGCGAGCTGGTCGGCGCCAAGATTGCCGAGCCCGCCGGCTTTCAGATCGACGACATTGACCAGCCCGATGAAATGCACGCCGCCCGCGTCGAAGCTGTACCAGCCGGCGCCCTTGCTGCCGCGGCCGTAGCGCTCGCGATAGAGCTTGCGGTCCTCATCGAGGAAATCGTGCTCGCCCGGCACGTAATGCACGTCGAGCCGCGTCTGCGAGATGATGCGGTCGGCGTCGTCGAATTCGGACACCTTCGACAAGTGGCTGATGTCGCCGGTATGCAGCATGAAAGACGGCTTCGCCGGCATGGCGTTGATCTTGCCGACCGCCTCTTCCAGGGTGCCGCGCGCATTGGGATTGGCCGGCTTGTCGAAGCCGATATGACTATCGGAGATTTGCAGGAAGGTCAGTCCGCGCATTTCCTGCGCCGACGCCCTCTCGATCAAGCCCGCCGAGCGCGGCACGCCGCCGGCAATCGTCCACAGAACGCCGGTGCCGACCCAGGTCATGCATTCGAGCACCTTGCGGCGGTTTAACCCATCTTCTTCCACATCGCG
>DATMQV010000251.1:0-2203 GCA_035566615.1 Xanthobacteraceae bacterium
GCGGCTTCTGCCCATTCGACCGCTTCGGCAATGCCTGGAAGCTTGGCGAGCGGCTCGCGCCGCAGACGCCCGACCGCGGCAACGACGGCCCGCGCCGCGCGCTCGCTCACGCCGGAGGCGCGCATCATGATGATGCGCATCTCGCGTTCTGGCGTCGGATATTCGATCCAGTGATACACGCAACGGCGGCGCAAGGCTTCGTGCAGTTCGCGCGTACGGTTGGAGGTGAGGATTACCACCGGCCGGTCGTAAGCACGGATAGCGCCGCGTTCCGGAATGGAAATCTGAAAGTCCGACAAAAATTCCAGAAGGAAGGCTTCAAACTCGTGATCAGAGCGGTCGATTTCGTCGATCAGCAGCACGGTCTCCTGCGGACGACGCAGACAGGCCAGCATCGGCCGTTCGATCAAAAATTCGTCGCTGTAGATATCGACATTGCCGCCGGCGCCTTCGCTCTGATGGCGCAGCGCCAGCATCTGGCGGGGAAAATTCCATTCGTAGAGCGCGGCGGAAGCGTCGATGCCCTCGTAGCATTGCAGGCGCAACAGCGCGCGGCCGAGCACGCCGGCAATCGCCTTGGCGGCTTCGGTCTTGCCGACACCCGGCGCGCCTTCCAGCAGCAGCGGTTTGCCCAGCGCCAGCGCGAGATAAGCGGCGGTCGAAAGCTCATCGTCCGCCAAATAATAGGCGGCGCGCAGGGCCTCTTCGAGCTCGCGCGGACTGCTGATCCCGACAATGGTGTGGCGCACCGCCATGAAGTTCTACCGCGGGCGCGCCGGCTGTGAGCCGCCGCGCGCCTTCAACGCGCGCAGGACCTTTTCCGGCGTGATCGGCAGCTCATCGATGCGCACACCGACTGCGTTGAAGATCGCGTTGGCGACTGCCGGCAGTACCGGATTGGCGCACATCTCGCCCGGTCCTTTGGCGCCATAAGGCCCGTCGGGAGCGGGGCGCTCGAGCACCACGATGTCGTGCGGGCAAACGTCGCCGGGGCCCGGCATCAGATATTCATTGAAGTCGCGCGGCCCCTCGCGCGTGTCGGGATAATAGGGCTCGGGCGTCTCGTAGAGCGCGTGGCTCATGCCCATCCAAGCACCGCCGACGAGTTGCTGCTCGACCAGCTTCGGATTGAGCGCGCGCCCGATCTCATAGGCGCTGGTCATTTTCAGCACAGCAACATCGCCGGTCTCATCGTCGACTTCGACTTCGGCGATCAGGCAAGCGTGCGCGTAGCAAGTGGCCGGCGACATCTCGCCGGTCTCCGGATCGACGTCGGAGAGCGGCACGAGAAAAATGCCGCGTCCGGAAATGGTCTTGCCCTGGCGGAATTGTGCCGCGATGGCGACGTCGCGCACCGAGATCGAGCGGTGCGGCGCGCCTTTGACGCGGATCGAGCCCTTGCCGTCGGTTTCGAGATCGCCCGGATCGACTTCAAGCTCCTCGGCGGCGGCCTCCATCATCACTGCGCGCGCTTCGCGCGCTGCCACCATCACCGCATTGCCGACGCGGTGCGTACCGCGCGAGGCGAACGAGCCCATGCAATGCGGTCCGGTATCGGAATCGGCAGTATCGACATACACATCTTCCACCGGCACGCCGAGCGTCTCGGCGCAGATCTGTCGCGTCACAGACTTCATCCCTTGTCCGAGATCGATGGAAGAAAGGGCAACGGTGAACTTGCCGGTCGGGTTGGAATGGACCAGCGCTTGGCTCGGATCGCCGCCCAGATTCATGCCGATCGGATAATTGATGGTGGCAACGCCGCGTCCTCGATGCTTGGCCATGATCAGCGCCTCCTGGTGCCGAAAACTGACGAGAAGCGCGGCGCACCGTGCGTCGAACCGGCAGGTGACGCTGGTGGCGGCGGCGCGCTACGCGGCGGCGGTGCAGGTGGCGCCGTGCGCGGAGGCGGCGAGGCGGGCGTTGGCCGCTCGTACGATATGCGCTGCGGCGCGCTCGCCGGTGTCCGCGCAGGCGCGGGCGGCGCCGGCGCACGGGTGCGGTCCGCCGCAGCTATGCTTGGGCGCGCTGCGCCTTCGCCCTTGCGCGACGACATCCGGCGGAATTCTTCACGCAACGGCCAGTTGGCCTTCTCGGCGGCGACTTGCGCGCATTCGATCAGTGCGCAGTTCTTGGCTTCGCGCCGGTGCGCTTTCATGTCGCCGTCGCGATAGGCGTTGAGGATGCGGTATTCGAGCGGATC
>DATMQV010000252.1:0-2307 GCA_035566615.1 Xanthobacteraceae bacterium
AGCCCTTGCCTTTCAGGCGGAAGGTGCGGCCGCTGCTGGTGCCAGGCGGGATGGTGAGCTCGACCGGGCGGTCGAGAGTTGGGACCCGCACCTTGGCGCCGAGCGCCGCCTCGTAGAGCGTCACCGGCAGATCGAGCCTGATATCGGCGCCATCGAGCGTGAAGATCGGATGCGGGCCAAGCGACAGGGTGATCAGAAGATCGCCCGGCCCGTTCGGGCCGGCGGCACCCTGGCCGCGCAGGCGGATTTGCTGACCGTCGGCGATCCCGGCCGGAATCTTGACCTCGACATCTTTGCCGTTGGGGAGGCGCACGCGCTGGGTGGCGCCATGCGCCGCGTCGGGCAGCGACACGGTCAGAGTGGCGGTGACATTGGTGCCAGCGCCGCCGCCGAAATCCTCGGCTTCAAAACCTGCGCCGCCTCCGCCCCGGCGCGCACCTGCGCCGGCGAACGCGTCCCGCAGAATATCCTCAAAGCCGCCGAAGCCGCCGCCGGCCCCCGCTCCGGCGCGCCCACGCCGCGTCCCGCGCGTAAAGCCTTCCGGACCGAAGGTGAAAGTCTCGAATTCGCCCTCGGGCCCATAGGCGCCACCGGTGCCGAACCCGCCGCCGGGGCGCGCACCGGCGCCGCCGCCGAAGCCCTGGAAGCGCGGCTTGCCCTCGGCGTCGATCTCGCCGCGGTCGAAGGCTTTGCGCTTGTCGTCTTCGCCCAGGATCTCATAGGCGGCGTTGATCTCGGCAAAGCGTCCGGCAGCTTTCGGATCGTTCTTGTTGGCGTCCGGATGCAGTTTTTTCGCAAGCTTGCGGAAGGCGCTTTTGATGTCGCCTGCGCTCGCCTTGCGATCCACACCCAGCACCTCGTAGGGATCACGCATCCCCCATGGACTCCGTTCGGTTTTTCGGGCCAGCCCCGCCGCCCAGTGCTATTCGATTCGTTAATGTGGGACTTGTGGAACCGCCCTGCAATCCATTGGATCAGCGGCGGCGCGGAGAATGCAGGCTTTAGCCCTGTTTGAAGGGCCGCAGGCTCCTGACTTCCCATTTGCCGTGCGCCGTGCGGCAGGCTTCGCCCTGCAACCAGACCTGCGCCGGCCCGCGCACATAGCTCGCCAGAAAGTCGCGGCAGGTGAGAGAGCCTTCGCTATAAGAAGCCGCGAGCGGCGTGATGTTGCCGCCGGCTCCGGTATTGGGATTCTCCCAAGGGATGCTGGCGTCCTTGGCGCCGTGCCCGACGACATCGGCGGCGACCGCGCGCGCATAGGCCAGATCGGTTTCGGACGGCGCGACGACGTTCGCAGCGGTGACTTGCCGGTCGGCCCCGCCGGTCGAGCCGGTGTGCGCCACGTCAGCGTCGGCTTTGGAGAATGACGTGTCGAGCTGGTAGGCGCAGCCGGCGGTGGAGAGGGCCGACAGCAAGGCTGCAAGCGCTGGGAAGCGATGCGGGCGCCAACATAGGCGCGACGCCCCGGTTCCACTATATAGAGGCCGACGGGCGACTCCCCGAACGCCGCACGCGAGCACTTTGGGTACTCCGACCAAATGACTGACGCAGCGCCGATAGAACACCCGGCTTGGTTAATAGGCGGTGACTTCACCGAAGCCGACGAGCCGTTCCGGCTGTTCGCGGCCTGGTTCGCCGAGGCGAAAAAGAGCGAGCCGAACAATCCCGACGCGATGACGCTCGCCACCGTCGATGCCGACGGCTTTCCCAACGCCCGCATGGTGCTGTTGAAGGGCTTCGACGAACGCGGCTTCGTCTTCTACACGAACCTCGGCAGCGTAAAGGGCCGCGAGCTTGCAGAAGCGCCGCGCGCGGCGCTGACGCTGTATTGGAAATCGTTGCAGCGGCAGGTGCGCGTGCGCGGCGAGGTCGAACCGGTTTCGGACGCAGAGGCCGACGCCTATTTCGCTTCGCGCTCGCGCCTGTCGCAGATCGGCGCCTGGGCGAGCAAACAATCGACGGCGCTCGAAAGCCGCCTCGCCTTCGAAAAGGCGGTCGCGGTGCACACCGCGAAATTCGGCGTCGGCGCCGTGCCGCGTCCGCCGCATTGGTCCGGCTATCGCGTGGCGCCGCAGGAAATCGAGTTCTGGCAGGAGCGGCCGTTTCGCCTGCACGATCGCATCAGATTCCGGCGCGAGCAACCGGGCGCGCGCTGGAGCAAGACGCGGCTTTATCCATGAGCGCTGCGTCGGAATGGAACAACTGAAATGCCATTGAGCAACCGTTCGGGCCGCACGCTGCTTCTGACCGGAGCGAGCCGCGGCATCGGCCACGCCACCGTGAAGCGCTTCTCCGCCGCGGGCTGGC